>CAVAPC010000065.1:0-2581 GCA_963590505.1 uncultured Alistipes sp. | reverse complement strand
GGGCCGTATGTCCCGTAGGGGCATCCATCGCACTCATCTTCTGTCTTTGGCTTCTTCGGACGCAGGTAGTAGCACTGCTCCTGTGTGAAGCCTTTTTTTCTCGTAATAAAAGCAGTATCGGCATTCCAAAGGCCTGCCGTCTGCACAGCTGCTCATCATTGGATGTTAAAAGCGAAGTTTTTGAGTTGTTTTGGCTATGCTCTTTTTATATAAGTTCCTTATCCAAAAGGAAATCAATCATGTTGATATTCAAAATGCCATTATCATCATACCAACGCTTTCCAATATCCTTCCTTACAACAATTTTAGGAAAAGAATCTCCTGTAAGCGTAAATGGCTTAAGTTCAACTTCTGCTTTCTCATCAGTAGGCATTGCATACGCCGACTGGATATTGGTACTCTGTCAAGATAACGGACACTCGTTTTTTCGTAAACCTGAAGATGTTTCTCCTATTTCTCTTGCAGAAAACATCTGTTTCTGTCAAGCCTGCTATGCACCGCTTACGCGGCTATGGGCTTGACAGAGGCAGCTGTTTCCTGCATTTATCGTAATCAAGCAGAACAAGTTCTTGTTCTGCCTTTTCCAAGGCATCTTTATGCGACTGTTTTTGTCATTTCCTTTAACTTAATATAATACTGCTTTTCATACTCTGCAGGTGAAGAATATTCACAATGACTATGAATTCTTACAGTGTTATAGAATGCATTTATATATTCAAAAATCAGCTTATACGCCTGCTCGTAATTGCTTATTTTAAAACGCCATAACCATTCGCGCTTTATTAAAGCGTGGAATGACTCTATACATGCATTGTCCCAAGGATTGCCTTTGGCAGAATAGCTTTTTTCTATTCCTTCGGTATATTGCTGATACATATCAGATGTATATTGAATACCTCGATCCGTATGTATTATTTTAGGCCTTTTACCTGTTAACTCCATTGCCTTCCTTATTGCGTTTATCACGTGTTCTGTTTCAAGTGTCTTTGCCAACTCCCATGCAACGATTTTCCGGGAATACAGATCCATGATGCATGACAGATATAAAAATCCATCTTTGGTATGTATGTAGGTTATATCTGTGCACCACACTGTGTCCGGTCTAGTCGGTGAAAAAGAACGTTTAAGTATATTTTTTAGCTTCTCTGAAAAATCACGGCTTATCGTTGTTATAGTATACGGACGTCTGTACCATGCATGAATGCCCATAGCATGCATATATCTGGTAACTGTTCGTTGTGCAACTTTTGTACCTCTTTTATTTAATACATGGGTAATTTTGGGCGAGCCATATATTTCATGACTGTCTTCATATATTTCCATGATCTCTTGTTGGATTTTCAATCGCCTTTCTTCACTTTTACTCGGATTTCTTTTAATCCACTCATAGTATCCGCTGGTAGATACGCCTAAGTAATGCAGCACTCCGCTAACTGAAAGTCGGCGTTTTTCTTCTAAAGCAGCTCTAACTTCAGAATATATTGCTTCCGTTAGTTTCCCAGAATGCCGATTGCTTTTTTTAGTATTTCAAGTGCATCCTTCGCATCTCGCAGTTCTCTGCGAAGCCGCAAATTTTCTTTTTCAGCATCAGTAAGGTTCCCTTGTTCATCATAGGCTTCCGGAATGCTTTCACGTCTTGCTTTTTTGTACCATCCGTACATGGTGTCATATGGTACTCCTAAATATTCTGCCGCCTTGCGTTTGTCCAACTCAGGGTGATCATTTAAGTATTGAATTGCATTCTTTTTAAATTCTTCTGTATACTGTCTGGCCATTTTGTTTCCCTCCTAACATATATTCTACAGGATTAGGAATCAAAAAACTATTGTCCGGTATCTAGGCTACCATCAATCTCCCCAGTCAAACAACGCGTCCAGCTTAGACCACATTTCTGAAAGAAAACCGTATGTTTCCAGTTCTTTTGCAATTTCACCATCAAAGTAAAAGCCTATGATATTCATCCCTTTTACCAGTGGAATTTAACTTTTCATTCAACCAAAATGTGCGATTGATTCCATTAACCGCGCATACCATGGATATTCTTCGTACTGTAAGAGATTATAAATTGGACGATGAATATGTCTTTCCGATTCGTTATCATACATTCAATGCCAAGATAAAGGATGCTGCAAAGTATGCCGGTGTTAACAATTTAGATCAGATCAGAACACATACCCTGAGAGTTACAGCAGCTACAGCACTCTACAGAAAATCTAATTCGGTTAAGACAGTACAGGCACTTTTGGGACATACTAAACCTTCGATGACAGACAAATATATCAAAGGATTGGATAGTTATGATTTGTTGCAAGACCTTATTTAATGGTCAACCCGCAGTCAACCCGAAAAATTGCAACGCAAAGTTCCGCAAACCCTTGAGTCTACGGAACTTTCCACGAGGCGACAACCAGATTTGAACTGGTGATGACGGTGTTGCAGACCGTTGCCTTACCACTTGGCTATGTCGCCTAATATTCGTTGCGCTCAACGCGCTTGAGTATTGTATCAGCATTTATAATATGCGTCAAGCACATTTTTTGATTTCTCGTCGGTTTCGCACATCACATTTTTGAACTTCCGG
>CAVAPC010000064.1:0-2735 GCA_963590505.1 uncultured Alistipes sp. | reverse complement strand
GTTCATCCGACATTTCGAGTGATACGGCAGTCGTGCAGTGCATATAGCCTTAGTTGGGTGTGTAAATTAAACTGTGTCAAGGCTCATATTCCCTTTTCTTAAACCTCAGTTGGACGGCACGATTTTAATCGTGTTGGGCAAAGAGCGGAAGCCTGGCACAACCGCTGTTGCTGTCAGGCTACCGCCAAAGTCATTTATTCTTAGGGGTAATTATGTTTCTGTTTCTCCTTCCATCTGTTGCTTGCCGCGTGGCTTACTTGCCAAGGAGCATCTTCTTGCCGTTCACCACGTAGATGCCGCGCGGGAGGCTCTCTGAAGCCTGGCTGATTGTCGTGCCCTGTGCCACGCGCACGCCTGACACCGTGTATACGTCGGCCTGTGCATTGGCGTTGTCGGCATTCTCTATGCCCTGGATGCCTGCCGTTGCGCTCTCGTCGTCGTCGCTCATGGCCTTAACGCGGGCGTTGCTCTGCTTGTTCAGTTCGAAGCACTTTGAGGGAGGTGTGGTCCATACGCCGTCGGGTGCTATCATTGCGTAAGCTGGGTGTGGCTTAACCTCAAGTCCGTAGTAAACGTTCTTGCTGTTGCCCGGAAGAGTGACGGTTATGGTTTTCTGTATGCCCTCCTCGAACGATGTCAAGCCAACGGGCTTCCAAGTCTGGCATTCGTCGAAGGATGCGTATATGACTGCTTGGCAGAACACCCAGTTCGAGATGTTGTGCTTCTCCCAGTTTATGTTCTGAGTATATGTGTCTGATTCTGCATTGTAAACGGGGTTGCCAACGGGCTCCATCGTTACTGATGCGTCGATGTACCATTCTTCCTGGTTGGGTATTTCGTCTTCGCGGTTCCACGACACGAACTTGTTGTCGCCGCTCTTGTTGCTTTTCACCTTTACGAAGAGTGTCTGGTTAACTCCTGATTCTATGCATCGTGCCAACGGATACTGATACCAGCTAAGGTCAACGAGCGTGTGTGCCTGGTTGCCTTCTATTGATGTTGCGGGAACGCTGAAGTCGTTGCCGTCGATGTTGCACCAGAAGTATGCGTAGTTGTCTGTTGTGTTCATTTCGCCCCAAATCTCGCAGCTGTCTTTCGTCACGCCGAGTTTTGTCAGCTCCACTTTGTCTTCGGATATGCCCATGCGGCACTCCACTTTCTTTGCGTGGTACATGTCGGCCATTGCCTCTGTTGCGTTCATTGTGAACATTGCTGCCAGTGCTGCTGCTGTTGCGAAAATCTTGTTTGCTTTCATAATCTTACCCCTTTTTGTTTTTGTCCTTCCCGTTTTTCTGTTTTTTTTACCGGTCCGGACGGTTAAATAACTTTGTTTCTTGACTCTCTTTTTGTGCCTTTCGGCGTTGTTTTGTTGCCTTTCGGCGTTTCAATAGCTTTAGTGCGTTGTTTCCTTGCGACTTTCTTTTTTACCTTTCTGACTTTTACCTTGTGTCTTCGAATCTTTTTCTTAGCGTCTTTTTGAATCTTTCTTTTCCTTGTATCTTCGAATCTTCTTTTTTCTTCTTTTAGCTTTAGTTCTTTCTTGCGACTTCGGTTAAATTAGCTTTTCTTATTGTTTTTTGTTCTTAACTGATGCAAAGATAGTCCATATTTCTTTCATGGCAAACTTTTCAGACATTTTTTTGCTGAAAAAGAGTAAAAAAGATGATTTTCTGAAGAAATATGCCCGTTTCGGCCGTTTACACCTTATTATATAAGGGATTCTTACCATAGGAACACTGCATAGGAATAAAGGAAAAGTATTTTTCCTTCCATGCGGAATAGAAAACTGTCTCGGGCGGTGACGGGTAGAAACGTCCCATACTGTTCCTTTTTCCGCAAAGTGTTCCATTGGTAGGAGATTTTGCCAATTTGCCAATTTGCCATTCTTGCAAAATAGAGTTCATTTTATAATCATCATTGATTATCAATGAGTTATATTTTTTGTTACTTTATGACAAAGCGTGGCAAATTGGCAAATTGGCAATTTCACAAGAAAATCCGGCCATTTCAGTGACCATTTGGACAAAATCGGCATTTTGAGGTAACGCCGTCGGTTCATGGTGTGAAATTTATTCCGCTTGCATACCGCAAAGATGCATCATTCCCCTACCCTTGTCAAGGGCTGCGCGTCGTTTTTATTTCCCTGTACGGCCACAACGTTACGGCAGTAAAGGCAATACAGGCATTTCCAAATCCGAAACTTTAAGGCTTTATTGAGAACGTGATGGAAAACAACTCTTATAAAAGTTGTGACTTTCCTCTGCGTATTATATATTTGCACTTGACAAGTTCGGAAAAGTGTCAAATTTGGCACAAATCGTAAGTTATAAGCGTGATCATGAGGATAGAAAGAGAAATAACAAAGCGGTTCAGGGATTGGAAAGATGCCGAAAGACACAAGCCAATCCTTTTGAAAGGAGCCCGTCAGATAGGCAAGACATGGGCAATGGAGGAGTTCGGTAGAGAGTGTTTTGACTATACGGCAAAGTTTGACTTCGACCGTCAGAAAGAGCTGCAATCCGCTTTCCTGACATCAAAGGAACCCGACCGCATAATAAAAGAACTCGCCCTTTACAGCCAAGTGCCCCTTGTTCCGGGCAAGACATTGCTCATCTTCGACGAGATACAAGAATGTGAGGAGGCGCTCAACTCTTTGAAGTATTTTTGCGAGGATGCCCCAGAATGGCATATTATTGCAGCAGGTTCACTGTTGGGCGTGGCTGTGAAAAGGCGGA
>CAVAPC010000063.1:0-3275 GCA_963590505.1 uncultured Alistipes sp. | reverse complement strand
CCCGCGACCCCAACCTTGGCAAGGTTGTGCTCTACCAACTGAGCTATTTCCGCAAATGTTTTTTCGCCAACAAGCGAGCATTTCTCTCAATGCGGGTGCAAAGGTAAAACGTTTTATCCATACATCCAAATATTTTCAGACTTTTTCGAAAAAAAGTTGTGAAAATACGAAATCACACGCCACAAAGACTCGACTAATCCATACGGTTTTTATAATCTTCGTAGCCAAACTCGCGTAAATACTCCAAATTGCCATTCTCGTGAAGAATCGCTATGGCAGGATGCGACACGCCGTTGAACATATTTGTTTTTACGGTTGTATAATGTATCATATCCTCAAAGACCAACGGTTCACCAACCTTCAATTCATGATCGAACAACCACGAACCAAGATAGTCTCCCGAAAGACAACTGTTTCCACCTAATATATATAGATATTTTCCAACAGAAACAACATCGTTGCCGTCCATTATTTCCGCGCCAACGACAGTTGGCATATAAGGCATTTCAAGGCAATCCGGCATATGGCACGTAAAACTCACGTCAAGAATAGCTGTCTTTACACCAGCATTCTCCACTATATCAACTACGTGTGAGACGAGACTTCCGGTCTGCCAAGCAAATGCACTTCCAGGTTCAAGAATTATCTTAAGGTGAGGGAAGCGTGAATGGAACGCTCTGAGCGTTTCAACAAGAAGTTCCACGTCATACCCTTGACGAGTTACCAAGTGTCCTCCGCCAAAATTTATCCACGATATTTGCGAGAACCATTGCGAAAATTTCTTCTCCACCACAGCAAGAGTCCTCGCAAAAGCATCGGCACCACTTTCGCAATGAGTGTGGCAATGAAATCCACTTATCCCCGAAGGCAATGTGAGCGGAAGATCTTTGGAAAGTACTCCAAAACGCGAACCTGGAGCACATGGATTATACAGTAATGTTTCTATTTCCGAATATTCAGGATTAATCCTTATTCCGAACTGCACATTTGGATTGGCCGCTTTCGCGCTTGCAGAAAGACGGTGAAACTGGGAAAAGCTGTTGAAAGTGATGTGGCTGGAACATTTTGAGATATCGTCAATCTCATAATCCGTGAAAGCTGGCGAATACGTGTGCGCTCTTGCTCCAAACTCCTCAAAAGCGAGTCGGGCCTCATTCAAAGAACTTGCGGTAGTACTGTTGATGTATTCTCTGAAAACAGGGAAAGTCTTCCACAGCGCAAACGCCTTGAAAGCCAATATTATCTCAACGTCAGCTCTCTGCGCCACATCTTTTATAAGTTGAAGATTTCTTCTAAGTAACTTTTCTTCAACAACATACGCGGGTTTACGTATCCTTGTCAAAATCTCCTTTTCCATTTGTCTCGTCTTAAAAATACGTTGCAAAGATAAAGTTTTCCAATATCAAAATTGTATTATTAACCAAAATTTCATACTTTTGCAACTATAAAAAAAACGCAATGAAGCTTGTTATAATGACAAAGCCCACATTTTTTGTGGAAGAAGACAAAATCATAACCGCGCTCTTCGAAGAAGGGATGACGAACCTGCACATAAACAAGCCCGAATCGTCGCCTCTCTATTGCGAGAGATTACTGTCTTTATTGTCAGAAAGCTACTACAACAAGATTACCGTGCATTTACACTATTACCTTAAGAATGAATACGGACTTGAAAAAATCCACATTGACAGTGCCGATGGCAACGTGCCTGAAGGTTACAAAGGAAAGGTAAGCCGCACATGTAACACTATAGAGCAACTGAAAGAGGCGAAAAGACATTCGGAATACGTCTTTCTGGAAAGTTCAAAATACACTACAAACGAGCTCGAAGCAGCCGCAGACAAAGGTCTTATCGACAAGCGGGTGTATGCCATTGGTGGGATAACAATAGAAAATGCAAGATTGTATAAAGACCTTGGCTTCGGAGGTGCCGTGATAAGATCGGACTTATGGAACAAATTCGACATACACCACGACACAGATTTCAAACAACTGATAAGCCATTTCGGCAAGATCAGAAAACTGTTCTACTGACAAATCACTAACAACAAACCCCCAAAATACATAAAGAAATGAGTGACAATAACTCTTTTATGGTGTTCTCCGGAACAAACACGAGGTATCTGGCAGAAAAGATATGCCAAAGCTTGGGTTGTCCGCTGGGCAAACTTGTTATAACTAAATTTTCTGACGGAGAATTTGCCGTGTCCTATGAGGAGTCAATAAGAGGAAGAGATGTGTTTCTCGTGCAAAGCACTTTCCCGAACTCAGACAATCTGATGGAATTACTGCTTATGATCGATGCTGCCAAAAGGGCCTCTGCAAAATCCATCAATGCGGTAATCCCTTATTTCGGCTGGGCAAGACAGGACCGCAAGGACAAACCGCGCGTAAGTATTGGCGCAAAACTTGTAGCTGACCTTTTGAGCGTTGCGGGTATAGACCGTTTGATAACGATGGACCTGCATGCAGATCAGATTCAGGGTTTCTTCGATGTTCCTGTTGACCACCTCTATGCCTCTGGAGTAATACTCCCGTATCTGCAGAGCCTTAATCTTGAAGACATAGTAATTGCCTCTCCGGATGTTGGCGGCAGTAAGAGAGCAAACACCTATGCAAAATATTTGGGATGCCCGCTTGTTTTGTGCAACAAAACACGTGCAAGAGCAAATGTTGTAGCAAGCATGCAGATAATCGGCGACGTAAAAGACAAGAACGTTGTTATTATCGATGACATGGTTGACACTGCCGGAACAATTACAAAGGCGGCAGACATAATGAAACAGGCTGGAGCAAAAAGCGTAAGAGCATGCGCATCACATTGCGTCATGAGCGGTCCTGCAAGCGAACGTGTACAGGATTCTGCACTTGAGGAAATAGTATTCACTGACTCTATCCCCTACTCTCTGCGCTGCGCAAAGGTAAAGCAACTCTCCGTTGCAGAAATGTTTGCAGAAACGATACGCCGCGTCGTAAACAACGAAAGCATAAGCGACCAATATCTTGTATAAAGGAACATACAACAGGGATTTTTTTTTAAAAGTTCCCTGTTCTTTAACAAGATACTCCAGGAAAATAAAGAATAAACTGTGTCTAACTGTTTTAATGACAGCTTGACACAGTTTATTTTATGTATTCACTGCTTAATAAATTCCACTTTCCATATGTAAATTTGCCACACAGACTTGCCTTAAAGACAAGTTACATTAAATGGGTCACTTGCAAAAACGTGTGGCAATCAAAACACAATAAAATTCCCAGTTGTACGTTTTGAT
>CAVAPC010000062.1:0-3865 GCA_963590505.1 uncultured Alistipes sp. | reverse complement strand
AAAGCCTTTTTTATGCAAATTTCTTAATCGTAAATTCTAAATCCGAAACTTGAGTAAGTTATTATAATAACGTTCTCGGCTGTGCAAAACTCTATCTTGTGTAAAGAACTTGTTCGGGTTTACTGAATACATGCAGGGCATGATGGTTTAGAAAATATATTAGGAGAAAGAACAAAATCATAAATTAGGCTATATCGGACACTGTCTTTAGTGTAGTGCGAATGACCATTCGCTTGCAACTCTCTCCTCCGCAGAGACAACATTCTCTTCAACGTCGGAAAGCAAAATCTCAAAAATGATACGAAAATGAATCGTTTTTGAAAATATTTGCTACCTTTGTTAGGTGTAAGGGCTGCTAGGCAAGTTTTTAGTGGTAATGAATGTTGTAAAGCAAATCAGTTTATCATACATAACCTGTCAAGCAATTATATGAAAAGATTCTGGCTGTAAATTAAAGATTTAAGATAATTAAAAATGGCAAACAGTTATTTTAAGTTTCGACAGTTCACTGTTTATCAAGAAAAATGTGGTATGAAAGTAGGTACAGATGGAACCATGATTGGAGCCTGGGCTACGGGAGGAGATCGCATACTTGATATAGGTACGGGAACAGGTCTGATTGCATTGATGATGGCACAGAGATACAAAGAGTCACATGTCTTGGCAATTGATATTGATTTTGACGCATGTTTACAGGCTAAAAATAATGTATTGGCTTCACCGTTCTCAGATAGAATTGAGATTTTGAATATATCATTGCAAAATTTTGAACAAAATGCTGTAAATAAGAGACTTAAGTTTAATTCCATTGTATGCAATCCGCCATTCTTCGAAAAATCATTGGGATGTCCTAATACAAAGCGCCATAATGCAAGACATACAGATTCTTTAAATTTCACTACCCTATTACATTGTGCAAGTCAACTAGTAGAAAATGATGGTGTTCTTAATGTTGTTATTCCTACAGATTCTATGCAACAATTTGATAGCGCAGCAAGGATAGAAGGTTTTTCCATAAAAAGAAAATGCCTTGTTAAAACGACCTCCAGGAAGCCACCTAAGCGTGTCCTTATTGAATACACAAAAAGTTCTGTGGAACAATATCTTGAAATTCAATGTCTTCAGGATGATGATGGGAATCGTTCTGATTGGTATAATAAACTTACAGAAGATTTTTATCTAAAATAATTTATTTCGAGAACCAGCAAAAGTATATTTTGAGTCACGGAAAATATAAATATGTCAAGAATTATCTTCACATGTTATGCCAAAATAATACATACCATGTAAGTATAGGCGTGGAGAATGGTTAGCGAAAGCCGTAATTTCTCATGAAGTTTTTGATAGTTGTTACTGTTAGATTTTTTTGTTTTTTTTCTTAGAATATCACATTTATTCGTATTTTTGCAATAAAAGAGTTTTTATAATTTTGAAAAAACATTTCAAACTATGGCAAACAATATTCATCTTGTTATAATGGCTGGTGGTGTGGGTAGTCGGTTCTGGCCGATGAGCACTCCTGATTGTCCGAAACAGTTTATCGACGTTCTTGGTATTGGCAGAACTCTTATACAACTTACATATGATCGCTTTAATACTATAGTACCTTCTGAAAATGTTTGGGTTGTAACAAACAAAGACTATACATCGATAGTACGTAAACAACTTCCAGAGGTTCCTGAATCAAATATATTATGTGAACCTTGTCGAAGAAATACTGCTCCTTGCATAGCATATGTAAGTTGGCGTATAAAGAAACAATGTCCTAACGCAAACATCGTCATTACACCTAGCGATCATATTGTCGTTAACATACAAGAGTTTAGACGGGTTATAAATTCATGCCTAAGTTTTACTGGCGAAACAGATTCGATTGTAACTTTGGGAATGAAGGCAACTCGCCCGGAAACTGGATATGGATACATACAGGCAGATCTAAGTTCTGCTTCTGTCCGAAATAAAGAAATTTATCGCGTAGACGCATTCAAGGAAAAGCCAAATTATCAGCAAGCTTTAAAATATATCGCAGAAAAAAGTTATTTTTGGAATGCAGGTATATTTATTTGGAGTGTGCGGACGATTGTAAACGCATTTCGGATCTATCAACCTGCAATGTCTAATATTTTTGAGAGCATGATTGACGTTTACGGAACTCCTCAAGAACAAAGTGTAATAGATGAGCGTTTCCCTGAATGTGAAAACATTTCTGTCGATTACGCAATTATGGAAAAAGCAGAAGAGATATTCGTGTGTCCTGCAGATTTCGGTTGGAGTGATTTGGGAACATGGGGTTCTCTGCTTGCTCAAACAAAGCATGATGCTGATGGTAATAGTGTTATTGGCCCAAATGTATCACTTTTTGAAAGTAAAAATTGCATAGTGCATACATCAGATTGTCGTCAGGTCGTAATACAAGGGCTTGATGGATATATTGTTGCAGAAAAAGGAGGTCGCCTACTTGTATGCAAAATTTCAGAAGAACAACGAATAAAACAGTTCTCTGAAGGAAAACTGTAGAATAATCAGATCTTTTTCTTAGTTCTTATTGACGATAATTCCGGGCAAAAACTTCTGAACGGGCATTCGTTGCATTTGGGCTTGCGACTAGTGCAAATATAACGCCCTTGCAGAAGTAGCCAATGATGTGCATCCGCAACTATGTCGTCTTTGATGTTTTTTCTAAGATACCTTTCAACTGAAAGTGGAGTTGTGCAGTTTTTCGGGACTAATCCCAATCTATGACTAACTCTGAATACGTGCGTGTCAACTGGCATCGCAGCTTTACCAAAACCAACTGCAAGTATTACGTTGGCAGTCTTCCTTCCTACACCAGGCAAATCTTCCAGTTCAGGCAACCTATTCGGTATCTCGCCATTGTACCTATTTATCAAAGTCTTGGCTGTGTCTATTATGTGTCTAGCTTTAGAATTAGGGTATGAGATACTGGATATATGAGATATAATATCACATTCCTTTGCTTGTGCTAAAGAATGTGCATCAGGATAATCTTTAAAGAGTGACTTTGTTACGATATTTACGCGTTTATCTGTACATTGTGCACTAAGCATTGTTGCAATAAGTAACTGGAACACGTTACCAAATTCAAGCTCAGTTGTTACTTGTGGCATTGTATTGGCAAAATGTTCCAGAATATATTTATAACGCTCTGAACGTTTCATCAGTTACACTAAAAAAAATATTATTTTGTCTGATCTGTATCGTTTGCTTGCGTTTCATTTTGATTTTTCTCTTCTGTAACGAAGTCTGTAATACCGGCAGCAATGAGTATGTCATACCATAGAAGAAGTTTCTTAATGTCGCTATCATGAACACGCTCTCTGTCATAGTTTGGCAATATTTCTGCAAAATAAGTATGAAGCTGTTCTTTCGTACATTTGCGATAATTTAAAGAGCACTTTTGGTTATTCTCTTTCTTAAGGATAGTGTCCAAGATAGTCATCAAAGGTACATCATCGCTTTCTGTGTACATAGCAATATCTGACAAGCTTGTAACTCTGTCTGATGCAAAAATTGGTGTTCTGCGGTGTGTTGTATCAAGAGTTTCTACTATTAGGTTTTGCTTTGCTCTTGAAATCAGTTTAAAGAGTCCAGGCTTTCCTGCGACGGACAAAATTGTGTAATCCATTTTTTAATTTCTTTTATTAAATTTATATTTATCTATTTACTATATATTTTACATTGTTGTCTTATATGTCAACTTATCTGTAATAAGACAACATTTGTTCTATTTGTGGTAATAAATGAACAATGCCGTCATTAATGATAATGAAGTCACTTTTTTTTGCGATTTCTTCCTGAGGCATTTGACATTCTATCCACTTTGTTGCCATGCCATAGCTGATGT
>CAVAPC010000061.1:0-4308 GCA_963590505.1 uncultured Alistipes sp. | reverse complement strand
AGAGATGACATACAACGCATAAAACAATTGAACCCTCTGCTCGACACTGTTCTCACCGAGAGCGGTTACCGCCAATGCCACGTGAAAGTAATGGAGAACGGCAAGACCGTTCTAAAGCCGCTGCCCATTTATGCAAAAGAATGAGCCTGACGAAGCGCAAGAACAGGAACGCGAAACAGCACTCATTACAGGAAGCAGCAAGCGCCCCCATGAATAAAATGCCAGTTTTAGCCGACAGAACGCAAGCAACTCGCAGGAATTGCTTACCTTTGTAGCGATAATTAACATCTACGCAAATTAAACCAACTTTTATTTATGAAGAAATTCTACTTTCTGTCAACATTGCTCTCGCTCGGCATGTGGCTGAACGCATCGGCACAGTCTGGCAAGGTGGACGTGCTCTACGTCGACGGCAGCAGCCACGAATTGAGCATCTCGCAGGTGGCAAGGCTGCAGGTGAAGGGCGACGACGTGGTGTTGCTTGGACAGGACAGCTCTGCCGTGGCAACCCACAAACTGGCCGACATAGAGAAGATCCGCCTCACGGCCACAACCGACGGCATATCAAAGCCGGCGGCTTCGTCACGCCTCGTGTTCCGCTCCAACGGAAACACCGTTAGCGTTGAGAACATTGCCGACGGGCAGACGCTCGAAATATATTCGGCCAACGGACAGCTCGTGGGCAAAGCCACTGCACAGGGCGGCAAGGCAACAGTCAGCGTAGCGTCGCTAGCCAACGGCGTATATGCAGTGAAGGCACAGGGCCAGCAGCTGAAGATGGTAAAGCGCTAAGGAACACAGTGCATCCCCTAAGATACGCACAACAACAAATAACCAAAGAACAGAAACCAAGAAAATGACCAAAAAGATATTTTCACTCTTCGCCATGCTCCTATGCTTTGCTTTGCAGGGAGCGGCGCAAAACGGCCCCGACAGCATCTTTGTCGTTAAGAACGGCCGCATCGTCTCTTCCTACGAAGTGGGAAAGGACGTGGACAACATAACCTTCGAAAAGAAACAGGTTGTGGAGGGATGCTACGTGAAGACGGGCGACACCACCATCGAACTGAAGTCCGCCGTCGTCACCACGCAAAGCGGATACGTCGTGGCATACCTCTCTGACCAGGAGAACGTGGAGACACTGGCCGACGTAGCTGCCGCAGGGCACTACGTTGCCATATACCTTTCGCCCACGCTTGCCAGCGAGAACATCACGTTCAGCACCTTCAGCTCCCAGTTCGAGGAAGACGAGATGTTCCAGGTAATGTTTGTGGACGTAGACAAATATGAAACAGACGATGACTACGAGCCCGTGCTCTTCTCGTCAGACGACTGGGAGGACTACTATACCGACGGAACGTTCTTCTTCGACCTTGAAGACGACAAGCTCAACTTCAGCGTGAGCTGCACGCCCATTGAGGGGGCAGAGGCGTTCGAGAGCAAATACGACGGCACATTCACCATGATTGAACAGAGCACAAACACGTTCACCGTTGACGGCGAGCAGATGACGCTGCGTGCAGCATTTGCCGAAAAGCTTGCCGACGGAACGGCGTTCTATCTCACTCCGGGCAACATCGACAAGGCGAACGACCTTGAGAACTGCTACTACTACGCACGTCTGTTCGTGCCGACAGAGGCAATGGACGGAAACGACATCGACATAAGCGGAAGCACAAGGTTCGAGCTTTCGCTGGCTGACAACGTGACCGACGTGAACAACCCCCAGACCATAACGATAAAGACCGACTCCATAGGCAGCGCAACGGGAACACTGAGCGTGCTGGACCGCGGCGACGGAAGCTACACAATAACGGTTGGCGTGGAGAAGTTGGGCGCCGACGCATCGCGCAGTCTGCAAATAGCTTACCAAAAGGGAACGCCAGAGGTTTACGACCTTACCGTGCCGAGCAACTACAGCGTGGCAGGCGCTGATGCCGTGGACATTCGTTCGGCTGCCGTAAAGCACGACACCGCGAACCAGCTATACACCGTTTACCTCTCGTCGAAAGAGAACGCTACAACGGAGCAGAGCATGGCCGACGCAGACATAGTGATAACGATGCCCGACGAGTTCGTGAACGATTCGCTCGTACACGGTTTCTCTGGAACTGACACGAATGCCAAAATATCAGTCACCTACGACGGCGTGACCTACAGCAAGGCCACATGCGACGCCGACAGCCGCGCACTGGGCGGCAACGCAAAGCTTACGGTGAGCGAGGATACGGTGAACGTCGACTTCAGCGTGTTCGGCATAAAGAAATACAGCGGCAATCTTACAGGCCACTACGAAGGCACTGCCGTAAGTTTCTAATCCGCCCCAAAAGAAAAGAAATCCAACAAGGACAAAAGAAAGAAACATGATGAAAAAAACAATATTGTCAACCGTCATAATGGCGGCCGCCTTCTCGCTTAACGCCACCGCACAGCAGAAGGTGAACCTGAACCTTGGCGACCAGACCGTGAAGACAGTGGAGCTCGGAGCCGACGACTATATAGCCTTCGGCCGTCCCGCCGGAGTTAGCAAAACATTGCCCGTGGACATATCGGGCATAACGGCAGGCAAGAACAGCGTGAGATACACAGTGGAAACCGACCCAAACGGCAGTCTCTGCATTCAGATGCTCTTGGCAGAATCGTATCTCGACATGTATCTCAGAATGTATATGGACTCGTCAATTGCCGAGGCTACCGACACGCAGCTGAAGCAAGCCTTCCGCACGTTCCTGCTTTCAGGCTACGGATACGGGGGATACGGCCCGATGACCGTAAACGCGAAAGACGGCGAGGAGAACGAGAACGGAGAAACGGACTTCATCCCCGGCGGACAGAAATACTACATCGTAGCAGCCGACCTGACACAGACGTCAACGGGATACGCCCTTGGCGAGAACATGACATACAAGACCGTCACCACACTCACACCGGGCGAAAGCACGGAAACCCTGCAGGTGGCTTTCAACGGCGTTGACGCCAACGGCAAGGCATCCTTCAGCGTGACGCCAAGCGACGGAATAAAGACTCTGTACCTGGTGCTGGCAAAGACGAAATCCATCGACCAGTTCGTGTCCGTCTACGGCTACGACTATCTTATGTTCACGCAGGCCAACGCATTCACGGCAGAACAATGGAACGCCCTCGACGAGGCTGACCGCAAGTGGTCGATAAGCGAGGAGAACGACTACACCTTCTGCGCACTGGGAGTGGACAACAACGGCGACTGGGTGAAGGTGCAGCTAGACAACCTTCACATAAAGCCCACGGCCGACGACGCATGCCCGACAGTTGACCTGACACAGTTCACAAGCGGCGACGGCAGCATGTCGGCAGCATACGCCGTATCCTCAAAGACCTCGGCAGTGAGCAAGGCAAAGCTCCTGGTGATGAAAGAAACTGATTGGGACGTTGCACTAAACAACCTTCTTGCCAACTCATCATCATACACCAAGCCCTCCGACGCATGGGGCGAAGCCATCGAGCAAGCACAGGGAACAATCGACGTGACAGACCAGGCAACCGCTTCCTCAAAGGTGGAATACTCGCGCACGTTCACCGATGAAGAACGCGGATGGTATGTAATCGTGCTTGCCGTAACCGACGAAAACGGTACGACAATAACACGCACATCGTTCCACTCGCACCTAACCAGTGCGCAGCCCGAAACAGTATCGCACACCTACCCCACCGCCACGGCCTCATCCGCAGCGCCGAAGTCAAACACGGGCAAGCCACAACTGAAGCCCATGAGCGGCACAGTGGCAAAGCCATCATGCAACGTTCCTATTGACAGAATTGCAGGAAAAACAAAACAGACAAGATAGACGGGAAAACGAGACCAAACTCTTGACAAACGCAACACGCGTGCGGCTCCACACACAATGGCAGCCGCACGCGTTTTTTTATGGTCCTCTTCCCAGTTGGCCAACATTTCAATACGAAGCAGAACATTTTTTGCTGCTTCCCGCCGTCAGTTTGGAAAATTTATTGTAATTTTACGGCGGAATAACCAGGTACGGTGCATTCGTAAGCCCCAGCCTGTATTTTTCCATGCCTCAGCACACGCCGAGCCTTTTGTGGGTTAATCACCTGCAAGTAAGGAGGTTGGGTGGGTAAAAGAGGCACGACATAATAAAGGCGTTTACTTGACGCTGTGTTCAGCAGACACTCTGAAACGTGAGAAATTTCTAGAAATACTGCCTCGAACTTAGCAACGGTAAATGCTCATGGGATGTGTTAATATACGGACCACCTGCAAAAACGTGTGGCAATCAAAACACAATAAAATTCCCAGTTGTACGTTTTGAT
>CAVAPC010000060.1:0-4531 GCA_963590505.1 uncultured Alistipes sp. | reverse complement strand
AGCGTGGCAAATTGGCAAATTGGCAATTTCACAAGAAAATCCGGCCATTTCAGTGGTCATTTGGACAAAATCGGTATTTGGGGGTAAAGCCGTCGGTTCATGGTGTGAAAATTCTTCCGCTTGCATACTGCAAAGTATACATCGTTCCCCTACCCTTGTCAAGGGCTTAGGGGCGTTTTCGTTTCCCTTTAATATCCGCAAAATGCGGTACGGATATTGGAACACCAAGCCTCGCAAGACAAAAACTTGCGGGGCTTTTATTAAAGGTAGAGAGGGATGTTTTTTCAACGGAAAGACATAAAAAGGCGAGCTTTGTTGGATTGTTGCACAAAAATCAAGTAAATTTGTAGCCAAAACATTACCTTATAATACATTATGAAGAGAATCTTTACACTTTGCGCATTGGCGCTTGCTGCAACGGCTGCATTTGCCGTTCCGGCAAAACCCGGACAGTGGAAAACTATCCGTCTTGCCGACGGTACAGAACTGCGGGCAGAGCTCAAGGGTGACGAATGGGGAAGCTATTGGCTTGCCGAGAACGGGAAGGCTTACAACGAAAGCCCCGACAACGCTTTCTTCATCCAGGTTGACGCTGCCGCCATCAACGCCAGCGCATCGAAGATGAGGGCAGAGCGCAACATGCAGCGCAGCACGGCAATGGCCAGAGCGGCAGGCAATGCGGCAAGGGGCGCAGTGTTCACGGGCAAGAAGAAGGGCCTCATCATACTGGCAAACTTCAAGAACGCCACAATACGCTTCAGCAAGGAGCACACAAAGGAATTCTTCGAGAAAGTGGCCAACACGGAAAACTATTCCGACACGGAACTGGGATACACGGGAAGCATACGCGACTACTTCAAGGCGCAGAGTCTGGGCAGGCTTGACGTGGAGTTCGACGTGGTGGGGCCGGTTCAACTGCCAAGGAAAACGGAATACTACGGACAGGACGCAGGGTCGGGAGCTGCCGTGCAACGCGACATACACGCCGGCGAGTTTGCGGCTGACGCAATAAAGGCTGCCGACGAATACGTGAACTTTGCCGACTACGACTGGGACGGCGACGGGACAGTGGAACAGGTGTTCATACTCTATGCAGGAAAAGGACAGCACGACGGCGGCGGCAGCTACACGATATGGCCGCACCAGTCGAAGCTGAGCGCATCCGACTACAAGAGCGCGCTGAACCTGGACGGCGTTACCATCGACACATACGCATGCAGCAGCGAGCTGCAGGGCACGGGCTCCGTGTGCGGCATCGGAACGATATGCCACGAGTTCTCCCACTGCCTCGGATATCCCGACCTTTACGACGGGACTTCAGGCAACTGGGGAATGGGATCATGGGACATTATGGACATGGGTTCGTATATCGACGACGGATTCACACCGGCATGCTACACCGGACTGGAACGCATGCTGGCGGGATGGCAGAACGCCACCGTGCTGCGCAACGACACCACGGTAACGGGCATGCAGCCGATATCCGAAGGCGGAGAGTTCTTCATCATATACAACGAGGGATACAAAAACGAATTCTACATCCTTGAAAACCACCAGAACGTGGGATGGGACAAGAAACGCACCGGAACGGGACTGCTGGTTACATACGCCGACTATTCGGAAAGCGTATGGAAAGGAGCGGCACCAAACTCAGGATCGTCGTACTCCAGATGCACCGTGATAACGGCAGACGGAGTGAAATCGGACAACTATCCCGAGAACAACGCATTCCCCTACGGAACGGTAAACAGCCTGACAGACAGCTCCACGCCTGCCGCAACGCTGAACCACACCAACATAAACGGCACGAAGCTCATGGGAAAGCCGATAACGAACATCAGGCAGAATGCCGACGGAACAATATCGTTCGACTTCAAGCGCAACGTGGAGCTAAGCGACAAGCCTGACCCTTGGGCCGACGTGACGACAGGAATAAAGACCGTTGAAAGCGCCAACGCAACGCAAACAAGCCGCATATACACCATCGACGGCAGACTGGCAGGAACGGACGCCAATGCGCTGAAGAGCGGAATATACATCGTGAACGGAAAGAAGTTCGTAAAATAAAACACTGTTATACTGAGAAAACACAACCGTATGAAAAAGACTATAATAGCTCTCGCACTTGTCGGGGCTGCGCTCACAGCCGGAGCCATGCCCGTGAAACCGGGCATGTGGCGCACGCTGACACTTGCCGACGGAACTACCGTAAAGGCGGAACTGACGGGCGACGAGAACATGACATTCTGGCGCACTGCCGACGGCGCATGCTACCGTCAGGACACCAACGGAAAGACCTTCACAAAGGTTACGGCCGCACTGCTGCAGCAGGAGCTAGACGGCATACTGAAGCAGAAGGAGCAGCGCGCCAAGGCTATCGAGGCTGCGTTGCCCAAGCGTTCACCGGCAAAGGATTCGGGAAAATACACGGGAAAGAAGAAGTGTCTGGTGATTCTAGCAAACTTTGCCGACACGAAATTCAAGCCGGAACACACGCTCGAACTATACAAACAGATTATAAACGGAGAAAACTACACCAACGAGGAACTGGGATTCAGGGGCAGCGTGGCAGACTACTTCAAGGCGCAAAGCTCAGGACAGTTTGAAATAGACTTCGACGTGGTGGGACCGGTGGAACTGCCCAAAGGATATGCCGCCTACGGAAAGAACGACGCCTCGGGGCGCGACCAGGCAGAGCTGGTGTATCCGATGGTGGAAAACGCCGTTACGCTGGCAAAGGACCTGGTTAGCGACTGGGCGCAATACGACTGGGACGGCGACGGACTGGTGGAAGAGGTGTTCGTGCTCTATGCCGGACACGGACAGGCAACGTATCCGCAGGACGGAGACCTGGTATGGCCCCACAAGTCGCAGATTGACCCGCTGACGGTGGCCAACGGAGTGGCGGTGAGCGTATACGCATGCAGCTGCGAGCTGGGCGCAACGGAAGCCATCGACGGCATCGGGGCGTTCTGCCACGAATTCTCCCACTGTCTCGGACTGAAAGACCACTACGACATAAACAACGTGGGATACGGAACAGGATACTGGGACCTGATGTGCTACGGATGCTACAACGGCAACTCGTTCGTTCCGGCAGGATACAACGCATACGAGAAGATGTTCTGCGGATGGCAGCAGCCCGTCGAGCTGAACGCGGAGCCCGTGCAGGTGGACAACATGAAGGCGCTTGCCGAAGGCGGAGACACATACGTCTTCTACAACGATGCAACACGCAACGAATACTACATGGTGGAGAACAGGCAGAAAACGGCTTGGGACGCGGAACTGCCGGGACAGGGAATAATCGTCACGCACGTGGACTACGACCAGACGGCATGGGAATACAACCAGGTGAACTACGTTGCGTCAAGGCAGCGCATGACCGTGATTCCTGCCGACAACGACTTCGGCTCTACTGCCGACAACAGGGCGGCAGACGCTTGGCCATACAACGGCAACAACAGTCTGTCGAACTATTCGCGCCCCGCAGCGGAAGTTTACAACACCAACACCGACGGTTCGCTGATGATGAACAAGTTCCTGATGAACATGACGCAAAACGCCGACGGGACAGTGTCGTTCCTCTACACCACAAAGGCGGCCATGAAGCCCGACAAGCCCGAAGAGGCGCTGCTTTACGACACGTTCGACAACTGTTCGGGCACGGGCGGAAACGACGGCTTGTGGGGCGGTGACAACATTGGTACGGGCGACTTCATACCCGACACCGACGGATGGACGGGAACGCCGAAAACTGGTGCAAACAAATGCGCACTGTTCGGCAACGCCACAAGAAAGGCGAATGTCGCAACACCGGCATTCACGATTGCGGAGCCATGCACAGTGTCTTTCCTTGCAGCACCATACACGGGCAGCGCAGACAACAAGCTCCTGCTCTCGGCCAACTACGGATGCGACGCAACGCTGGGCGAGACGGAATTCACGCTGACGCCAGGACAATGGACTGAGGTGAGGACAACGGTAACGGGCAGCGGCAGCATATCGCTGCGCATAAAGACAAACAGTGCGGGTGTGTTCGTAGACAACGTATGCGTACTGCCGCAAAGCTGCGACGGCATAAACACTGTTGACAGCAACGCATCGGCCCCCCACCGCACATTCACCCTGGACGGACGCCGGATAAGCTCCACGGCAGGCAATCTGGCGAAAGGCATCTATATAATAGACGGGAAAAAGACAGTGAAGCAATAACAAAAGAAAAGGTCATGCAAACTTGTTACTGAGTTGCATGACCTTTTTCTTTGCAGTGTCGGGATTACTGGACTCGAACCAGCGACCCCGTCGTCCCGAACGACGTGCGCTACCAACTGCGCTAAATCCCGAAAAGCGAATGCAAAGTTAAATCATTTTTTCAAAACAAGAAACTTTTTGCGCCAAAAAATTTGCAAATACAAAAAAAAGCCATACCTTTGCACCCGCAATCAAACAAACAGGCGTTATTGCAAACGCGAATGGTGCCATAGCTCAGTTGGTAGAGCAAAGGACTGAAAATCCTTGTGTCCCCGGT
>CAVAPC010000059.1:0-4814 GCA_963590505.1 uncultured Alistipes sp. | reverse complement strand
GTCAATGAAGATGCGAATGCAGTAGAATATACGCTGTCAGGATATTCTATCTTTAAATATGACGAAGAGACAGAAAGTTATGAAAATGTGTATATGTATGGGGGAGATCACAAGACGTACCCCGTATATGTAAACATCAACAAGAGTGACAATACTGTAAAAATAGAAAATTTGCTTGAACTTGGTGAAGACGTGACAGAGGTAAATGCTCTCAATGGAACATACGATCCAGACCAGCATACAATTGTTGTCAAGTCGCCAGAGTCGGGAGCCGTGACAGATTATCAATTCGTCGGGAGCCTCGAAGATCTAGATAAACAGCTTCGCTTTGTTGCTGGAAACATGTATGGTGTTGGATACTGGAAAAATGTAAACGACATGACATTCAAGGTTTCTGACGATTTCAAGCGAATAGTGCCTTTATCTGGTTTTTCAGCCCAATCCACCATTAAAAACTCTAAAGGCGATTGGATTTTCTATAGAGAATTTTATGACGTGATGTTCAATTGTGTTCTTTACCAAAAGGGTACAGGAGTGAATATCATAGCGTCAACAGATGAAGTAAACATTGCCAAGGCATTTCCTGGACATAGCGTAACAAAAACTTTCAAACTTTTCAATTCGGGAACAACAGCAACAGACTACACTATAGAGTCTGACAACGAAGCTTTTACTCTCTCTAATGATTTCGGTACGCTTGAAGCAGGAAAAGAAGCCACAGTAACATTGAACTTCTCGCCAGACAAAACAGGAGAGTATACGGCTAATCTTACTGTGTACACAGAAACGGGGACATTGACATTAAAATGCAATGGCGTGTGTGAAAACATACCGGACTATACTTCTATCGTTTCTGAGGGATCGGAATATATGACTTTCGACACAAGCGATGAATATCCATGGATAATAACAAATGAAATCACTGATTCCAATGTTGCCGTGTCTTCAAACAAAGACAACGACAACAGTTCGTCAGTACTCACGACCAACGTAACTGTGCCAAAAGGATACAAGGGTACATTCAAATACAAAGGATATTTTGACCCATATACCACATTGTCAGATAAACTTAATATGACATGCGACGATGAACCTTTGGCTGACAGTCCTAAAGGAATTGGGAAAGTGGAAGGTGAAACAGTCTTGTGTTCTGGCACACACACAATAACGTTTGATTATTCAAAAGGTCCAAAAGTCGAAGGAAAGTTTGAGAAAGGCAATGACTATACCTATCTTGACAATCTTTCTTTGAAACTTGAAGCAGTTGAGGATGATGCGTTTTCTATAAACAAGGATGAAATATCTTTCGATGATGTTTTCCTTGACAAAGAAGAAATAACAGGAACTAACACAGATGTTATTATCCGCAATGAAGGAGATAACGAATTGAAGATAAATGGTTCTGTTTCTGATGGCATATTTTCTATTGGCAATCTTGATGTATTGACCATAAAGCCTCAAAAGACAATGGTTATTCCCGTTGAATACAAAGCAAACGCCATAGGAGATTATACCGGAAACGTTGTTCTTAACACTTCCGCCGGTGACATAAAGATCGGTTGCAAACTTTCAGTATTAGAACTGCCTGATTTCGCATCTATAGTTGACGAAGGTGATTTTACTTTCTCTACAGACAAAGAATGTCCTTTCCTTGTAAAAGACGGAGTAGCGTACAACAGTAATGCAAAAAAGAATGATACGGAAGAAACTTGGTGTACATTCGAAGCTTCATTCGTTGTGCCAAAAGGCAAGGTTGGAGAAGTAGAATGGACAGGCATTAACGACTCAGAACCTGGTGTGGAAAAGTGGGGTTTCATAAATGACGGTACAATGATTTACATTGACCAGGAATTGCCGGCAATGGCTGGTGGACGCAATAGAGATGTCAGCTACTCTGCTTTGTTCAGTTCTTCTGACTTGCACTTCAAAGAAGGTTCCCATACAATAACGTTCCAATATTATCAGTGTGGCGATGAAGCATACGAAGGCGAGGATATGGTGAAATTCTCACATCTGAAACTGAAACTTCGCGATGAAGTAGACAACGCCGTGTCGTTCTGGACAACAGACAACGTGGACATAGATTCGACATTCGTTGGCAAGTCTAACACTTCTACTATAACGATTGTCAATCAAGGCACAAAGCCACTCTCTGTCAACTCTTTCACATGTGACGGTCCTTTTAGTGCTTCGTTTGACACAAGCCATGCAATTGCATCCTACTCTTCTGCAGACATAACCATCGCATTCACACCGGAAACAGCTGGTATCACAAGTGGAAATGTTGTGATAAAAACCTCGGCAGGTAACCTTAAGGTAAACTGCAGCGGACTCGCTTTGGACGGTAAATATCTGTTGCTGTATGAAGACTTTGAAAAGGAGCCTGAAGGATGGACATTCTTGGACAACGACAATGACGGCAAAGGCTTTAGCTGGTTAAACAACAACTCTTTCGCCCATAATGGCAGCAACGGATGCATTTACACTCGTTCTGGTGCTGGATGTCTTAACTATGCCGTTTCACCGGAATTTTCGGTTCCAGAAGCAGGAGCTATACTTAGCTACTACAGAAGGAACAATGGTGACGATGTAGAAAACGACCATTATGAAGTACTTGTAGGAGAAGGTGCAGACCCGACTTCATATACATCTTTGTATGGTGAATATGTACCAGAAAGCACATGGCTCTCCGGTGAGATACTTTACGACAAGCGGTATGTAGACATTTCTGCTTTTGCAGGTAAGACAGTCAGGATAGCCTTCTTGAATAATGATGTAGAACGGCAGGACGTACTGTTCTTTGACGATGTAATGTGCTATTCTAAAGAAGTTTCAACAGGAATCTCTGGCATCAGCAAGGACAACGGAATGGTTTCAAAGACCTTCTATACTCTTTCCGGTACGCCAGTAAGCAATCCCAAAAATGGTGTATACATCATGAAGAGCAGAAACGCTAATGGTGAAATTTCTGCAAAGAAGATATTCATAAAATAAAAGAATTGTATGAATAGTATTGTTCAATATGTTAAAATAGTAATGGTGTGTGCCTTAATGGCATACACCAATACTATGTTTGGCCAAGACGGTCAGGCATTGGTGAGTTACTGTGATGGCGCAATCAACACCGACACTAAAATCGGAACGCAGGGAAAGGGAAATATCCATGCCGCCACTTATATTGATGAGGCGACTGCATCAAGATACAAGAATCTGAGGGCTGTTGGAATGAATGTAGGTCTTGCATCAGTCCTTAACATTGAAACACTTACCGTTTGGGCGAGGAAAACTATTGATGGCGAAAATCTTACCGAGGCGACCTGTAACGCTAAGGACTTGAAAAAAGGTTGGAACTATATCGCCATGCCGAAATCCGAAGTCATCTCAGGTGGTTTTTATATCGGTTGTACCATCAAGCAAAAGGGACTCTGTTATGCTTTTTCTGCAGTAGGAGCGCAAAGAGAAGGAGGATTCAGTGTCAACCTGGATGGCACATGGGAAGACAAAAGTGCTGATGGCAATGGTAACCTCTCGCAAGGAGTGTATATAGAGGCGGAAAACCTTGTTGGCTATGATTTGTCTCTTGAGAAAGTCATAGCACCTAAAAGAATGTGCAATCTGAAAGCATCGAAGATTGTAGCGACAGTGAAAAATGTCGGATCCCGCACTGTCAATGGATATACCATAACATGCAAGTCGGACGGACATGAAGGCGATGCTTATCACTTTGCCAATGTTCTTATACCTGGTGCTTCGTCAACAGACACGATATCATATACGACGCCTTTCACAGAGAAGACAAAGAATGTTGAATTGAATATTGCTATAAGTGGAGTTGATGATGGCGAGGACAATCTGTCGGACAACAATTCGCAGAAGGTCGTTTATGATGTTGACAAATATGATTTCGTAAAGCGTGTCTTGGTAGAGGAATTTACAACCGAGAGGTGTGTAAACTGCCCTTCTGCAGCTGCATTGCTGTCTCAGACACTTGCCCTTGACGAATTCAAAGACAGGGCAATGGCATTATGTCATCACGCAGGATATCATACAGATTGGCTTACACTGGATATAGACGAGTCGTACCTTTGGTTCTATAATGCAGGCTCAAATGTTTTTGCTCCGGCATTTATGTTCAACAGACTTGATATAATGAATTCAAAAACTCCAGTGATGAGCAATCCGAGTTCCTTAAGTTATTTCAGCGCGATACTATCCGGTTTGTTGGCAAGCGAGCCAAATGTTGCCTTCAATACAGTTGCAAAATTTGACGAAGCGTCAGGAATGTTGAAGGTCCATGTTGATGGAGAACGTGACAAGGAGTTTGGCAACACACAAAACAGAATAACAGTGTTCCTCAGCGAAAACGATGTTCCGGCAAAAAGTCAAAGCGGCGCTGGCGAAGGATATATGCAAGAGCATGTACTGAGAGCATATAGTTCAACCTGGGGCGACGTGATTGACTGGAACGGCGACGGATTCTCTTATGATTGTTATTTGGACTTTTCAAATGTCATGGACAAGAACAACTGTGAGGTAATCGTTATTGTTCACGACTATGACTCTTCAACTCCAAGTAATTGTGCTATTGAAAATGCCGCAAAGACTTCAAATATAGATTGGGGAACAAGCGGCATCAATGATAATAAATGTGAGAGTCTGGAAATACAACGCAGCTGCTATTATAACATTTCCGGCAAAGTAGTCACTCCTGAATATAAAGGAGTTGTCATTCGCAAGGATGTTTATAAAGATGGTAGCGTAAGAACAGTAAAGACAGTCAGATAAGCTCTGTTTTTACGCTCTGAGTATTTGAA
>CAVAPC010000058.1:0-5745 GCA_963590505.1 uncultured Alistipes sp. | reverse complement strand
TCTTTTTAGACTGTCCAAGATTTTTGCCTAATCCACACGTTTTTGCAAGTGACCCCAATTTTCTGACCTTTTACGGTCGAAAAACGACTTTTTTCTTGTTCGATGTTATTTTTTTTATGGAAAAATTTGGTGGTTACACAAAAAGTCAATACCTTTGCAACCGCTTACAAGAGTTAGGGCGTTTAGCTCAGCTGGTTTAGAGCATCTGCCTTACAAGCAGAGGGTCGGCGGTTCGAATCCGTCAACGCCCACTAACAATTCTCCATTTCCTGCTCACAAAATAGCACGGGCGTTTAGCTCAGCTGGTTCAGAGCATCTGCCTTACAAGCAGAGGGTCGGCGGTTCGAATCCGTCAACGCCCACATCTAAGGGTTTCAATGTCTTCGGAATATTGAAGCCCTTTAACTTTTTTCCGCTTTGTCTCAGCTCTTTCCATTTTCAGCTTTGGCAAGTTGCGGATACGTTAACCGGTTCATATGAAGAACTTGTTCTTCCAAAAACAGTTCGAGGGCAAAAGGATTGTTTCGCATGGACCAAAACTTAAAGATATTATGAAACTACGAGAAGGCGCATATGAGAATCTGATTACCGGCGAGGTGCAGGCTGACATGCAGCAGGCTGCGACTGAAGGACTTGTGTGCCGGCAGACGGAGATAGACGAAGCCGAATCGCCCACTATGCTGGCGGAACATGTTCAAAAGATAGTGTGCAACCGTCTGTCTGACGAAAGCCTTACTGCGGAGGAGAGGGTGAATTTCGTAAACCGCTTGATAGATTTTATGGGAGATGTGTCGGAAGAAAAGATAGAAGACGATACACAGATGCTCTCCGCTGTGGTGTCGAAGCAGGAAAACGCCCGTCTCAAGGCTACAAGCCAGGATATTGTGCGTCCGTTGACCGGTTTTCGCATAAGCAGTCTCTTTACGGGAGGCCAAGGCAGCGTGCCGATGAATACAGAGATAGTGCGGGACATAGAGAGTGCAGACAACATTTATCTGATTGTGTCTTTCCTTAAACTCTCAGGCGTAAATCTTATATACGAAAAGCTGAAGAAATTTTGCGAAAACGACAGACACAAATTGCGCATCATTACAACGACATACTGCGGAGTAACTGAAGCAAAAGCCGTTGAAAGGCTGGCGAAATTGCCAAACACGGAAATACGAATCTCTTACAACACGCGGATCGAACGCCTTCATGCAAAGTCGTATATATTCGAGCGCAATTCCGGTTTCAGCACGGCTTACATCGGTTCTTCCAATCTCTCAAAGTCTGCCCAAACAGACGGTCTGGAGTGGAATATCCGCGTAACGAACATTGAGAATCCGCATATAATAAAAACGGCACTTGCTACGTTCAGTCTTTACTGGAACAGTCATAACTTTGAGAACTTCAGCGAAGGCGGCATCGATAAGTTGCGCCGTGAACTGAATGAAGAGCGTCACAAATCAGGAAACGGTGTGTCGCAGTTGTCTAAATATTCTATACTTCCCCATCAGAAACACATTCTCGACAGGCTGGCAGCGGTGCGCGACAACGGAATAAACCGAAATCTCATAGTTGCTGCAACCGGTACGGGAAAGACCGTTGTTTCCGCTTTCGACTACAAAATGTTTTCGGAAGCCAATCCCAACCATCGGCGATTGCTTTTTGTGGCTCATCGCCAGGAAATATTGGTTCAGTCAAGAAACACTTACAGGAGTGTGCTGATGGATGCGAACTTCGGCGATGTGTGGGTCGGACAATACAAACCGGCAAATGGCATCGACTGCCTTTTTGTTTCTGTCCAGACTTTCAATTCAAAGTTTGAAAAGATATTCGGCAATTTGCCGAAGAACTATTATGACTATATTGTAATTGATGAGGCTCACCACTTGGTAGCAGACAGCTACCGCAACATTCTCAGTCATTTTGCGCCCAAACTGCTTGTAGGGCTTACGGCAACACCGGAACGTATGGACGGAGAGAGCCTGTTGCCGGACTTCTGCAACCAGATAAGTGCAGAGATACGTCTGCCAAAGGCTCTTGACGAGGGGTTGCTCACCCCGTTCCAATATCTCTGCATCAGCGACAATACCGACTTGACTGACGACGATTTGATGCAGGGCGGCAAGTATGTGGCAACGAAACTCACAGAAAAGCTGTGCAACAAAGAACGGGTGGGGCTAATAATAGACAGACTAAAATATTATCTGCCAGACGAGAACAAGTGCCGGACTTTGGGCTTCTGTTCAACAAAAGAACATGCACGCTATATGGCCGAGAGTTTCAAAACGTATGGCCTGAAAGCCGATTATCTTACAGCCGACAGGGACAGTGAACGACAGAGGCTGGCCAAGCAATTGGGTAGGGGAGAGATAAACTATCTCTTTGTGGTTGACATCTTCAACGAGGGTATCGACATCCCTTCTGTTGACACTGTTCTGTTTTTGCGCCCAACAGAGTCGTTGACAGTGTTCTTGCAGCAGCTTGGGCGTGGACTTCGACTGTATCCAGGCAAACAACTGCTTACGGTTTTTGACTTTGTGGCGCAACTGAACCGGAAATATGACTTTACGAGCCGTTTCCGCAGTCTTATGGTGAGAAAAGACAAAAGTGTGGTTGAACAGGTGAAAAACGGATTCACGTTGCTTCCGCACGGTTGCACCATCCATATGGAGGAACGGGCCCAACAGTATGTCCTCGAAAACATAAAAGCCGCCGTATACAGCAAGAGAAGACTCATACAGGAACTTCGCAGTTACGATCACTGCCCGACATTGTCGGAATTTATAAACAACAACGGACAGGATGTAAGAATCGTATATAAAGGGAACAACTGCTGGACAACTCTTAAACGTGAGGCAGGACTGTGCACATACAGTGACGATGAACATACAAGGCGCTTTGAAAAAGGAATAGGTAACTTGGTTCATGCAAACAGTGCCGCGTATCTGAATTTCATAAAGAGAATATTGTCCGGTCTTGACTCCATAACATTTGCAGACGACAGGGAACGCTCTTTCGGCGTGATGATATACTACACCCTGTTCCTTGACAAAATAGGCAAACTTGGCTTCAACAACATCGAGGAGGCTCTCGCACTGCTTGGAAGTTATCCACAGTTCGTTGCAGAACTGCGTGAGTTGATTGATTATCTTTTGGCCAATATTGAGAGGAAAACCTTTCCCGTGGGCGAAGGGTTGCCAAATGCTCTTGAACAGTATGGCTGCTATACGCGCGAGGAAGTTTTTGCTATTTTCGGAAGACAGACCGCCAACAAGAAAATGCAGGGAAGTGTTGCAGGCGTCTTCAATATTGAAGAGCTGAACACCGAACTGTTTTTCGTTACTCTAAACAAATCAGACAAAGATTTTTCAGCCTCTACAATGTATGACGACTATGTAGTAAGCGAGACACAGTTCCACTGGAAATCGCAGAACACAGACACGCATCAAGGCAGGGGACGGCGATTTGTGGAGCAGGCAAGGAACAAGAGAAAGTTTTTGCTTTTTGTGCGTGAATACAAGCGCGACGGCTTTGGAAACACATGCCCGTTCTATTGTTTCGGACTGGTGGATTACATTTCTTCGCGCGATGACAAACCAATGAGTATAGACTGGCGAATGCATCAGCCGATACTACCACAATTTATCAAAGCAGTATAAAAAATATTATGAAGACTATAAATGTTGTTGCTGCCGTCATTGTGCGGCAAGGAAAGGTGCTCTGCACCCAGCGAGGTTACGGTGAGTGGAAAGGCTTGTGGGAGTTTCCTGGCGGAAAGGTTGAAAGCGGGGAATCACCATGTGAGGCTTTACAACGTGAGATTAAGGAAGAACTTGCATCGGAAATAATTGTAGGGAATAAACTATGCACAGTGGAGTATGACTATCCGCAGTTCCATCTCTCAATGCAGTGCTATATTTGCACTCTCGTTTCTGAAACTCCTGTTCTTCTTGAACACCAAGCATCATGTTGGCTGCAGAAAGAAAACCTTGACACGGTGGAATGGCTGCCGGCCGACAAGCTAATCGTGCATATGCTGAAGAATTATCAAACGGAAGGGTGGGGTTGAGGCTCAAAAACGTCTGTGTCAATCTTTTGGGATTTTCTTGCTTCTTTGCACGCTTATTCGTAAATTTGAACACGTTAACATTAAAGAAGCATATGAAAGGAATACTGTCAATAATCACACTGGTTTTTGTCGCTTTTACAGCTGTGGCACAGACTTATGTCCCAACGAAAGAAAATCTTGACGCACGCGAGGACTTCAGTAATGCAAAATTCGGGATCTTCCTCCATTGGGGCATTTACAGTACGTTTGCGCAAGGAGAGTGGTATCTGCAAAATTCCGTTCCCGACCGCAATGAATATGCCAAGGCCGCCGATGCCTTTTTCCCGCATCGCTTCAATGCTTTGGAATGGGTTCGTGCAATAAAGGCCGCAGGAGCAAAATATATATGTTTCACGACACGTCACCATGACGGTTTCTCAATGTGGAATACCGGGCAGAGCGACTACAATATAGTAAAGGCAACGCCTTTCAAACGCGATGTGGTGAAGGAGCTGGCAGATGCTTGCCGTCAAGAAGACATACGCTTGCATCTTTATTATAGCCACGTTGACTGGATGCGCGATGATTACCCTATGGGACGTACAGGAAGGCATTGCGGCAAAGACAGCACGAAGAGCGACTGGCACCACTATTACAGTTTTATGAATTCTCAGCTGACGGAGTTGCTTACAAAATACGGCAAGATTGGAGCCGTATGGTTTGACGGATGGTGGGACCACGACCAAGACACGGTGCCGTTTGACTGGCAACTAAAAGAGCAATATGCACTTATCCATAAGCTTCAACCGGCCTGCCTTATAGGAAACAACCACCATATGGAACCGAATGAAGGAGAAGACATACAGATCTTTGAACGAGACCTGCCGGGAGAAAACAATGCCGGATTTGTGGACAAGGCGGCACCTGTAAGCCGGCTGCCTCTAGAGACTTGCCAAACAATGAACGGCATGTGGGGATATAAGGTGGTTGACCAAAACTACAAATCAAAAGAAGATATCATACGTTTGCTTGTAAATACATCCGGCAAAGGGGCAAATCTGTTGCTAAACGTCGGTCCTCAACCTAATGGCGAACTGCCAGCCGTTGCCCTTGACAGACTGAAGGAACTGGGTGAATGGATGAATGTCTATGGCGAGACGCTTTACGGCAGTAAGGCAGGACCGGTGAAACCTTGCGAATGGGGAGCTACAACAGAGAAAAACGGTAAGATTTATATTCATGTCTGTCCGTCTGATTCAACGGAAAAACTTTCCTATATCGTTATTCCGCTAGAGAAGAGACCAAAGACTGTTGTCGATTTCCAAAGTGGAAAGAAGGTCAACTTCACGTTCAAGGATAGGAAGTTGAAAGTTACGTTGCCTGCCTTGCGGACCTTGCCAGACCATGTTGTAGTCGTCAATAAATAAACCTTTTTCTAATTACAGACAATTTTTATGCCACATGATGGGCGATATTTAAAAAGAGGTGTCTGATTATTGAACGTTTGTTTCGGCATGGCGAAGAATGCATGAATTAGTGGCGTAGGTAAATAATGTTATACATGCGGTAAAAAAGGTTTAAATTGCTTTGTTGTCTCGGATTAAATGTCGAATTTTACAAAAAAATAATAGTACAATGATTGAAGAAGTATGTAACTCAAGTTTCGGATTTAGAATTTACGATTAAGAAATTTGCATAAAAAAGGCTTT
>CAVAPC010000057.1:0-5884 GCA_963590505.1 uncultured Alistipes sp. | reverse complement strand
TCTTTTTAGACTGTCCAAGATTTTTGCCTAATCCACACGTTTTTGCAAGTGACCCGTTAATCAAAGCACTTGGAAAAGACTTCAGTTGTATTTCTTTTAAGATTATTTAATAATACAGGAACTTGGTTGTGTTCCTCATATAGGAAAAATTATGCTAAATTCGCAGCATAATTAGCATTTCTCATGTCTAATAACTACAGATATGGGGCTTTGAGAACGGTAAATCTATTGGGATGTAAATCACGCTTTTCATAGTTGCATTTTTTCTGCAATTTTGTTGCAATCATGGTTTGTTCCGCACATTGTGTGTTCACCCAAGTGTAAGTCTTGAATTGCAGTAAGATACGAGGGTGAGGACTCTTAGATACAGTGTACTTTAGCAGTGTAATGTCTGTAACTTCTTATAGGATAATGGTTTGAAAAAAAATAAAAGAAACATCAAGTAATGCCTCTTTATGAATTTGATAAATCTTTCTATTGCATTAAGTAGAGCGGTAAACGAGGCTCGAACTCGCGACCCCCAGCTTGGGAAGCTAGTGCTCTACCAACTGAGCTATTACCGCTTGTAGCATTTTTTACTCTAATACTTCGTTTTCTATTCCTAATTACAAGGAATGGAGCCGATACCGGGACTCGAACCCGGGACCTACGCATTACGAATGCGTTGCTCTACCAACTGAGCCATATCGGCGAAATATTTATGATAAATGTTCTTTTTTGAAAAATGCGATGCAAAGGTACTGATTTATTTTTTGAAAACCAAAATCTTTTACTGCTTATTTCTTCTTTTTTTAGTTTCTCTGTTCTTTTTGGAGTCCGCCGTAGTTGGCTTCAAGTGCTTTTCTGAGATATTTTCCTGTTATACTTTTTGCGTTTGCCGCAACTTCTTCTGGTGTCCCTTCGCAAATAAGTTCGCCACCTTTGCTTCCGCCATCTGGTCCAAGGTCTATCACGTGGTCTGCATGTTTAATAACGTCCATGTTGTGTTCAATTACAAGAATCGTGTGTCCCCGACTTATGAGTGAATCGAAAGCGTGGAGCAGTTTGTTTATGTCATGGAAATGTAGTCCTGTAGTGGGTTCATCGAATATAAACATTGTGGGACTTACCTTTTCCTGCCCTATATAGTAGGCTAGTTTCACACGCTGGTTTTCTCCTCCAGAGAGTGTTGATGAACTTTGGCCGAGTTTAATGTAGCCTAGCCCTACGCATTCTAACGGGAGCAGTCTGTTGCTTATTTCCTGCTGCTTGTTTTGGGTGAAAAACTGTATAGCTTCACTTACTGTCATGTTCAGGATATCGTCTATGTTTTTTCCGGCAAAGCGTACTTCAAGTATGTCGTGTTTGAAGCGCTTTCCATGGCATGCTTCGCACTCTAGCTCCAGGTCTGCCATAAACTGCATCTCTACCGTTATCACTCCACTGCCCTTGCATTCTTCACAGCGTCCGCCTTCAGCATTGAAGGAGAAATATTTGCTTGTAAAGCCCATCTGTTTTGCAAGTGGCTGGTCTGCGAAAAGCTGGCGTATGGCATCGAATGCTTTTACGTATGTTACAGGATTTGAACGCGTACTTTTTCCTATAGGATTTTGGTCAACCATTTCAACATGGCAAATTGCTTTTATGTCTCCGGAAATTGAGGAATGTTCGCCGGGTGGTTCTGCAACCTCGTCAAGTTGCCGTTTCAGGGCTGGGTAGAGTATACCTTTCACGAGCGAAGACTTGCCCGAACCGCTCACGCCTGTAACAACGGTCATTACGTTTAGAGGAAATTTAACGTTTATTCCTTTCAGATTGTTCATTCTTGCCCCTTTTATCTCTATCGACATGTTCCAAGGACGGCGCGTTTCCGGCATAGTGATGCTTTCTTTGCCCAAGAGATATTTGACAGTGTAGCTGTCTGGATATTTGTATGCAGTTTCTTCTGTTATTTTTTGTGGGTTCCCAGTGAACACAACTTTGCCGCCTAGGCGTCCTGCGTCCGGCCCTATGTCTATGAGATAGTCGGCAGAACGTATAACGTCTTCGTCATGTTCAACCACTATGACAGTGTTGCCTAGTGATTGCAGTTCCTTAAGCACATGTATTAGTCGGAATGTATCGCGGCTATGCATGCCTATACTTGGTTCGTCAAGGATGTATAGCGAGCCGATTAGACTGCTTCCCAACGAGGTGGTTAGGTTTATTCGTTGACTTTCACCTCCGCTCAGTGTGTTAGACTGGCGATTGAGCGTAAGGTATCCTAATCCGATTTCTACGATGAAATTGAGTCTGTTTTTTATCTCAGTGAGAAGGCGCTTTCCCACAGCTGCATCGTGGCTGTTTAGTTCTATGTTGTCGAACCATTCCTTCAGGTTGCATATTGGCATGTCTACAAGACCAGAAATGCTCATGCCGTTTATCTTTACGTATTCTGATTCTTTTCTTAAACGCCTGCCACGACAGTCTGGACAGATTGTTTTTCCGCGGTAGCGACTTAGCATTACTCTATATTGAATCTTGTATTGGTTTTCCTTTAGCATTCGGAAGAAGGCATCTATGCAGACTTGATCGTATTTGTCGCGTTTTTTGTCTAACGGCAAACCGTGCCACAACCAATCTTTGTGTTTCCGGCTAAGGCTATGGTAAGGTTCGAAAATCGGGAAATCCACAAATGCCGCTCTGCGTAGAAACTCTTTTTTCCATTCGCCCATCTTCTCGCCGTGCCAACATTGCACGCATCCGTCGTAGACACTGAGCGAGGTATTTGGTATGACCAGCTTCTCGTCGATACCTATTACCATGCCGAAGCCTTCGCATGTGGGGCATGCTCCAAGTGGTGAGTGGAAAGAGAACATATTGTCCGTTGGTTCTTCAAACTTTATTCCGTCAGCCTCGAAACGTGTGGAAAAGTCATATACAATGTTGGCCGGCATTATGGCAATGCGGCATGAGCCGTTCCCCTCATAAAACGCTGTCTCTATAGAGTCTGTAAGACGTGAAATATTTTCGTTTGTCTCTTCCCAAGACATTCGGTCTATAACTATCCATATGTCAGGTTCGTTCAGATATGGCGCAGAGCCGGCTATGGTTGTTGTGGTTGAAGTTTCGCTGTTCTTTTCCTCAAAATTTTCGCTTTCCAGTTCGTCCTCGATGCGTCTGAATTCTCCTTTTCGAAAAATTCGTGTGAAGCCCTGCTGTAGCAATACGGTTAGCTGGTCGTGCATTGTGCGTCCTTCTGTCTTTTCCACAGGGGCAAGGACGGTGAAGCGTGTGCCGGCAGAAAAAGTCTTTACCTTTTCTATTACGTCCTCTGTGGTGTGACGTTTCACTTCCTCTCCGCTAACCGGCGAGAACGTGTGTCCGATGCGGGCAAAAAGAAGGCGCAGATATTCGTATATTTCCGTGCTTGTTCCAACGGTTGAGCGTGTGTTCTTTGAAATTACTTTCTGCTCAATTGCAATGGCAGGTGGCAGTCCCTTGATGTAGTCGCATTTGGGTTTGCTCATTCTCCCAAGGAACTGGCGGGCATATGCAGACAGGCTTTCTACGTATCGTCTGTGTCCTTCGGCGTAGAGTGTGTCGAAAGCGAGCGACGACTTGCCTGAACCGGAAACTCCTGCTATGACGATAAATTTGTTTCTCGGTATTTCAAGCGAAACATTTTTCAGGTTATTAACCTGAGCGTTCTTTATGTATATGAAATCACTCATTGTCTATTGGAAATAACATGCAAAAATAACCTTATTTTCTTGAATTTCCAAAATTGGTACAAGGAAAGATTTTTTGTTAAACAACAAAAGAGGGCGGCCAATTGACCGCCCTCAACCAACACAAAAACTAAACTAGACTTAATTAGATCTATAGAGGCTTTCACAAGTCTCCAATAGTCAATGCAAATATACTACATTTTCTTAAACCTCAAGCTGTCGGGGGGGGTAATTTTTAGTTATAAATGTTAAAATTTACAATTTTGCAGCGTTTCGTAGCAACAATTGGTCTAAAATTGTCATTGCTGCCATTGCTTCAACAATAGGAACCGCTCTAGGTAATACGCACGGGTCATGTCTTCCCTGTGCTTTAAAGGTTATTTCGTGCCCCTCCTTGTCAATGGTCTGCTGATCTTTTAGTAATGTCGCCACAGGTTTAAAAGCCAATTTGAAATAAATGTCATTTCCGTTGCAAATGCCCCCTTGTATTCCTCCGCTATTGTTGGAGCGTGTTTTGGTTTCCCCATTTTCAGAATAGAAAATATCGTTCATTTCGCTTCCGCGGTGAATAGTTCCTTCGAAGCCACTTCCGAATTCTATACCTTTCACGGCGTTTATGCTGAGCATTGCATAGCCTAGCACTGCGTGGAGTTTGTCGAACTCTGGTTCACCAAGACCTTTCGGGCAGCCTTTGATAATGCATGTTATCGTTCCGCCGATTGTGTCGCCTTGTTGTTTTACTTTGGCAATAAGTTCTTCCATTTCTTTCGCTTTTTTCTGGTCAGGACATCTTATAATGTTCGTTTCAGTTAGCGAAAGGTCGTATTTCGTGTAGTTGTTGTCAAGTTTTATCTCGCCCACCTGCGAAGTGTATGCGTTTATGCTTATTCCGTATCTTTTCAGAGCCAGCTTTGCAAGCGCTCCTCCCACGCAACGACTTATCGTGATGCGGGCGGATGAGCGTCCTCCACCGCGATGATCTCTAATTCCATATTTGTTGTAATAGGTATAGTCTGCGTGTGAAGGGCGGAACAAGTCTTTCATGTTGTTGTAGTCGCCGGAATGTTGGTTTGTATTCCTTACTTCAAAGCCTATTGGACATCCTGTTGACTTTCCTTCAAACACTCCGCTTAGCAGTTCCACTCTGTCTGCTTCGTTGCGGCTTGTTGTTATGTGACTTTGTCCAGGGCGGCGTCTGTTTAGTTCGCCCTGAATGAAGTCGTCGTCTATTTCCACTCCTGCCGGCATGCCGTCAACAATACCGCCTATGGCCTTGCCGTGGCTTTCGCCGAACGTTGTAAGAGTGAATATGTTGCCAAATGTGTTCCGCATCGTGTTGTGTTTGAAATTCGCGCTGTCTTTATTTACATTCTCCGCAACCGCCTTCACAATCTCCTCCGCAGTTGCCTCCGCATCCACAACCTCCGTTCATGTGGTTTATGAGATTGTTAATTTCTTCTATTGTCGCCTCTCTGGATTCAAGCACAGTTCCAATGAAGTGAAGTCCTTTGCCAGCCAAAGGGTGATTGAGGTCTATTTTTATTTTTTCATCGCCTATTTCCAGCACTTTTCCAAGGAAGCGTTGCCCTTGTTCGTTCTGAAGCGGAATAATTGAGTCTACAAACACGTGTTCAGAATCCAGTTTCCCGTCTATGCAAAACATTTCTTTGTCAAGTTCAAGCACTCGTTCTGTTTCGTGTTCTCCGTAGGCTTGTTCTTTTGTTAGCGTAAAGTCAAAATCGCATCCTTTTTCCAACGCCGCAACCTTTTCTTCGAAAGCGTCCAGAGCTACTCCCAGGCTACTGATAAACACGAACGGCTTTTCGGTGGGAGCTTCTTCAACCATGTTCTCTGTACCGTTGTCGTTGGTGTACAGCTTGTAGACCACGGCGATGTACTTGTTTGTTTTCTTTTCCATTATTTCGTATGTTTCCTAATATTATAATAAGTAGATTTATTAAATGTTTCTAGCCCTTCTGTGGTTGTGGGCAAACTGAGCAATGTCTCAGATTAAGCAATGTCGCATCTTTTTTATGCAAAAATACAACAATTCTTTGGTCTTCACAACATTTTCTTTCGTGCAATTATTCGGACCACCTGCAAAAACGTGTGGCAATCAAAACACAATAAAAGGACCACCTGCAAAAACGTGTGGCAATCAAAACACAATAAAATTCCCAGTTGTACGTTTTGAT
>CAVAPC010000056.1:0-6023 GCA_963590505.1 uncultured Alistipes sp. | reverse complement strand
AGATAGCCCGTCATGCGGCACACGGCGACGGCATGCTGGCCGGCGACCTCCTCTCGCTGATGACGCAGACCTACCGTCGTGGCGGCAACGCCTTCCGGCGGCTCAACGAGGTGTTGAATGCCGACACGCCAGTGGACACCTACCTGCAGATGTACCGCTCGCACCGCCCCGACATCCACCTCGGTTCCGAGGTCAGGGAGACGTTGGATGCGCTGAAGGCCGCCGGCAGTATAATAGCCCTCATCACCGACGGCCGTTCCGTGCAGCAGCGCAACAAGATCGCCGCCTTGGGCCTCGACCGATGGATAGCCGACGCCGACATCGTGATCAGCGAGGAGATAGGCAGCGAAAAGCCCGACGAGGCCAACTACCGCCGCCTCATGGAGCGGCATCCCGAAGTGGAGCAGTTTGTCTACGTGGGCGACAACCCCACAAAAGACTTTATTGCCCCAAATCGCTTGGGATGGACAACAATATGCATTCTCGACAACGGGGAGAACATTCATTTGCAGAATTTTACTAAAGTTGAGTCTCATTGCCTACCATTATATAAGGTAAATAGGTTTGAAGAAGTTCCAAAATGTATTTTTCTTGGAACAAATGCTAAATAAAGTGGATTATTTGTCGTGTAGGCAAAGAAAAAATGACTACTTTTGATTTTTATAAAAATAAAACTGAATTCGCTGAAGCAAAAGCATCTTTTGGGATGTAAAGCAGAAAGATTCTATTTTTACGATTATGACAGAAAGGAAAAAAATATTGCTTTGCCTTGCGCACATGAGCGGCAACGAGCAAAAGTTTATTCAAGAGGCATTCGATACAAACTGGGTTGTCCCGCTTGGTCCCAATGTAAACGCATTTGAAGAAAATCTTGAAACATTTCTTGGCGAAGACCGCCATGTTGCAGCTCTTTCGGCTGGAACGGCAGCAATACACCTCGGACTTGTGATGCTCGGGGTAGGGAAGGGAGATGAGGTAATATGCCAAAGCTTCACCTTCTCGGCTTCTGCAAATCCCATTGTTTATCAAGGTGCGACACCTGTCTTCGTCGACAGCGAACCAGAAACATGGAACATGTCGCCCGCTCTCCTTGATGAGGCTATCCGCGACCGTATTGAAAAGATCGGAAGAAAGCCGAAGGCAATCGTTGCCGTTCACTTGTACGGCATGCCGGCACAGCTCGACGATATCCTAAATGTGGCTCATAAATATGACATTCCTGTTTTGGAAGACGCCGCAGAAGCACTCGGCTCGGAATACGGCGGACGGCAGTGCGGTACGTTCGGCAGTTATGGTGCGCTCAGCTTCAACGGCAACAAGATGATAACCACGTCGGGAGGCGGTGCCATCGTCTGTCCCACGGCCGACGGAAAGAAGCGTGCCACGTTCTTTGCCACACAGGCACGCGAACCGTTCCCTTATTATCAGCATGAACACATCGGCTACAACTACCGCATGTCGAACATCTGCGCCGGAATAGGGCGCGGACAGATGACGGTGCTTGCCGACCACATAGCTCACCACCGCCATGTGGCAAGCCTTTACGAAAAACTGCTTGCCGACGTTGACGGTATTTCCTTGCATACCAATCCAACGCCCAAACACAACAGCAACTACTGGCTAAACACCATTACCATTGATGCTGACAAATGCGGCATAGACTGCGACACCCTGCGCCAGCGCCTCGATGCGAAGGCTATTGAGAGTCGCTTGTTGTGGAAGCCGCTCCATTTGCAACCCGTGTTCAGCGGATGTCCCGCTTATGTTAACGGCGTTAGCGAGCAACTCTTCGGCAAGGGACTTTGCCTGCCCAGCGGACCGATGGTGAGCGATGATGATGTGGAATATATCGTAAGGGAGATAAAAGCATGCTGCACAAGAAAATAATGAAATGGTATCTCTCTCGCGACTCGCTGCCATATTGGTATGTTCTCGGAGGAGACAGTCTTATATTGATTTTGTCCGGTGTCATGGCATTTGCCGCCAACCACGGACCTATGCATACGGTAAGCCATTTGGGTACTTTGCTTTTCACCCTTGTGGCGTGTTTGCCGTGCTATTATATCGGTTTCCGCCTGGAACATACTTACAGCGGAATTATCAGAAAAAGCACTTTCGCCGACCTTGTCCGTATCTGTGTGGCGTTGGTCATAGGTGTGGTGCTGGTCTCGATCATACGTCTCTACGTCCCCATGGAAACATTCCTGTTGCAGCAGATGCGTTTCCGTGACCTGATACTGCAAGTAATACTGTCCGTAATAATAATGTGCGGCATGCGCGTGTCGATAAAGATATTTTACGACCGCTACATGAAGAATCACATGGGCATATACGGACTGGACAACGCCAAACTGCTCGACATTGAGATGAAGGATCTTCTGCCGCGAGAACCGATAGTCGTAGACACAGACTTGATACGCAAGCAGATTAGGGGCAAGTGCATCATGGTTACGGGAGCTGCCGGAAGCATAGGCTCACAACTTTCTCAGATACTGACACAGTTTCAGCCCAGCCGTCTTGTGTTGATAGACCAGGCTGAAACGCCGCTCCACGACGTGCGCATGTGGATGAAGGAACATCATCCAGAGATTGAAGCCCTGACAATAGTGTCGAGCATCTGCCACAGTCACCGCATGGAGAAGATTTTTGCGGAAACGCATCCAAGCATAATCTTCCACGCCGCAGCCTATAAACACGTGCCGATGATGGAGGATAATCCCGTGGAAAGCATACTGAACAATGTTGACGGCACACGCAAAATTGCCGATCTCGCAGTGAAATACGGTGTTGAACGCTTTGTTATGGTAAGCACGGATAAAGCAGTGAATCCCACCAACGTTATGGGATGTTCCAAAAGAATTTGTGAGATATACTGCCAGTCGCTTTCCGGCAGCACGCAGTTTATCACCACACGCTTCGGCAATGTGCTTGGAAGCAACGGCAGCGTAATTCCGATTTTCCGAGAACAGATACGTCAGGGCGGTCCTGTCAAGGTAACTCATCCCGACATACAGCGTTTCTTCATGCTCATTCCCGAAGCATGCATGCTCGTGCTCGAAGCCGTTACAATAGGCAAGGGCGGACAGATTCTCGTTTTCGACATGGGCAAGCCCGTGCGCATCTACGACCTCGCGAAGCGGATGATACGTCTTAGCGGACATACCGATGTGGAAATAGAAATTTCAGGACTGCGTCCAGGCGAGAAACTCTATGAGGAAGTGCTCAACGACGAGGAGACGGTGTTGCCAACCACACACCGAAAGATAAAGTGCGCCAAGGTTCGCGAATATGAAAAGGACGATGTTCAGACGAAAATCAACCGTCTGATAGACGTGGCACGAACATACGACGAGGAGCAAACAGTAAGGCTGATGAAAGACCTTGTGCCTGAATATATCAGCCAAAACTCAAAATATTGCGCTTTCGACAAGTGATTTGTAATGAAAAGTGTTGAATTGCGCCTTTTTTTTGAAATAAAGATATAAAAAGAATAAACGTTTCAGAAATATTCGTACTTTTGTAGTACGAATTCGAATATTGCTTGTTCCGTAACGCAGCGGCGGAACAGGCATTTCCTTAATAGTTAAGCTGCGGGCATAGAAAGATTTAAATATTAGCGTACGTTATAAAAAATTATGAAGAAGAATTTGTTTATGTTGCTTTCGCTGGCGATGCTCTCGTCTACCACGGCCTTTGCCCAGCGGGACAAGTACAAGGACTATCCGATTATCTATTCTGACACCATCGACTACACGGCTCCTACACAGGTGACCTTGCAGACCGACACCATTTTCGACCCTATGCGTGTTGTTACCAACCGCTTTGGCAAAAACTGGTTTGTGTTCGGAACAGTCGGAGCACACACTTTCCGTGGCGACTACAGTAGCACCGGAAAATTCTGGGGCACGGTTTCGCCTGACTGGAGCTTGGGTGTTGGTAAATGGTTTACGCCGGGCATCGCATTGAAACTGGAATTCATCCGTTCCAATTCGCGCGGTTACACGGAATATCTTACAGGTCATTACGGCTATGGCGACGTTAAGATTAACGACGACAACACTCCTTACCGCAAGATGCGCACAGGATGGTGGGACATCAGCGGTAGCGTTGTTCTGAACCTCACCCGTCTTTTCTTTGGCTATGAGGGCGTGAACAGCAAGAAACACATGAACCAGTTTATGTTTGCAGCCGGTATCGGTGGCGTTCATCACTTGGGTTATGGTCATTCATACGGTAGCGACAACGAATGGAGCGGACACGTGGAGTTGCAGTACAGCCGTTTCTTCACTCCGCGCAAGAATTTCTCGGTCGACGTCAAGGCACGCGGACTTTTCTATCAGACAAACTTCGATCTGGAATACGGACAGGCTGACCATCACGCTGACAAATGGGACGGAAACTACGGTATCGACGTTGGTTTTACATGGTATTTCGGCACGAAGAACAACAATGGCTGGAAGCGTAACACACAGGCTATTTATCGCCGCGACTACCGCGAGCGCGACATCCTGACGGTAAAGGCAAAGGATGCAAACGTTGCCTACCGCACAATGACGTTCTACGTATTCTATCCTAACAACTATTCCGGACGTAGCGACGCTCCAATTGTTTCCGGCAGCGATGTTAACGCAATTGACTACCTCGCAGGCGGTCTCTTCACACAGAAACGTTACAAGAACAATTCGCAGGTTGCCGAGCGTCTTGCCGACGGAAAGACACCAATCGGACTGTCAACTGTTGATATTGCAACGGAAACAGCCGACCGCACATTCGATACTGGCTCTCTGCCACGCGGCTACGAAATGTCGAAGCAACCGCTCTCGCTCAGCCTTTCTGCCGACAGCATGGCTGCTTTCCGCCAGAACTACGGATATTACTACGCTCCTATCTACGACGGCCAGCACACGTGGCGGTATCGTATAGACAAGCAGACAGAAGGACAGAAACTGTTGCTCAACGACAACTATATGGAAACCGTTTCGTTCGGATTGAACCAGCATGCAGGACTGTCAACCGTTCGTGACAACATGGACGTTGACGCAGGCGAAGAACTCGTAAGCTTTGCCGACGTTTATGCAGCAATGAACAGCAACACCGGCTATATCGCACAGTACACTGACACTGCCACGGTTTCACACATCCAGGACATCCTGAAGAACGGAACAATAGCAATGATACAGTGTGAAGGTCTTGCAACAAGTCAGGACAACTACACTGGCGACAACGCAAAGCAGGTGGGCCGCGACCGCAACAATGCACTCTCGCAGAACCGTGCAGCAACCGTTATAACATGGCTCAAGCAGAAACCCTGCATGAAGGATGTGGCTTCACAGATATATATGGTTAGCAAGCTGAACGGAAGCATCCGTCCTGTAAAGGACAAGTCAACGCGCGGGCTTTCAGCAAAGCTCAACCGTTGCGTGAAGGTGCGCATACATTATCTGCTTAAATAAGTAAATTGAGAGTGTTATTATTCTTTTGAAATTTAAATATATTAAACTATATGAAAACAACAAGCATTAAAGCTATTTTGGGTGTGGCCCTTCTTAGCGGCGGACTGGCTTCGTGCTCAGTAGAGCAGCAGGAACTGCCTGCCGAGGAACTCTACACAAGACAGTTCATCAAGGAGTTCGGACTGTTCGACAAGAACCAGACCTGGAACGTGGTTGAGCAGAAGAGTCTTACGTTTGACGTGACTGCCCCAACACATGTGAAGGTCTATGAGCAGCAGGGCGGCGAATACCGTTTGGCTGCCGACTATGAGAACGTGACAAACGGACAAACCATCACCTTCGACGGAGTGAAGGGTGACGACAGCGGTTTCCTCGTAAGCCTTGACGGCAACTTCGTTTCGGCAAAGAACGGACAGACTGTAAGTCTGAAGCAGAACGCAAGCGTACTTCGCACATCGGTGATACCCCAAGGAAATGACGATGTGATATTGTCTAACGACTATACAAACATCCCTGTGCAAACCGGTGAGGACAACGTGCTTACCACGCTGGCCAAGAACGATGGTGTCA
>CAVAPC010000055.1:0-7253 GCA_963590505.1 uncultured Alistipes sp. | reverse complement strand
TTTTTTCTAGAGAGAAGAAGCCTCCGGACAGGAAACGTCCGGAGGCTTCTTTCGTTTCGGAACGTGGCGAAAAAACTGTGTTGTGTCAGAATACTCCTTTATTGGTGCCAGCTTGAAGATTTCGTAATACCGGCTTTTTGCCTCATATCAGAGTTTAATACTGGTTCATTTCCTCCTTGCTTACCGAATCTACTGCACCGCCAACTATGGTTCGGGCAAGGATATAGCTTCAGTTTGCATCATTTTGCGCCAATATGTCGTGTCACGCGGATATTATCCGTTGTGCATATACTTTTCGGTATTCATGATTTTAATCAACATTGATAAATTTGCTTTTATCCATTTTATGTAGAGATTGCTCAATGTTGAGGATTTGGTAAGTATGCTTTCTCTTTCTTTTTTCACCGTTATGTTGCAATTTTGTTATAAGGGAAAAAATAAACAGTCAACGCTTGATTTCTGAAAAAAAACACTACCTTTGTATTATAATTCGATATCGGCTAAAAGGAAAGTTGTGCCATTTTATACATAATGACACAGAACTTATGTCGTTAGAACATGTATCTTAACAATAGGGTAAAGTCTGATACTTTTAACTACGTTGTACATAACTGCTTGATATGTTGTTTTTTATACATATGAGCAGGAATAGAAGGTGTATCCTTGTGTCTTATTTTATCACTATGTTGTGTTTGTATGAACATAATGCTTAAGCTTTATAGACAGCATGTATGGTCTTTTTGATATAGTTTCTCAAATGGCATATAATTTGATAATTTAATAATGGAGTCTCTGAAACAGTGGTTTGTTATGCGTGACTTAAAACGCCCTAATTCCCTTACTCCTGCATTCAAGGAGCTGCCAGAGATGGGGGTTGAAACGTTTACGCCGATGCGGTGTTGCGTTGTTACACATAAAGGTGTAAAGTCTCGTGAGCAAATGCCTTATATCCATGACCTTATATTTGTTCATTCCACTGTTGAGGAAATGGACGCCATAACAATGCGTATCCCCACTTTACAATATCGTTTTGTGCGTGGTGGTTACCGTAAACCCATGCTCGTGAGTGACAAAGAGATGGAACGCTTTATCAAGGCTGTAAATTCGGTAGAGTCGCCGTTATATTTTAGTCCTGACGAGATTACTTCCGAAATGATTGGGCGTCAGGTAGCAATTGTTGGCGGTCAGCTTGACGGCTACGAGGGCAAACTTCTTAAATGCCGTGGCACAAGAAAACGCCGGCTTCTTATTGCCATTCCTAATATTATCGTAGCGGCAATCGAAGTAGAGCCAGAATTCATACGTTTGATTTGACTGCTGAAAGTAATAAGACATACATCGTTAAAGTGTTTTCTTTTAGATTCGGTTTTCTTCAATCAATAAAAAATAAAGTAACACAGCATACTGTCAGAAAGTAACAGAACATCCAGTAAACATACACATTAACCAAAATGAATTACAGACATATCCCATTTGTACATCTCATGCTCATGCTAGTTGTAGTGTTGCTTGCTTCGTGCAAGAGTGCCACAAACATCAGCTACATGCAGAACCTTCAACCCAATTTGCCAATTGAGGTTCAAGAAGAAAAGACCATTAAACTTCAGCCGGGCGACCGCTTGAACATCACTGTAAGCAGCCGTGACGAAGAGCTTGTTCGCATCTTTAACGTCAACACAAACGAGATGTCGAACACAAGAAACAACAACTCTGGACTAGGGGTGTATACCGTAGATGCTCAGGGACAGATAGATTTCCCTACCTTAGGTCTCATTTCCGTTGGAGGCAAGTCACGCCTTGATGTTGCCAACGAGATTAAATACCGCCTTCTTTCCGGTAATTTCGTGCGCGATGCAGTTGTTACAGTAGACTATGCCGACATGGGATTCTTCGCTCTCGGCGAACTGGGTACAAAAGGCCGTGTGCCTATTACCCGCGACAAGGTGACCATTCTGGAAGCTATTGCCGAAGCAGGAGACCTTACTATCGATGGCCGTAGAGAAAACGTGACAGTTCTCCGCACGGTAAACGGCGTGCAGACGCCTTACATCGTGAATCTTACCGATGCACAGAGCATTTATTCTTCGCCTGTATATTACATTCAGCAGAACGACATCATTTATGTTGAACCGTCGCAGAAGAAGGCCAATGAGTCTACCCCTACTGCAAACATGTTCAATACTCCAGGGTTCTGGATGGGACTTGCATCATTCGCAATCACCATTGTGAATTTCCTTGTCAAGTAAGCCCAGCCCGTAGAGCTTAACAATGCTTTTTGCCAGTTGTCATAACAGGTAAAACGCAATCACTAACGGATAACGCAAAATCACTCATGCAACGAAAAATGGATATAGCCGCATCAACGGCTTCTAACGTGCAAAGCAATACCGCAGCCAACAATGCGTCGCGCAATCAGACGAACATAATGGTTCAGGTGCGCGACATTTTTTTCCTTTGTCTCGCTCAGTGGAAATGGTTTGTATTGTCTCTTGTTATAACTCTTGGCTATGCCTTCTGGTATCTCAAGAGCACGCCAAAGGTTTATACCTGTACCGCAAGTATACTTCTCAAGCAGAACGACAACAGCAGTTCCTCAGCCGAGCGCCAACTGCAGGAGATGGGCGTTGACGACGCTTCGCCCAGTCTTACCAACGAGATGCTGCTGCTCACCAGTTCGCCGCTTTCCAAAGAAGTTGTTAACCGTCTTAACCTCGACGTGAACTACTATCACAATGGCGTTCTGAAAGACGAAGTAGCCTACGGACTCAACCTTCCCGTGACGGTGACGTTTAGCGGTCTTGACGATTCTGAGACGGCATCCTTCCATCTCAGCCTTCATGCCGACGGGCAATGCGAGGTAAGCAATATGAGCCGCAACGGCAAAACATATGACCAAACGCTTACAACCAAGTTGGGCAATGTGGCAAAACTGCCAATAGGCAATGTCCTCATCGCTCCGTCTGAGTTCTATTCCAAGGGGATTGGTGATGAACTTGAAGTTGTGCGTATAAGCAAGAACAGCGCCGTTAACCGTGTTCGTGGCGGACTGTCCGTTGAAGTGCAGGTAAAGAACTCTTCCGTGCTTGACATACGTTACCGCGACCAGAGCATAGATCGTGCCAACGATGTTCTCAACACCCTTATTGTTGTCTACAACGAAGCATGGATAAACGACCGCAACCGTATGACGCTCTCTACCAACGACTTCATCAAGGAGCGTCTGTCCGTTATCGAGAACGAACTTGGCCATTTCGACCAGACTATCTCCAACTACAAGTCGCGCAATCTCATGCCCGATGTCGAAGCTCTCGGTTCTCAGGCCATGACCCAAAGTACTGCCGCCACGCAGGAGAGTCACCAACTTGGCAACCAGATATACATGGCTCGCTATATCCGTGCCAACCTTCTTGATGAGCGTCACAACAACCAGCTTCTGCCTTCCAACTCCGGTATAGGCAACACCAGCATACAGTCGCAGATAGGGGAGTACAACGACATGCTCCTGAAGCGCAACAAATATGTGGCCAACTCTTCTGAGCAGAATCCCATTGTGATGGATCTCGACGCAAACCTCAGTGTCATGCGCCGCGCCATCATACATACTCTCGACAACGAGATAGCCCTTCTTGAGGCACAGCAAGTAAGTGCCCAAAGCAACAAGGCCGAGGCAAATGCCAAGATTGCAGCCAACCCCAAGCAGGCACAGTTCCTCATTTCAGAGGAACGCCAGCAGAAGGTGAAGGAAACACTGTATCTCTTTCTTCTTCAGAAGCGTGAAGAGAACGAGATGTCGCAAGCCTTCACAGCCTATAACACAAAAGTTGTTGAACCTGCCCATGTCGGCGGTGGGGCTACAACGCCTGTCGACAGCAATGTGATGATGATAGCATTCCTTGTCGGACTGCTTGTTCCGGCCGGAGTTGTTGTTCTCCGCGAGGTTGTAAATACCACAGTTCGTTCTCGCAAGGATCTTGAGACGCTCAATGTGCCGTTTGTCGGTGAGATACCGCTTTCTGGCAGCCCCGAGAAATTCTCAATCCTTCGTCGGCGTAAGCAGAAACACCACGGACATAAGGTTGTTGTGGAGGAGGGCAGCCGCAACCTAATCAATGAGGCGTTCCGCATCGTGCGCTCCAACCTTGAGTTCCTGGTCAGCAGCGAGGGCCGTCGTCAGGTCATCATGCTCACGTCGATGTATCCCGGCAGTGGAAAAACGTTCATTTCCCACAACCTTGCCCTCACAATGGCAGTAAACGGAAAGAAAACAATAGTCATCGACCTCGATATGCGCCACGGTTCTCTGTCACAATATTTCCACAGTCCGAAACTTGGCGTCAGCAATTATCTCGGTGCGCAGACTGATGATTACCGCAGTCTCATCATTTCCGAGGGGAACATTGACATTTTGCCTTGCGGAACAATTCCGCCCAACCCCACGGAACTGTTGTATTCTCCTCGTTTCGAGGCTCTCATAAACAATTTGCGCAAGGAGTATGATTATATTTTCATCGACTGTCCGCCTAGCGATATGGTGGCAGATGTAAGCATCATAACACCGCATACCGATGTGACCTTGTTTGTCATCCGCGTCGGCCTCTTCGACCGCTCGCTTCTGCCTACCGTTGAACAGTGGTATGAATCGGGCAAATTCAAGAACCTGGCAATACTCCTTAACGGTTCAACGTCATATTCGGCTTACGGATCTCACCGCTACGGTTACTATGGCCACTACGGCTATTACGGACAGGGGTACTACAACGGGTATTATACGGACGATGAGAAATCGTAAAATCGAATATCAAGAAAGATGCGGACAGCAAAAGCCCTGAAAGGGTAACAGTCCCATAAGGACGGAGCGCAGCGACCGATGCCACCCTGGGGATATGTGCAGCGGTCGGACGCAGATCTTTAGGTCAGCACAACAAAGATGGTATAAAATGAAGTTAGACAGATTACATTTACATAACTACAGAAACTATAAAACCAATTCTATTGAGTTTGGTTCAGAGGTTACCATTCTTATAGGAAAGAATGGCTCTGGCAAAACCAATATGATAAAAGCCATCAAGCAATTGTTGAGTTTTGTCTTTTCGTATCGGAAAGACGAGCCGCAATATGATTTTATAGCCTCTTCTGACAGGAATGTAGTTAGTTATTTACCATTGGATGCCCGTTATGGAAAAGATGACGGTGAGACAGAATACTACTATCATTATCCTATCGTCAATACCATGTGTGCTACTTTGGGAAATGGGGCACAACTGGATTGGACTTTCGAGAAAGACACCTTGACTAGCGGTTTGAAAGATTCTTTTTACAGAAAGGCAAATCTGAAGTTTTGGGAGGTCTACAACAATGGTAAGAACGAACTGCCAGTATTCGTCTATTTTTCCGACTCCTATCCGCATGTGAATTTGCAATTGTCAAAGACCATTAAGGATTTGTTGGAATCAGGCAATCCGCTTCCGCGTAATGCGGCCTACTACAAATGGGATGATGACAAGAACTGCACCGAGATATGGCTGCAATATTTCATCATGCAGTATAAAAAGAGCCGTTTGCAAGACAGTGCAGAGGCTACTCATTTTATAGACTCGATACGAGAAGTATTGGTGAAATGCTCTCAGCCTGTGTCAGACTACAATCCTGATACAGACATTGTCTTGAAGGATATCTTGCTTGACTTTAGAGGAAAAAAGGAAGTGGTTGTCCTGAAATATGAGAATGGAACCCAAATACCGTTTACTGAATTGCCTACAGGATACCTTCGTTTTTTCTCGATGGTATTGGATATAGCCTGCCGTGGATATCTGTTGAATAAGGATTGCAACCCAGAGGGCATTGTGTTGGCTGATGAACTCGACTTACACCTCCATCCGTCTGTTGAGCGCACTATACTAAAGCGGCTGCGCACAACATTCACTCGGTTGCAATGGATAGTTTCCACCCATTCTCCTTTGGTGCTTTCCGCCTTTGAACAAAAAGATGGAAGCAATGTCATCTACAAAATCTCCAATGAGCAAGGTGACGTGCAATTCGTTCCTGTTGCCAATATGCAAGGCGTAGACGCTTCTACAAGTTTGAAGTATACCATGGATACGCCTGAAGACGACAGCAGGTTGAACGACTATAAGGAGGCCTACAATTTTTGGAAAGCCAAGGGCGACACAGAGAAGATGGCCAATCTGAGGGAGATGATCAAGACAATCGTCGGAGAAAACAGCCTGTTCTATCAAACGTTGTAGTGATATGAAATTCATTGATAAATCACTAAACAAGCAAAGAGGTGAGCAGATAGTGACAGAGTTCTTGGACTGCTTTTATAAGAGAACAGGAACCTATCCCGACGACATGTATAAAACTTTTTGCCAAGAGATAGACGACGCACATGGTCATGTCAAGTTTAGCAAAAGACTGAAAGATGAAGTCTTGAATCCCGAACAGGATGGGCGATGCTGCTACTGCATGAAAAAACTGTCCAAGTGTCTCACAATAACGGTTGAACATATCATGCCAAATCATGCGAAAGACAAGAAAGAATTGGATGAATATCGCACAAAGCCTACGGCACTTGACGGTTTGCCCCATAGTTCTGATTTTGTATCCATGTCTCCCATCGTGTATCCACCTCATCCACACTCCATTGCCTATCAAAATTTGGTGTTGTCGTGTGACGGGGATTTGTTCAATGAAAAAAGCAAACCAGTATGCTGTAACCTAAAAAGGAAGAATACGTTTCTTCCGCCTGTTGTCTTGTATCAGAATATCACGCAGACATTCAGATACCTGAAAGACGGAACGGCAGAATGGACTGAAGATCCGGAAACGCCAGAGTCAATGAAAAACGTTGTGACGATATTAGGACTCAACAGATCCGTATTGAAGATGGTACGCAGAATTTGGTTTTTCTGCAATGACAATGGTATAAATCCTCATACCACTCCAAAAGATATTGTAGTCAATACCATGATGGGATATATCGCTTCACCCGGCACAACGGAAAGAGAGGTCAATATGTTGTTAAATTTCAAAAATGATAAATATTGGAACCTCTTGTTCGACTATGATGCTTTCGCGACGATAAAGCATTGCTGAATAAATATGGATTCTATAAAATTTCCACATCAAATGACTACAGGCTGGGGATTGATAGATGACAGCACGACCAAAGGCCATGCCCGAGAATAAGGAGCTCACTGGCAACCGCCGTGTGGCGCGCAACGCCGCGGTGATGACCTTCCGCACGCTCATCA
>CAVAPC010000054.1:0-8638 GCA_963590505.1 uncultured Alistipes sp. | reverse complement strand
CTCCTATTTTTGATTTCAAAATACTTGCGTTTGATTTCCTCCGCCTTAGCTATTCCCTTTTGACGGACTTTTCTGCGTTTTCTTTATGATGACATGCGTGGCAACGACCAATATTTCTTTTCCCGTGCCCCAAAAGACAAACAAACGATAGGCAATTTTCTCCTTAGCTTTATAAGGAAGAGATTCCAAGGATGTCTGTGTGCCTTCTATCAAGGCTGTGCGGAATTTGCTTTGTTCCATTACAATATGTTATAAGTACAAATTTATGCATAGTTTCTAATATATAAAACTTTCAAACCGCTTATCTTACTCCACCTATACTTATTGGACATATGTCGTGCTGCGGAAACTTCTCGCAACCGATATAAAGCGTGTCAAACGCATGCGTGCCGTCGGTGCGGTGCTGAAAGCAGATTATCTTCCGATTCTAGTTCCCGAAGTGCACGTTCTGCACCTGCCAACTGTGGCGGGCGAACTCGTGGGCCACCGCTCAATGAAAGTCCTGTTCGTTGACCGTATAGTTAGAGTGAGAACGGTAGTGTCGTATTAGAAGTTCGTTATCCGCTTAGACTCGGTTCTTTCGGTATTTCTTGTAGAGTCCTTTCGAATGATACATTTTAATAAAGCCTATGGAGCTCGTTTAATAGATGTTCTTATTTAGGGCGTTATATCGGAAAATAAGGTAATTATACTTACTTTTGTTATGTGGACCTGACAAAAGGTATTTTATTGTTCAAAAAAACAAAGAAAATATCCTAAAAGTTTGTTGGTAAAGAAATAATAACTAACTTTGCAGTAGTTAAGAACAAAACAAAGATAAAATCTAAAGCTATTTGAGTTTTTAAAACGAGAAAAGGTAAACTAAAGCATTAACGACTAAAAACAGAAGATTATGAAAGTATTTGATTTTAAAGGAATGGCAGTTTTGACAATTATGGCAGCATCAACATTTTTTGTTTCTTGTACAGAAAAATCAGAGATGCTTGGAGGTCTTGATACAATAATAAGCAAGAGCGATGCCAAGAAAGCAAGTATTGCAACAAGCCAACCTAAGGTTTATTTTGCAGAGAGCATGTTGGCAGACTATGATATAACTGCGACTATTGACGGAAAACAGATTACATTGACATCAGGAAATACAAAACCGGTTACATTTTATGGTTATTCGGCTCGTGTTTATGAAGGTGAAACAAAAAAGGTTACTGAATTTCCTTATTTCTCAAAGGCAAAGGTTAGGGCGACAGTGAAAGAAGGACGTACCCGAAGTGATTTTGTGCGAAACAACACCGATTTTCTTCTTTTTTCGACGTTTGATTTGCATAACAACGGTGGCGACAATTTTACGGGTCTAGGTACTACAAAGAAAGCTATCGGTATCAAGCATATTTCTGATTATATGAATACTAGTGATGAGGTACCGGCGATATTGAAGGATAGATGTCATTCTTGTAGCCTTTCGCTTTATGGCGCTTCTTCGGCAACACGAGATTTCGAATTGAGATAAAGTCAATATAAATTCAAGATTGAAGAAAAAAGTATTAACCACTAAAGTTATTTAAAGATGAAAACATTTAAGTATTTGTTTATGCCCGTGGTGGCTCTTATGATGAGTTTTGCAACGTTTACGTCATGCAGCAGTGACAATGATGACAAACCGGTTGACAAAAAAGACGTACCGAGCGAGGAATCTCATACAAAGGTTTCCAAATATGCGAGGCTTGAGTTAAAATGCTATTTTGGCTTGGATTTCTTCAAGTATTTCGATGTGAAGGTTTCTTACTCAGACCTTGACGGCAGCTTAAAGACAGAGAATGTAGATGCTTCCAATTGTACAAAAGGAATCATGCCCGTTGATACAAATCCTGTGTATACTTATAAACAGAATGTCACATATGAAAAACTTCCTTTCGATGTGAACTACAAGGTTGAAGTCACCCCCAAGGCTGGAGTTACAGAGACAAGCGGAAGTGTCGGAATGGGTGGGGCTTACACACTATCATTGTTCGACCAATCAAGAACATATTGTGACGGTAAGTGGAGTATGCCCAAATACGTGAAACAGGAAACACCAGTCAATGTGACTGAATACGTTAAACAACTGAAAGATAAAGGTAAGATTATAGAATATAAGATTACTTTAAATACGAACGGAACTGTGACAGTAAATGACACCAATACGCAAAAGTGATAGATTTAGCAGACGGTAATAATATTATAAATCAGTAATTTTCTCCCTTTAAGATGGGCCGGATTTTTCCGGCTCATCTTTTTTCTTGCATGGAAACTCAAACGCAACATTGAGTCTCGTGATCTGATGTCTATTTCTTTTTGCGTTTCTTGAAGAATGCAATGCATTCGTCTAGAATTTCAACTTTTGAAATTTTCATTATTGCGAAGTATAGAGCGCCCGCCAAAACAATGCGTATGGGCAACAGTAGCCAAAGCGTTGAAATGGAACAAGTAAGGAAATAAGTTGTCACCATTACTGCTACAGACGAAAGCATGAATGGCATGATGTCCGCTGCCACTTCACTCAGCCTTATGCCGATCATGCGATGTGCCATCAGCTGCCATACTCCAAGCCACAGTATTGAGAATGCGGCATAAGCCACAACCATTACGAATATACCGAAGCGGCTGGTGGAAAGCACAAGGATAATTTGCAAAACAATTTGCGCAATGTTGCACCACATGTATATGTCGGAGCGTCCGCTGCTGACAGCCAGTTGCTGGTACATGGTCGTAAACGTGAAGAACGCTCCGCTTATGCAAAGCACTTGCAGCAACGGTACGCAATCCGTCCATTTCTCTCCTATGGTAAGCAGTATAAATTCATTTGTAACCAGCGACAGGCCAAACATTGCGGGGAAAGAGAAGAATGCGGTAAATCTCATCAGTTTCCTGAACACTCGCTTTTCTCTCTCGTTGTCATCGGTTATCTGTGTAAGCACAGGCTGCGCCACTTGTTCTATCGTGCCGCTGATGGTGCTGTAAGCCATGGTGTTCCATTTGTTGGCTTGCGTGAAGTTTCCTACGGCGGTCATCGGGAAACGGTGACCGAGGATAAATGTCAGAATGTTGCTGTTGATTGTGTTTATTATGGACGTAAGCAGAATTTTCACACTGAAAGAGAACATCCTGCGTATTGGGCTGAAATCTAAGTGAAACGACGGCCGCCATTTGTCATAGGTGAAATAATATCGGCAGACGTTCTGTATTGTTGCGAAAATCACGGACTGCCATGCCAAGCTCCAGTAAGCCATTCCGTTGAACGCCAGTATAACGCCGCAAATGCCAGAGATGGTTAGAGCCACCAGTCCTGTTATAGTGCGTTCTTTTGCCATGATGTTCTTGAACATGTATGCATTGTGCGCTATGCCGAAGGCAGATATGAAGAATGTAAGGAAGACGAAGCGCGAAAGAGCTGTAAGTTCCGGCGAATGGAAGTAGCGTGCGATGAGAGGGGCGCTGAAGAAAAGAATGGCATAAAGCACTGCGCTCACGCTGGTGTTGAACCAGAAGACTGCATTGTAGTCGTTTGCTGTGGGCTCCTTTATGTTTGTCAAACCTTGCGTAAAACCGCTGCTCTGAAGGTTGCCTGCAATTAGCGTGAAGATGCTGAGAACGCCCACTATGCCGTAGTCGCTTGGCGAAAGCTGCTTTGCGAGAACAATTCCGAACACAAGGTTCAGAAGTTGAATGGTGCCGCTGTTGAGTGCGCCCCAAAAGAGACCTTTTGCCGTTTTATCCTTTAACGATTCCATTTAAGCTAAATTTGTGCAAATTTACAACTATAACGTCAAGCGAAGAAACAAAAAGAGCTATACTTTTTGCCGTGAAACGATTTTATGCTACCTTTGTAAGGAAAGGCGTATGCTTACGGTTTATTCAAAAATAGAACAATAAACGGACAACTATGAACATAGCATTGATAATAGCCGGAGGGTCCGGCAACCGTATGGGGCTTGACATACCCAAACAGTTCATCAATATCTACGACAAGCCTGTGCTGCTTTACACGCTGGAAGGCTTTCAGAACCATCCTCTTGTGGATGCAATAGAAGTGGTCTGCATTGAGGGATGGGAACATATTGTCAGTGCTTATGCCAAGCAATACGGCATAAATAAACTCAAGTGGATTGTGAAAGGCGGCAACACGGGGCAGGAGTCCATCCGCAATGGCGTATATAACCTTGAGGACAAGTGCTCGGGCGAAGACATTGTTGTTGTTCACGACGGTATCCGCCCGCTAATAGAACCTTCTGTATTGACCGATGTGATACTGAAGGCACAGAAATACGGCAACGCTGTAACGTCGATGCCATACAACGAACAGATTTTCGTGGTCAACGAAAACGATGGAAGCACAACTACAAAGTATATTCCGCGCGAAACGTTGCGCCGTGTGTCAACGCCACAAGCCTACAGATTTGACCTTCTTGACGGGAAATACCATGAGGCTTTCGAGAAAGAAATCGGAATCTACGGTTCTTCTTATGCCAACACCATGATGGTAGAATTGGGAGTGACCCTGCATTTTGCAGCCGGAAGCGACAAAAACATAAAGTTGACAACGAAAGACGACCTTGAACTGTTCAAGGGTTATCTTACGAACAAGATGAAAAACTACTGATACTGCGCTATGACGGGATACATAAACAAGCATCTTTATGAAGAGGACCTCACACTCTGCCGTGATGTCGAGGGGATAGAGGAAATATATGGAAAGCGTTTTCTTGTTACCGGGGCAACGGGAATGCTGGGTGTAATGCTGATTGACGCTCTTATGGCGCTGCCTGGAGTATGTGTCACAGCTGTAGGCCGAAACAAGGAAAGGGCCCGCAAACGCTTGGGTGCCCATTTTCCCAATCCTTGCTTCAGGTTTGTAGAGCAAGATGCCTGCCAACCTTTCGGTGACGACGTTCCAGACGTTGACTATATCATCCCCTTGGCAAGCAATACCCACCCGCTTGCATATTCGCAATACCCTGTTGAGACGATGGAGGTAAATGTTTTCGGCGCAGAACATGCTTTGCGTCTTGCCTGTCGCTGCGGTGCAAAAGTCGTTTACCCCTCATCTGTTGAAGTTTATGGCAATGCTTTGGACGACAAACCCTTTACAGAGAACGATAACGGAAGGCTGAACCTTTCAAACGCCCGTGCATGTTATACCGAATCCAAGCGCACGGCCGAAGCTCTTTGCCAGTCTTATGCTGCTGAAAAGGGTGTGAGAGTAAGCATTGCCCGATTGTGCAGAATCTTCGGCCCGACAATGCTCCGGTCTGACACCAAGGCGTCTTCACAGTTTATCCTTAAAGCTTTGGCAGGCGACGATATTGTTTTGAAGAGCGAAGGCAACCAGTTCTTTTCCTATATCTACGTTGCCGAAGCCGTAAGGGCTCTCCTTTGCATTCTTCTTCGCGGTGCAGACTGCGAGGCATACAACGTGAGCAGCGAGAATACCAATGTTCATCTTCGCGATTTTGCCAAGCAGTGTGCGCATTGGGCTGGCACACAGGTCGTTTTCGACCTTCCGTTAGAAACTGAAAGAAAAGGATACAGTATAGCGGTAAACGCCATTCTTGACAACACGAAACTTAAAGGCCTTGGCTGGACACCGGTTTACACGTTTGCCGACAGTATCGGCAGGACTTTATCCATGATGAAATAAACGGCCAGCCGACGTTTCGGCTGACCGCTTATCATGCGCTCCAATAACAAGACTCGCTTTCCCGTTAGTCTTTTCTTGGCTCTTTTGGTTTGTCGGAACCGTGTGGTTTGCCGTTTTTCATGCGTTGTTTCAGCCGTTCTGCCATTTTCTTCTCTTTTTTGTACATTTGCTCAATCTGTTTTTGCGAGAGGAATTTGCTGAACTTGTGGTAGTATTCCGTCCGCAGATCAAGCATCTTCTGGCTGCGTTCAAAGTTCTCCTTCATCCGTTCAGCCGCCATTTCTTCCGTTTCGTTCTCCGGGCGTTGCTTTTTTCTGTTGTGTTTCGGCATTGTTGCCCATAGTTCCTTGCGGTAGTTGGCGTAGGTCTCGACAAACTTGTTGTATGTCGCGCCCTCAAGTTTCAGTTCCGTAGCAATGTTCTTTGCCTGTGCCTCGTCCATTTTCTCGCGTGGCATGCGTTGTTTGCCGTCATTGTATTCTTTTTGTGCCGCCATGCTCATAGACAGGAACAGCATCAACACAAGTGCAATCTTTCTAAAAGTGTCTGTTTTCATATACTAAAGCTTTATGTCGTTAAGGGTGGCGCTGTCAGTAGCCACCGTAAATTGAGTGAAACTTCGGGCGACTTTTTTGATCGATAGGCTTCGGTTTTGTTCCTATTCTTGTGCGAATACGTTTTCCGTAGCCATAACGAAGACATCGTTTGTCTGCGTTTCAATCATGAACTGCTGTTCGTCGTAATTCAGATTGTCGAACGCTTTTTCCACTTCAGCGAAGCTTCCTGTCTGATGTTGCCGCATTGTTGTGTTGCAAACTAGCACAAGTGTTATGGCCGCCGCTGCCGCCGTAAACATTCTGAACAGTCTTCCGCTGTTTTTCCAACCTGCGACAGATGCAGTATACATTCCGTTTGCCTTTTGTGTGGCACATTCCTCGCTCGCAATTCTCTGCCAAATGACATTCTCCATGTTCTCGATAAATCCTTTCGGCATTGAGTATGGCGAGTGGTCGGCCGGTGTCTTGAAGTTGAAATCCTTTTCCATGTGTGAACTAGTCGTTTGAACTTAAATGTTTCTTTATTTTCTCTTTTGCGAGGTGATAGTTGACTTTTGCCGTTGATGGCGTCGTTCCCAATGTTTCTGCAATCTGTTCGTAGTCCATCTCGCTGTAATATCTCAGGTTGAACGTGAGCCGCTGCTTTTCCGGCAGCGAAAGGATAGCCTTCTGAAGGCGTATTCCTTCCAGGTCAGAGTAGTCAATGTAGCTGTCTGCCGTCATGTTGGCTTTCGCTGCCGCATTGTCAAGAAGTTCTGCCGGCAGCCTTTTTTGTCTGATCACCGTCAAAGTTTCTCGTGTGGCAATGCGGTAAATCCATGCCGTCAGTGCGTTGCTGTCGTTGAGGCTGCTTATTGACCGGAAAACCTTTATGAAAGTTTCCTGCATAATGTCTTCCGTGTCGTCGTGAGACACTGCCAAATGCCTTATGTGCCAGTAAATCGGTTCTCCGTATCTGCGCATTAGCATTCTGAACCCACGTTCCGGGTCGCTGCTTATGGTGTTGATAATCTCGGCATTGCTGGTGTCCATGCTCTTTATCTCTGTTGTTCTTTTGTTTATAAGACGTGTGTTTTTCCTGAAAGTTTATTCTTGGGGTTTAAGTAATGTTCAAAAAATAACTTGAGCAAGTTTATAGAAAGCCTGTAAACAGTTGTTCTCTGGCCTTTTTCGCTCTGTCTTTTTGCCGTCTTTACGGTCTCTTTTCGGTCACATAGCCCGCTATGCTCCCTCAAAGAAGCCAGCAAAGCCGACTAAAAATACAGGGTAAACTTGCACAACTTGTTTCTTTCACATTACTAAACTTTACTGTTTTCTTGTTTTTTATTGCCTTCCTTTGTGTGCTTTACAATTGCAAAGCATGAATTTTGGCGGAAGTTTTGCCTGTCTTTTAAGGGCGTTTCATTTTTACCACACTACCATGCAATGTCTTTTTGACTGTTTCCGATAGTGTTGTATATTTAATAAGGTGGAAGGGCAGCTTTCTTTTTCTGTCTTTGGCTATAAGCCTGAAGTTTGGTGCAGCATGTCGATGTTGTCGTTCCACAGTTCTTTCAAGCTTTCAACGTCGTCGTCGTCAGCAAAGTCCGTAATGCACAATATGCAGTTGCTTGAAATCTCTCCTGTTTCAATGCGCATCTCGCAGTAAGCATTTTCGTCTTCTTCGCCGTCCCACTTGAAGCGCATCATCTTTTCCTTGTTTTCCTTCATTATCGTGGCCGTCCTCTCGTCGTTGTTAAGGTAGGTCATGCCCCAGGTGAAGGTCAGTTTCTTTCCGTTTCGCTCCACTTTGTCTGCCATCCATTTTTCCAGTCCGCCAGCATCGCTTATGTAACTCCATATTTTGCTTGGAGAACTGGTGTTCAGTTCAAATTCAAGTTCAACGCGCTTTTTGCTTTTCTTCATAGTAATAAAGCGTTTTTTTGTTTGTACCAATGGTGTTGTATTTGTTCTGTGGGGCAAAAATACAGAAAAAATACTGTATTGGGCGTATTTTTGTTGGAAATATTTTTGGAGTTTAATAATTTTATACTACCTTTGCACTCGCAAAAAAGAAATGATGGCGGGATAGCTCAGCTGGTTAGAGCGCATGATTCATAATCATGAGGTCCCCAGTTCAATCCTGGGTCCCGCTACTTTTATGGCGAAGCACTAGTGCTTCGCCTTTTTTTATTCCTTGTCGTGCTCTTGTGCAAGCGGTTTCGCTTTTGATTTCCCGTTTGCGAAGTCGCATTGCATAAGGTCCATCAACATGTAAATCATGTCTTCCGTATCGAACTGCATATTGGTGTTGCGTTGCAACCTTGCGGTAATGTCGGGATGTCGGCTGCGGAACGGTTCTGAAATGAACACCAGAAACGGAATGTCGTGCGCCGCTTTCAGTCCAATAGGGTTGTTTGTCTTCACGTGT
>CAVAPC010000053.1:0-10465 GCA_963590505.1 uncultured Alistipes sp. | reverse complement strand
GGCAGCATTAAAAGCGTATGCACAAACCGCTTAAATTCTAAATCCGAAACTTGAGATTTAATTATCTGCTTCTACACGTACAATCAATGTTTCATGTCTAAGCAAATTGGCCTAATCTCTATGCAATAGTCAAAACAGAAATGTGAGTAAGCTACTTTATACATGCATAAGATCAGCCATCACCGCGTCGCTCACGAAGAGTCCCTTTCTTGTTAGGCGTATGTTTCTGTCGTCGTTGCAGAAGCAAAGCAATCCGTTTTGTAAATGTTTCTTCGATTCTTTCATGATGAAGTCAAGGTATTCCTTGCCGAAGCTGTTTTGAATTTCGTCGATGGATATACCCTCTGCAGTCCGAAGGCGAGTCATCACCATGTCGTCGAACTTCATGTCGTCCGTAAGCGTTTCAATTTCGGCAGGAATGTTGCCCCGTTCTATTTCTTTCATATATATGGAAATGTTGTCGGCGTTCCATTGTCGAGACGAACCGTCGTATGAGTGTGCTGCCGCTCCAATGCCAAGGTAAGGAACGGATTTCCAGTAGCTGCTGTTGTGGCGTGAGCGGAAGGATGGCTTTGCAAAATTGCTTATCTCATAGTGTTCGTAGCCGTTGTCACGTAGTTTGTCTGTCAGTGATTCGTACATTGCCAGTGAAGCTTCTTCGTCACATTCTTTTACCTTGCCACTTTTGAGCATATCATACAGAACTGTTCCTTCTTCGTAAGTCAGAGCATAGGCGGATATATGTTCTACGTCAAGTCTTAGAGCGGCATTTATATCCTCTTCCCACTGTTCCAGAGTTTCTTCTGGGAAGCCGAAAATCAGATCTATGCTGACATTCTTTATTCCTGAATGTCGCAATCGTTTCACGGCAAGCGGTATCTGTTCTGACGTGTGGCGGCGGTGCAGAAAGTTCAAGCGTGAATCGTTGAAAGTCTGCACGCCCATGCTGATTCTGTTTACCGGAAGCTTATCAAGGTTGTGGCAGAATTCCTCAGTAATGTCGTCTGGATTGCACTCCATCGTAATTTCCGTACATTCACCGTTGGCGTCTTCAATGCCGTAACATTCCGATATTGTTCTGAAAATGCCGTTTATGTCTTCTGCATCGAACTGCGACGGAGTGCCTCCGCCAAGGTATATTGTGCTGACAGGTTCTGCAAGATAGTCCTTTCTCATCTTCAATTCCCTGCATACGCAGTTTGCGTATCTGTGCTGCATGGAGCTTTGTGTTGTTGAATAGAATCCGCAATAAATGCAGCGGCTTTTGCAAAATGGAATGTGTATGTATAAACCCGCCATGATTTTGTAAGTTTTCCATTGCAAAATTACTAATATGTTTTAAAATTGATGATAAAGTCGTTCAAATCTTTTGGGGGCTCAGGAAAAAAGAATAACTTAGTTGCCGTTAAATCTAATAACGTCGGCCAAGGGAGGGAAACACGTTATCCCTGAAACTCGACACAAACCTAAAATCTATAGTAACATGAGAGTTTACCAAACTAATGAAATCAAGAACATTGCCTTGCTTGGCAGTGCGGGTTCCGGCAAGACGACTCTTGCCGAAGCAATGTTGTATGAAAGTGGTGTCATAAAGCGCCGTGGTACGGTAGAGGCAAAAAATACAGTTTGCGACTATTTCCCTGTTGAGCAGGAATATGGATATTCCGTTTTCTCAACTGTGTTCAATGTGGAATGGAACAACAAAAAACTCAATATAATTGACTGCCCGGGTTCAGACGATTTTGTGGGCGGTGCTATCACGGCGCTAAACGTAACAGACCAGGCTCTTGTGCTGATAAACGGACAATACGGGCCTGAGGTAGGGACGCAGAACCTGTTCCGTTATACCGAGAAACTGAAAAAGCCAGTAATCTTCCTCGTAAACCAGCTTGACAGTGACAAGTGCGACTTCGACACGCTCGTTGCATCGATGCACGACATTTACGGTTCGAAGTGCGTTCAAATACAATATCCTTTGCAGACAGGCCCAGGCTTCAATGCCCTTATTGACGTTCTGTTGATGAAGAAATATTCTTGGAAGCCAGAAGGAGGCGAACCTATTATCGAGGATATTCCCGCAGAGGAAATGGACAAGGCAATGGAACTTCACAAGACCTTGGTTGAGGCTGCCGCAGAGAACGACGAAACTCTCATGGAAAAATTCTTCGAAGAGGAAACTCTTTCCGAAGACGAACTGCGCGAAGGCATCCGCAAGGGGCTTGTCACCCGTTCTATCTTCCCCGTATTCTGCGTATGCGCAGGCAAGAGCATGGGCGTGCGCCGCTTGATGGAATTCCTTGGAAATGTAGTTCCTTTCGTAAGCGAAATGCCAAAGATTCACAATACACGCGGACAGGAAGTGCCGGCAGAGACAAACGCACCAACATCCCTATATTTCTTCAAGACAGGCGTAGAGCCGCACATTGGCGAAGTGTCCTATTTCAAGGTTATGAGCGGCTCTGTCAAGGCAGGCGATGACCTGTCGAATGCAGACCGTGGTTCAAAGGAAAGAATCTCAAACTTGTATGTTTGCGCAGGTGCCAACCGTCAGTCTGTTGAACAACTCGTGGCAGGCGACATCGGTTGCACGGTTAAGCTGAAAGACGTAAAAACAGGTAATACTCTCAATGGAAAAGAAAGCGAAAACAGGTTTGACTTTATAAAATATCCGAACTCGAAGTATTCCCGTGCAATAAAGGCTAAGAACGAAGCCGACACAGAGAAGATGATGGCGGCTCTCACCAAGATGCGTCAGGAAGACCCGACATGGGTTGTTGAACAGAGCAAGGAATTGCGCCAGACTATAGTTCACGGACAGGGAGAATTCCACTTGCGCACCCTTAAATGGAGGCTGGAAAACAACGAAAAGATTGCCGTTGAATTCATAGAACCACGTATTCCATATCGTGAGACAATTACGAAACTTGCGCGTGCAGACTATCGCCACAAGAAACAGTCGGGCGGTGCCGGACAGTTTGGCGAAGTTCATCTTATCATCGAACCTTATGCAGAAGGAATGCCAGATCCGACATCTTACAAGATAAACGGTCAGGAATTCAAGATGAACATAAAGAACAAGGAAGTTGTAGACCTTGAATGGGGCGGCAAGCTTGTCTTTATTAACTCCGTAGTTGGCGGTGCCATCGACCAACGCTTCATGCCAGCTATTCTTAAGGGCGTTATGGAACGTATGGAGCAAGGCCCACTCACAGGCAGCTATGCGCGCGACGTGAGAGTGATTGTTTATGACGGAAAGATGCACCCGGTTGACAGCAACGAACTTTCGTTCATGCTTGCTGCCCGCAACGCTTTCTCAGAAGCATTCAAGAACGCAGGTCCGAAGATTCTTGAACCTATCTACGACCTTGAGGTTTATGTTCCGTCAGACTTTATGGGCGATGTCATGAGCGACCTTCAAGGACGCCGTGCCCTTATTATGGGAATGGACACCGAAGCCGGATATCAGAAACTTCAGGCCAAGATTCCGCTCAAGGAACTCTCAAACTACAGCATTTCGCTCAGCTCTCTGACTGGCGGACGCGCTTCATTCACAACAAAGTTCGCAAGCTACGAACTCGTTCCAAACGATATCCAGCAGGAACTTGTTAAGGCTCATGAAGCGGAACAGGATAACAAGGATTAAAAAGTCAGGTGCATTTCATCAGGAAAATGCGTAACAAATAAAATCCCTTCCATTAAGACTATCTTGTATGGAAGGGATTTCTGTTTGTCAGAACGGCAAGCCTACGGCAAAATGGAATGCCAAGTCGCGGCTGAAGTCGGGATGAATGATGGCCCAGTGTTCTTCCTTTGTTTCGTATGCAGGGTTCACGGCCTTCATTCCCATGTCGAAACGCAGTATGAAATAGTTGAAATTCAGTCGCAATCCCAGTCCGTATGCCACGGCTATCTGTTTGTAGAACGAATCAAAGCGGAACTGACCGCCCGGTTGCTCCTCGTATTTTCGCAGTGTCCAAATGTTGCCTGCATCGATAAAGGCTGCCCCGTAAAACTTCCAGAACAGGAACGTTCTGAATTCGGCGTTAAGATCGAGCTTCATGTCGCCTGTCTGGTTGATAAAATCAATTGCCCCGTCTTTCCCCTTGAACTTTCCCGGTCCCAGTCCTCTCACGCTCCAGCCTCTGACAGAGTTCGCTCCGCCAGAGAAGTACCGCTTCTCGAAAGGCAGAACCCTGCTGTTGCCGTATGGATAGGCAACGCCAAGGCCGGCATGGAACGTTAGCTGATTGTTGCGGTCAAAGTCAATTGCCTGCGTGTATTCGAAGTCAAATTTTGCATACTGCGCAAAGGCGATGTTGAAAACCTTGTAATGGTTGTTCTCGTCCTTCTGCATTTTTGCCAGATGAGAGATTCCGTTCAGAAGGTTTCCCGATGTTTCGCAGTTGATTTTGAACGCCTTGCTCTTTCCGGTGAATGCCATTCCGAAGCCAATCTTCATTATGAAAAGGTCTTCATAGTTGTATTTCAGTATCGCGTTCTTGTTGTCTGCTTTGTCAAGATATTCACTTTTGAACGTAGACGATATCCACGGCATATAGATGTAGTTCAGATCGATAACGTCTATTTTGTAGTTGTGTCTGCGAGTGGTGTCATACCATCGGTATCTCAGTCCGCCTGAGAAAACGCGCCTGTGAAATTCAGGTCTGTTCTGCAGGTTGTAGCTCACGGTTACTTCTGTCGTGGCAGACGAACTGCGTTTGAAGTCGTTGGAAAGGAACGGACACAAGAAACTGGGGAACGTGAGTTTTGATTCTATTCCATATTCAATATAGTTCTGGTTGTTGTATCCTTCCAGTCCGGTTATCGCCTCGAACGCTCCGCGCAACTTTACGCTGAATAGTTCCGAACCGCGGAACAGGTTACGGTTTTCGTAGGTTAGCGATGCAGCAGCCCCCAAATCGCCGGCAGTATTGGTGCCTTCTGGCTGGAAGCTTATGCTGTTCATTTTGTTCGGTGTGAATTCTATCATACAGTCAAGCAGACTGTCGGATTTTTCCGTGAACTTAATGTTTGTGTATCTTATTGCCTGCAATTTCCCGAAACTGTTGTATGTGCGAGTCAGGTCGTTTGAACTGAATCGTTTCCCTTGTGTAATCCAGCAGTTCTCGCGTATGGCTCCTTTGCGCAGAGGCAACTTCTTTCCATTGTTGCACACGAATTTAACGTCATCTATAGTGTATCTCGTGTGGAGAGTATCGGCAGAATTGTTTGCAATCTTGTTCTTTGCCAGATGCAGCACAATGTCGATTTGTCCGTTTCCCTTCACGGAGTCGGCAGTGAATGATATGAAGTTCTTGTGGAAATGGAAATATCCGTTTTCTGTCAGAGCGCCCGTAATGTTCTTTCGCTCCTGGTCAAGATGTTCAATGTTGAACACGCTGCCGCTCTTTATGCGCCGTTTCTGTGGATAGTAACGGTCAAAATTTGCGGCAATGCTGTCGTCTTGTATGTCATAGAACACCCGTCCTATTCTGTACGCCCTGCCCGGTTTCAGCAGGTAGGTGACGTCAATCTTGTTTTTGCCGGCTTTTTTGTAGAGTGTTTCCACTTGCGCATCAAGGTATCCGTTGCTTCGCAATGCCGTTCTAAGGTTGTTGCATGTTGCAGTAGTCTGTGTGGAATCCTCGGTAACGGGCTTTTCGCCCATTTTCTTCAGTGTGCGGTTAATCCATTTTGTTGAATCCCTTCCCGCAAGAGAATAGGTTGCGAGCGGAATGCGCAGTGATGAAAACCATTTTGTGTTGCCGCGTTGTTTGATGTAAGGCTGGTAGGCGGAAACGTCAAGTGATTTGTCGTCGCTTTCAATCTTTACCTTGTTGAGCAGGTACTCGTTTTCGGGGATGAACTTGGTGACAGAGCATCCCGAAAGAACTGCTGCCAAAAGAGTGCAAACTGAGACGGAAAAATATTTCATTGACTTTTGGTTCGCTACAAGCTTCGTTTCAATTTTATTATAACTGCAAAATTAAGAAAAAACAGTGAACTTTTGTCCGTATGGACCTTATATTTTCTTTTCTCGCCTTTTATGCGTCTTTTGAAAGAAGCTTTCAGTGCTATCGGCTTTACTGCGATATGCGGTTGTTGCAACGTGTTTTTTAGACCATTATTCCTGTCATGTAACATTTATCTCAATCTAAATGCCTAAATTTGCAGAATGAATTTGGCCTCAGGCATATGAGATGGGACAGCATTTCCCTTACGCAGCCGTAAGGTTTTGTTGCCTATGACTTTTAAACGTTAGGGCCAATTGGAATAAAGAAACAAGTTTCTTGATGTATGATAAGTAAGAATCAAATAAAATATGTGCGCTCTCTCGAAACAAAGAAAGGGAGGAAGAAAGAAGGCGCATTCGTTGCTGAAGGCCCGAAGGTTGTGGGTGATTTGCAGGAACTGCTGAAGCCGTTGCGCATCTTTGCTACTCAGCCCTGGATTGAGGCTACAGGCTGTAGCGATGCCGTTGCCGTGACTGACGATGAACTGCGCAAGATAAGTTTTCTTCAGCATCCCCAGGATGTTATTGCCGTGTTCCCAATGTTTGAACACAGCGCAGATACGGTAGAGAAAGGCACGTTGAGCCTCGCTCTGGATGGCGTTCAGGATCCGGGCAACCTTGGAACCATTATTCGTATAGCCGACTGGTTTGGCATTGAAAGGATATTCTGTAGCCATGACACGGCAGACGTCTACAATCCGAAAGTGGTGCAGGCAACGATGGGAAGTATAGCGCGTGTGAAAGTGGTTTATACGGATTTGTGCAGCCTGTTGTCTTCGTTGCCGTCGCACTTCCCCGTATTCGGCACTTTCCTCGACGGAGATAACATTTACGCCAGGGAACTTCCGAATGAAGGTGTTGTCGTTATGGGCAATGAGGGGAAAGGTATTTCTGCTTCTGTTTCCGAGCATGTCAACAACCGTCTTCTCATTCCAAATTATCCTTTGGGACGAAAAACCGCAGAGAGTTTGAATGTTGCTGTAGCTACGGCAATTGTCTGTTCCGAGTTCCGGCGGGGAAGATGAAGGGGGATAATTTTTATTTCTGCATGCTCATCTTCATTTTCCCGCTTGTGGAAATGAAGATGTCCACGTTGTAACTCATATAAGTGTCGGGTATGGCAAGTTCTGCTTCATACCACACACCGTCGCTTTCAGAGCGCTTCAGATTTATGTCGCTCAGAATGCTTTGGCGCAGGAAGTCTTCGGGCACGAATTTCTTGAAGTCGTTCTTTCTGAAGTCTTTTGAGTATACCTTGTTTTCCTGTTTGAAAAGGCCGATGTGAATGGTGTTGTCAAAGTAAACGCTCTCTTGCTCCATTCCGTCGTCGTTGTATGTGGTTTTGAACACCTTGTATTTCGTCGGGTTTACCTGTACGTATGAATGATAACGCTCGTTGGAACAGAAAACAACAGTGTCGCTTTTTAATATTTGGTTTTGGTTTACGGTTATGGTCTTCTTTGGTGCAAACTGCATCTCAAAGCTGGGGTCGTCGCTTTTTACAAGCTTAACAATATCTCCGTTTTGGTTTTTGAATTCAAATACGTGTGCCGTCTGCTTAAGTATGGCGTATTTCGATTCGTTTGCGCTCTGAAATTCCAGCGTGTCGGAATATATGGCAAATTTTATGGGCTGGCTCAAGGAATCGGGATAGTAGATTGTGTCGCCTTTTACCTTGAACACCACGTTCTCTTCGTCGGAATCAATCCAGATTCCTTGCAGCAGACTCTTTGCCTGTGTGTCTTCGGTTCGCGTAGCGACCTCTGACTTGTTGTCTCCTTTGCATGAAAGGATAACGAAGCAAGCTGTGAGAAGCAGTAAAAAGACCAGTCTATTTTTGTTCATGTCAATTATTCTCTTAGTCAAGCGATAGGTTTAATGGCGGATTTTCTTTTTAAAGAGTTTGTTCTCACCGCCTTTTCTATTCGAACAATTCGGCTTCTTGCAGAGTTTTTCCGTTTGCGTCCTTTTCGCTTGTCTTTACGTCTGTCTTGGAAATAGGCCAGTTTATGTTCAGCGTCTCGTCATTGAAGCGAATGGAGGCTTCGCTCTGTGGCGCATATGCGTTGTCAACCTTGTATGTGAAGATTGCTTCTTCGCTCATTACAAGGAATCCGTGCGCAAATCCGCGCGGGATGAACAGTTGACGCTTGTTGTCTTCGCTCAGTTCCACCATTACGTGCTTTCCGAAGGTGGGTGAACTCTTGCGAATGTCAACTGCCACGTCGAGCACCTTGCCCTTGATTACCCTTACGAGCTTGGCCTGCGAGAATTCCCCCTTCTGATAGTGAAGGCCTCTCAGTACGCCGTATGAAGATTTCGACTCGTTGTCCTGTATGAAGTTCACCTTTCCTACATGCGCTTCAAACTCGTCCTTTTTGAATGCTTCAAAAAAATAGCCGCGGTCATCGCAGAACACTTTTGGCTCAATGATGAATACACCGTCTATTTCCGTACTTATATAATTCATAATAATGTGATAGTTTACTGCAAAAGTAAACATAAATATCGAAAGCGCACAAGGCAAGAGATTTTTTTTGTTTCGGCAAAACTATTTATCTTGGATGTTACAGAAAATCTCCGCAAAAGTAGTAACTTTGCACGCAATGATTGAATTGGAAAGACATATAGAAATACTTTTGCTCGACTGCGACTGCGTAATCGTTCCTGGTTTCGGCGGCTTTGTGGCACATCATCGCGACGCACATTTCGATGAGGCGGACAATATGTATCTGCCACCGTTGCGCACTTTGGGCTTCAATCCGAAATTAAACATGAACGACAGTCTGTTGGTGCAGTCATACGTCGAGGCATACGACATAAGTTATCCCGAAGCTTTGGCAAGAATAGAGACCGAAGTCGACGAACTGAAGCGGAATATCAACAAAGACGGATATTATGAATTTGAGAATTTGGGGCTTGTTTCCTTGAATTCGCAGGGCGGATACTTGTTCGAGCCATGCGAGTCTGGTATCCTTACGCCAGAACTTTACGGTTTGGCAGGGGTGGAACTCCTTACCGTGCAAAACTCATCTGAAGAAACAGAACAGTCTTCTTCGCAGCCGTCAGAACGGGAACAACACTATGCAACCGTTGGCTTTGATGGCAGACAGGATGATAATAATTCTGACTCTGGACGCACGTTGTCCGTTGTGAATGACGATGAAGACGGAACTGAACGCACTATAAAGATTAAGGTAAGTGTGTTGCGGAACGCTGTTGCCGTAGCTTGTGCAATTGTGGCGTTCTTTGTTATTGCAACGCCCATTAAGACAGACATGAACAGTGGTACGTCGTTGAGCAGCTTCCAGGGAAGTGCATTTTATAACCTTCTGCAACAGGGGGAGAGCAAGCAAACGACAATAGGCAAGCAAGCAACACCTCAGTATAAAAGTAAAGTTGCTGAACCAAAAAACGTAACGCCTAAAGCTGAAAAGCAACAGATGGAGGAATTGGCAGACAATGCTGCAAGTCCGTCTCCCAAAACCATTGTGGAAGTGAAGACGACAGACGATCAAGAAAAAGATGTATACAGTATCGTTCTTGCCTGCCGGATAACAAAATCCAACGCTGAAGAGTATGTACAGAAACTTCGTGCTCAAGGATATTCAGATGCACGCGTATTGAGCGAGAAACCGGTAAAGGTTGTCTGTGGTGCTTACTCTTCTGAAAAGGAAGCATTGGGTGATTTGTCAAAAATGAGGCAAAAAGCCGAATTCAAAGACTGTTGGATTTTCCACGAAAAATAATAGAACAATATGAAGAGAGTACGCTGTCCTAAATGCGACAACTATATTATTTTCGACGAAACAAAATACAGTGATGGCCAGTCGCTGGTGTTCAAATGCAATGAATGTGGAAAGGAATTCGGCATACGCATAGGCGTATCCCGTCTTAAGGACCGTCAAAAAGACGAGAAACTAGACGAACATGCCGATGAAAACGGTTGCGGCTCTATCGTTGTTATAGAGAATGTTTTTCATTACAAGCAAGTATTGCCGCTGAAAATGGGTGACAATACCATAGGGCGATACATGAAGGGGGCAAAGGTAGACCTTAAAATAGAGACAAACGATCCCAGCATGGATATAAGCCACTGTGTGATAAACGTTTCTCGCGACAAAAAAACTGGAAAGCTCAAATACATTCTAAGAGACGGACCAAGCAATACCGGAACGTTCGTAGACAATGTAATTTTAGGCGACCGTGAGAGGCGTATTATTGAAGACGGCTCACTGTTCACTTTGGGGGCAACAAGTATTATTCTCCGCGCTGCTGAAGAATAAAGTATTGTTGCTTGTCCCTTTTATGGTACTTAGGCTATTTCCTTTTATTTCATTTTTCGTAAATGGAATTGCTTGATAATGTTTTGCTTGTAACTTCTTGTCAATTTAATGGGGTCACTTGCAAAAACGTGTGGATTAGGCAAAAATCTTGGACAGTCTAAAAAGA
>CAVAPC010000052.1:0-11286 GCA_963590505.1 uncultured Alistipes sp. | reverse complement strand
ACACAAAAATATGCCCTAAAACATCAAAATTTCTCTTTCTTGACAAAATAAAAGCAAAAACAGAGAATTACACATTATATAATATATAAAAAGCTATTGCTAGATAGGTGCAAACATCTATTCAGACTTACAATACACAATCAATACTTTTTTTGCCAAGCCACCTTTCTTCTCAACCTTAGAATAACATTCACGATAACCAGACCTACGAAGCAGAGGAATGAAACAGGGCTGATGTGAAGCTATTGAAGGATGGGGGTTGAGTATGATATAATCAGGGATGCGCTTTCGTATGGCCCGATAACGTTCTTCTTTCATTTCCTCAGACACACCTGACTGAAGAGCCCAATACTTACAAGCTGGAAGTGCACGTGAAACGACGCCAAAACTATAAACTATATTGCAGAACATTATCTTCGGATATTGCCTTTTTGCCATAAACGACTGGATATCGTCCCAAGTTTCCTGTTCAGGGGAATGGAAAAACACCAGGTTTTCACTATGGACATTGAAAACAACACCCGCCAATAACAGGAATACCGCAACAAAAGCATACGGCAAACGATTCATCCTACGCACAAAATTGCGGCAGCAATGAACCATATACATGAAAAGGAACATATAAAACGGCATCGTGATGCAGAAATAATGTGGCAATGTAGACTTGAAAACAAGGACAATCCAAAAGGGAAGAAACGCCAGCAACAACAAATATGAGAAACGGAAATGACGGCAAAAAAGAACGAGACCGACAATGATCACAGTAAGTTCCACCATTGTGTAAAGATAAAACCTGTCAACAAGAAGCAAGCGTATGAGCACATGCCAGCTGTCCGTTTCTTGTCCTGTAATAAGATAGGTGTTCACAAAATATTCCCGCACCATCGCCATAAAGTTCCCCTCACAAATGAAATAGGCAGAAAACGGCAACACGATTGTTGCGATACCCAACAATCCACCAACCAAGGCGTCCATGCGTTTTCTACTGAACGAAATCCACAACACTATGAGAGCCATTCCTCCCATCATCACAAAAATGCTCCATTTTATGAGCAGGCAACATGCCATCGCAACACCTAAGCCAAAAGCCGGTTTCCTAACAGAGGAATCTGAAGGACTCGACATTGAACGGAGCGTAAAATACAGGCCAGCACACATGCAAGGCATACAGAAATCTTCTGCCCGTACCTCGTTATGATAAATACGAAAGAACAGAACGAATGGAATCAGCACCAAAACAAGCAAGGCCTCCCTTTTCTCTACAAAAAGCCGCGCTGCGCGCCATATATAGCAGAATGCTACGGTGTAAGCTACCACGCTCAACCAAAACACGCCAATATACGATGTTGGGGAAAGGAGATAGCCAATGCCATAGATAAGCCATAGCAGTGGTCCTTTGGAATCGGCAAAGTCAACGTACGGAACCATCCCTTCCATCCATGCCTTGCCTGCCATGAAGAACCACTCGGAATCTTGCCGCCTGGAACAAAGATGCGCCAAAAAGGAATCGGGCGAGAGCCACATCAAAAGGACAAAAGAAAACAGAAAGAAAAATGCCCAGCAAAACAACAGATTTCGACTGCATAGGTAGACAGTCCGAAGAACTTTCGTATAGGCACTAATGCTTACAGATTGAAAGCTGAGAAGACTGGAAATTGTGTTTTCAGACGGCCTGGGGGGGGGTAATCCTTAACAATGTCATATCTTATATGCGTTTATATTGCAAAAAGAATTGATTTACGCAACAATATATGTGCGTAAATCTCAATATGCGAAAGCTATTGTAAAAACTCGGGCTATTTTTTCAATTTGAACGAATTTTCAATGCTTGCCAATTCGTCATTGAAGAGTTTGTCAACAGACATACGCTGCTGCACTTTTGAACAGCTGTGTATCACAGTAGAATGGTCGCGCCCGCCAAGCAGTTTGCCTATACGTGAAGCAGGCATCTTGGTGTATTTTTGCGCAAGATACATGGATATTTGTCTTGCCTCTACATACTCGCGTTTACGGCTCCGCCCGTTAACAGCTGCTGTGGTAACGGAGAAATGATTGCACACGGTATCCAATATGTCATCGATGGTAAGCGGGTTGTCGTCAATCTTTACTGCACGCTTTATGACACGTTCTGCAAGCCGCATGTCGATATTACTGTTATAAACCACAGAATACGCCATCAACGAATTTATCACGCCCTCAAGATCGCGCACGCTCCCATTTGCAGTCTGGGCAATAAACATAACCACGTCTGAAGGGATATGCAGTCCGTCTCGTTTTATCTTGTTCTGAAGGATTTCGACACAGAGTTCTACATTCGGCTTCTCAAGTTCTGCAATTAGTCCGCAGCTGAAACGGGTCAACAGACGGTCGCTCATTCCCTGTAAATCGACCGGCGGGCGGTCGCTGGCCAGAATGATTCTCTTTCCGTTCATAAAGAGATGGTTGAAGATATGGAAGAACGTTTCCTGCGTTTTTGTTGCGGAAGCCCACTCCTGAATATCATCAACAATCAGCATGTCTATCGTCTGATAGAAGTTTATGAAGTCGTTTACGGTATTGTTGCGCACAGCATTCGTATACTGCACTTGAAAAAGTCTGGCACTGATATACAATACTCTCTTTGCAGGATACTTCTGTTTCGTAAGGATACCGATGGCATTGACAAGGTGTGTCTTTCCGCAACCCGACGGACCGTAAATGAACATCGGGTTGAACTGCGAAGTATTTGGGTGTTCGCCTATTGTCTGTCCTATGGAACGTGGCAACTTGTTGCTTGCGCCCTCAATGTAATTGCTGAACGTGAGGTGCGGGTTCAACTGCGACGGTATCTGTTGCTGACGTGCTGCGTCGAAAGGCTGAGGAGGCTGGTTTGCCGGCTGGCGCCTTGCTGTTTTGTCGGGCACTTTGGCGGGAGGATCAGATGACAGAACCTGAGTCAAGTTGTTTGTCTTGTCGGTAACAACGCGGTATGACAGACCGATGTTATCTCCGAAAGTTCGTGTAAGGACCTTTGTCAGCAGATCAATAAAGTTCTGCTCCAAGTATTCGTAAACGAACGGGCTTGGAACCTGCAACACCAACCTGCGTGTATCCTTCTTGAAGGCTACAAACACGATTGGCTTGAACCATGTATTGAACTGCTGTTCTGTGACATTTTCCTTTATGAGCAAAAGGCTTTTGTCCCATAGAGCACTGGGATTCTCGGTCATAATACGCTGTTATAAATAATAGTCCTCAGACTTTGATTACTTTCTGTTTTTCGCTTGTTTTTCTCTCCGTTTCACTGTTTACCCGACGAGAAAAGTGCTGCAAATTTCGCAAAAAAAAACGGATTTAACAAATGCTCGCCAGGCTATTTTTGAAACAATTTTGTAAAGTCCTTAACCAGTGAAACTTATGTATTGGCACTGAAAAAGAATCCGCCGGAAGCATCTGAACAGCATCCGGCGGATTATAAAATTTATGTTTTAAAGGCTATGTAATTTTCGGCCCTATGCTCAAGCCGTGAATATTTCGGCCTGCATTTATTTGTCTTTCTTCCCGAACAGAGAAAAATGCACGTATCGTTTTGGATGAGACTTAAGGTCGATGAGAAGGGAATCAGCCGACTTTACAGTTGAATTGAGGTTATAATAAAGATTCGGGTCGCGCATGAGCAATCCCAAAGAGCCTTGGTTGTTGTTCAGTTGGCTCGTGAACTGCTGCACGTTTGTGAGTGTTGCATCCACCTTGCTCATCGTACCCTGAAGGTCAAGCTTGTCAAGTTTTGCAGTGACAGATTCGGCATTTCCCATTACATTGTCTGCCTTGTTAAGCAAACCAGGCATTTTATTGTTGAGCGACCCAAGAAGCGTATTGAGTTGTTGCGACGATGTGGTCAGGTTGCCCGTTACGCTCTCTATGTTGTGCAGGGAATTCGACAAAGCAGGGTCTGCCAGCAGAGCGTTGACGCTTGCCAATATGGAGTCAAGCTTTGGGAGCATTTTCTGAACAACGGGGATTAGGTCTTTCATCTGCCCTACTGCCCCATCGTTTATGCCGCCGATGATTGTTTCTCCTGGGTTGACCCTCTCGCGCATGTTGTTGGCGAGAAGCAGGTTCACCTTCACGTTTCCCATCAGGTCGCTGACGATTTCAGCGCTGCTCCCTTTTGGTATTCTCATCTCAGGGTCAATGTCCACCTCGGCAATGATGTCCTTCGACTGCGAATAGTCGTAGTCTATTCCACGAACCACACCCACTTTATATCCGTCGGCATATATTGGGCACGAGGATGTCAGTCCGCTTATATTCTTGAACGTTATGTAATATCTTTGCGCTGAGGAGAAAAGGTTAAGTCCCTTTAGGAAGTTCATTCCAAGAAAGAGCACCACAAGCGCCACAATTGCCACTATGGCAATTTTCACTTCTTTGGTAAAAGATTTCATTCTGCAGTTTTTATTGTTTTCTGTTTTCTGAATTGCCTTATCGCATCGTTTATGTTCATCTTCTCGCCGTTCATGAAAGCCACCACGAAACAGCCGGGGAATTTCGCATTGAGGATAGACCGCAGCCTGTTCATCTCGTTGTAGTTTTCTGATTCACCAACGGTATATTTGTACATGCCGCCCTCTTCGTACATTCCCACATTGTCCTGGTATTTAAGCCTTGCGCTGTTTTGCGGCAGAGATGTATTGCTTGCGAGAATCTGAACTTTAAATACCGGGCGTGCAACCGTATTTGCTTTCCTCTCGACATTATTTTCACAAACCGTTTGCCTCTGTTTGTTTGCGTCTTGGCTTTCGGCAGACTGTTTTGAGCGGTTCCCTGTGGTCTCCGAAGCTTTTGGGTTATTCTGTTCCGTGTATGGATTTTGTGGCACGACAGTAGGTATTCTCACCTTCTCCGGCGTTGCGGCTTCGTAGGGCACTTCATATCCGGAAAAGTTGTCGCTCTTGTATTTCGCGAAAGCATTGTATATGCCTTTGGCAATGTTGTCAATCGAAATTTCGTCGTTGAGCAGTCTCTCTTCGTCGGGCGTGGTTATGAATCCCAACTCTATCAGACATGCCGGCATGGACGTTTCCCTCAAGACGAGAAATACGTCTTGCTTCACGCCCTTGTCGGGTCGTGCGGCAGACGAGCAAACGTTTTTCTGAACGAGTTTTGCCAGCTCCACACTCTTCGCCATGTTTTTGTCGTGTATGAATTCAAACATTATGGCACTTTCAGGAGAGTTGGGATCGTAACCCTCGTAACGCTGTTTATAGTCGCTCTCGTATGTAATTACGGCGTTCTCGCGCTGCGCGGCACTGAGTTTCTCGTCGGAACGCCTCATTCCCATCGTGTAAGTTTCAAGACCTCGCGCCACTTTGCCTCCGGGCAGCGCATTGGTATGTATGGACACAAACACGTCTGCGTGATTCTTGTTGGCAATGTCGGCACGTTTGTGCAAAGGAATGAATACATCGGTCTTGCGAGTGTATATTACCTTAACGTCGGGACAGTTTTTTTCTACATACTTTCCGAATGCGAGTGCCACATTTAGATTTATATTCTTCTCGCTGGAAAAACTTCCTCGCGCTCCGGCGTCATGCCCGCCGTGGCCGGCATCTATAACCAACACGAACTTGTCGGCGAAAGCAAAAGCTACCGCCAAAACCAGAAAGAGCGCAAGCATAGAGATGCGCCTTACTATGTTTTTCCCTGTTTCAATCACTGCTGCAAATGTAGCTAAAGTTTCGTTTTTCAACAACAAGCCGGCTTTTCTACCTGTATTTTTGCTGCCGTTTTAGTCATTTATAAAGCATAACAGGACACCGGCCCCGTTGCAGTCTGCGCCCATGGGCGGATTTTCTTTTGTCACTCTTACTTTGAGTTCCGTTATCTTCGGCATTTCTTTCAGCAGCCTCTTGCCAATCCGTCCGGCCACATGTTCTATCAGGCTCGACGGTATTGCCATTTCCTCTGCCACCACGGCATAGACCTCGGCATAGTTCAGCGTTGTCGACACGTCGTCTGTTTCAACGGCCTCAGCAAGCGGATAATCCGCTTCGAGGGAGACAAGAAAATCTCCCCCTACCGCAGTTTCTTGAGGCATTACGCCATGGTATGCATGGAAACGCATGTTCTGGATATATACCTTTCCCGTGATTGTCATTCTGTCATACGTTCGTTTTATCCGCACCTTGAAGCCCCGCAATTCTTACATATCAGACATCCTTCCTGATACACCAGGCTTTCCTGTCCGCATACGGGGCATTTCTGTCCTTTTGCCTCTGTGCCGTCGGCAATGTACTTTTTGAGAGCGCGCTCAACGCCAATCTTCCATGTGTTTATGCTCTGACTGTCCATCTGAAGTGAGCCTACCAGTTTTATAACATTGGCTATTGGCATACGGTATCTCAATACTCCAGAAATCAGCTTGGCGTAGTTCCAGTATTCCGGATTGAACTTCTCGCTCAATCCCTCTACGGTTGTTTTGTATCCGCGCTTGTTCTCGAATTGGAAATCGTAGCGTTTCTTTCCTGACGCATCGACTTTCTTTATTATCTTGCCCTTTGTTACGGTCTTTGGCAACACTATTCCTTCTTCATCGTCCTGCAAACCGGTGAATATCTCGTATGGATATCCGTCAAGCAAGCCCACAAAGGCTACCCATTTTTCTTTGTTGTTCTGAAACCTTACCACGTCACATTCCAGCTCTACCGGTCTGACTTCCGTTACTTGGGGCGGTTCGCATACATGCACGTGCAGTTTCTTTTCTTCACCTTTCTTTTTGTCTTTCTTCTCCACGGCAATCATCACGCCAGAGCGTGAGCCGTCGCGATATACGGTGCATCCTTTGCATCCTGATTTCCATGCCTCGACATACAGTTTGTTTACGAGTTGTTCGTCAACGCTGTTCGGAAGGTTTATTGTCACGCTTATGCTGTGGTCCACCCACTTCTGTATGGCGCCCTGCATCCTTACTTTCATAAGCCAGTCAACATCGTTTGCCGTTGCCTTATGATAGGGTGATTTCGCTACTAGTTGGTCAAGTTCCTCTTGCGAGTATTTTTTCTGTGTGTCGAGACCGTTAATTTTCATCCACTCCAGGAACTTATGGTGGAACACTATGTATTCTTCGAAAGAATCGCCACTCTCGTCAACAAAGTCCACATGCACGCCAGAATCATTGGGATTTACCTTGCGGCGACGTTTGTAAACAGGCATGAACACGGGTTCTATTCCGCTTGTAGTTTGCGTCATCAGGCTTGTTGTTCCTGTAGGCGCAATGGTCAGACAAGCAATGTTTCGCCTTCCGTATTTCACCATATCCTCATATAACTCTGCATCGGCCTCGCGCAGACGGGCAATAAAAGGATTGTCTTTTTCGCGCTGTGCGTCAAAGATGGCGAAAGCACCGCGTTCTTTTGCCATTTCAACGGAAGAACGGTATGCAGCCAAAGCAAGTGTCTTGTGCACTTCAACGGAAAAGTCTGTCGCTTTCTGCGTTCCATAGCGCAGGTTCATGGCGGCAATCATGTCGCCTTCTGCCGTTATGCCCACTCCTGTGCGGCGTCCAAGGCCGCTCTTGTGCTTTATTTTCTCCCAAAGGTTTAGCTCCGTTGCCTTTACGTCATCTGCCTGAGGGTCGCTTTTCACCTTCTTTATAATGTCATCAATCTTTTCCAATTCCATGTCGACGATATCGTCCATCACGCGTTGCGCTATGCGCACATGTTTGCGGAAGAGTTCGAAATCAAACCGTGCATTGGGTGTGAACGGTTCAACTACATATGAATAGAGGTTTATAGACAGAAGTCTGCAAGAATCGTAAGGACACAACGGTATTTCGCCGCAAGGGTTTGTGGAAACGGTTCGGAAACCGAGGTCGGCATAGCAGTCGGGAATGCTTTCGCGCTGTATTGTGTCCCAAAAGAGAACGCCCGGCTCAGCGCTTTTCCATGCGTTGTGCACGATTTTCTCCCACAGTTTCTTTGCATTTGTCTGCTTCTGCACCAAGGGGGCACTGCTGTCGACAGGAAATTGCTGGGTGTATTCACGGCCTTCAATGGCCGCTTTCATAAATTCGTCGTCTATCTTCACCGAAACATTGGCTCCGGTAATTTTCCCTTCCTGCATCTTTGCGTCGATGAAGGCCTCGCTGTCTGGATGTTTTACGCTTATCGAGAGCATCAGAGCGCCGCGGCGTCCGTCTTGCGCTACCTCACGCGTAGAGTTGCTGTAACGTTCCATGAAAGGCACTACGCCCGTTGAAGTAAGTGCGGAATTGTTTACTGGAGTTCCCTTTGGACGAAGTTGCGACAGGTCGTGTCCCACTCCGCCGCGACGTTTCATCAGTTGCACTTGTTCCTCATCCATTAGCATAACGGCGCCATACGAGTCGGCATCGCCATCGAGACCAATCACGAAGCAGTTTGATAGCGAAGCCACCTGATGGTCGTTTCCTATCCCTGTCATGGGGCTTCCAGCCGGAACGATGTATCTGAAATGGTCAAGAATGCTGAATACCTCTTCCTCATCAAGCGGATTGGCGTATTTACGCTCTATGCGCACGATTTCCTTTGCTATGCGACGGTGCATGTCGGCAGGTGTAAGTTCAAAAATGTTGCCGGAACTGTCTTTCAATGCATATTTGTTCACCCATACCCGGGCTGCCAGCTCATCTCCGCCGAAATATTCTTTCGTGGCTTTGAAAGCCTCATCAAAAGTATATGTCTTGTCCATTGGTAAATGTATTTAATCTTAAATGTCTTTCTCTTTTGTAGATTACCGTGCCTTGATGTTCAATTCTGCGCCTTTGCCGTGCCTTTTGCTACAGGCAGCTAGGGGTCATAACGATACATTCTCTATGCGAAGCTTCAACATCCCGGCTGGAACGCGGACTTCCACCGTATCTCCTGCTTTCTTTGCAAGCAACGCTGTCGCTATGGGTGACTTTATCGAAATCTTGCCCTCGCTCATGTTTGCTTCATGCGGACTGACTATTGTGTATGTCATACTCCGGTTGTTGGCAAGATTGGTTATTTCAACCTTGCTCAGAAGTCCTATGCAATCGCCATTAAGCAGAGCTTTGTCTATAACGCGTGCATTTTCCAGCACTCTCTGCTTGAAGCGTATTCTGCCCAAGATGCGGCCTTGTTCCCGCTTGGCTGCATGATATTCAAAGTTCTCGCTCAAGTCTCCCTTGTCGCGTGCCTCTGCTATTGCTTCGCGCACCTGCGGCAGTTCAACGCTCTCAAGATGATGCAGTTCGGCAACAAGCTTGTCGTATCCTTCTTGTGACATGTATTCCATTTTGCTGTTCGTCTTATGTTCTGTATTTTTTTTGCGGCACTGCCCGCATTTGCGTTTGCGGTTCGCAAAATTATGAAAAAAAAGCGAGACTTGCACCAAATCATTCTTCAGATTTCACTACTTGGCGACATTTGTCACAAGCTTGCCACAAGTTTGTAGGTTGCGTCTTGATGACGTTTTAAAAAAAAAACGAAAAGAACTGGATATTCTTTGCTTCGTTCAAATCACAATCTGATTCGTGTCGACACAAGATGCCTTCAGTTCTTTTCGTTTTGATACTATGTCAAGCAGGAAATGCAGGTCTGTTCAGTTAAGGATTGTTGCTGCAACCTTATGTCCCCACCCTATTCCTGTTATATTTTTCAGGTTCTATCAGCGGGTCTGCGGCTGCGACACGGCTCTAACAGAACATCCGTTAGAACGCAGATAGTCGCCTGTTGAAGCATCTCCCTTTACCAAATAACTCATCCACTTGCTGAAGTTGTTCGAGCAGTCGGGCTGACTTGTCCAGTAGCTGCCCTTTACGCCAGCAGCAAAAAGTTCCGTACCCGTGTAATATCCCGCAGCCGGAAGGAAAATTGAGTTTCCGTTCTTGCCTTTCATAATGTATCCCGTCTGTTCCTCACCTTGGGAGTTTGTCTGTGTGGTCCAGACGGATTCACAGTTAAGGAACAACTCGTTGAATTCATCCGGCTTTGGCATGCGGTAGTTGCTGCCGCACACAATCGTTGCAATGTCGTCTTCGGCAACGAGCAGCGTGTCTTTAGTATAGTCCTTGCCGTACCAGAAACTTGTTTCAATGCTATAGTCTGTCTTTGTGGATGTCTCTCCCCAGGCATAATAGTCGCCTGTATCTGCGGGAAGCGTTGCCCCGACATTTGTGTCTGCCCACAAAATTCCGCTTGGCAGGCCAAGGTCTACCAGTTTGTAGGGCATGTCAGCGAAGTTGACAGAGTCAACGGCCGATGTTTCATACGTGGCGACAATCTTGCCGTCTTTCCATATCTGCATAACTTTCTGTGCCGAAACGGTTGTGAACTGAGCTGCAACAATAATGCAGCATATAAGTGTAAATATTCTGCGCATAAGGCTTTTTTTTCTTAACGGTGAAATGAACTGTGTTTCACCTTCGATTTGATTTTGTTTGTTATTACTCTTTGTTGCGTTGAAGCTTTATCTGTTTACTATTTTACAGCTTACTCCGCCTGATGTTGCTATCACATACACGCCTTTGGGCATGCCGTTCAGGTTTATCCGGGCGCAGCCATTGCCGTCTGCCCTGACGGAAGACATCATCTTGCCGCTTACTGTTACTGCATTGATAAGTTCGCCTGGCTTCATGCCGCTAACGGTTATCGTTCCGTTTTCATAACGGAACACTGGACTGTCACTGGCATTTGTTCTCAATGACTTTACATCCGTCTCGATGTTGTCGTCGAAATAATAGCGTTGCACGTCGCTGAACAGGAACTGCGCCATGCTTTCTCCTTCTGCCGTAACACTGAGTCCATCAGCAGTCATTGCCAGACACGGCTTTTTCTCGAAGGTAAAACTAGCTTTAGCACCGTTGCGGAAAAGGAATGTCACTCCCTCTTCGCCTGCACTGCCCGCCAACGCAAAGCTGGAAAACAGAAGACAAAGCGCAAACGATTTCTTTAATTGTTTCATATTATATTTATTTTTCTCGTTTTGCTTGCAAAAGTACATATATTTAAGCAACAGAACAACACTTCTTCAAAATAATTCTCTGCAAGCACGATTAGTCTGCACATCTTTCTGAGCATACGGCAAAACGCTTTTTTGCTGCATTCTATTACCATTTCAATAAAGACACATCACTACTGTCCAAAGAAACTTTCCCATAAGGTCAGTTGACCATCATCGAAATCATTTTAAGGACGTTTTGGTTAGAAAATAGCTCTTTTAAGGATTTTCTCTCAAAGATTTCCGCCTCTTGCAATACAATTTGCAAAAGTACGAAATCAAATCCCGGAAAAATCAAAT
>CAVAPC010000051.1:0-11469 GCA_963590505.1 uncultured Alistipes sp. | reverse complement strand
ATGCCTGCCAAGTGGCTGTCGCCGATGAAATACTTGGCGTAGGCTGTGTTCGGATTGCCCTTGGGCCAAGCGCCAGCCGTGGCATCGGCGGCGTTGTCGCATTGCGACAGTCCCTTGTCGCTGAGATATTTCATCAGTTCGTCCACCTGTTCCTGCGTGTTGCCCATGCGCACTGCGCCTTTCTGATGGGAGGCTAACTGCGGAGCCACGCCCTTGAGTGAAGCCAGGGCTGCAACGGTGACTATCTCGCGGTTGGAGGCAGAGAGCTGGTCGCCGGCGAAGATGTCGCCGAAGAGGTGCGACTTCAGATAGTAGTCGTCCTGCGGACAGAAGTCATAATTGAAGGGCTTACCGCTCAACTTGGTCTGCGTCTCCGTGCCCGTCTTCAGAGCCAGCTTTGCGTCATCCCAAGCCTTGGGGCGCTTCCATGCCTTTCCCTCGTCGTCGTTCTTTCCCTCTGCCTTGCGGACATCGAGCACCTTTGCCAATGTTCCCAAGGCGTTGAGCGAACGGGGAAAACCCGTGTAGGCATAGAGTTGGGAGAAAGCTTCCTTGATTTCGTTGACGGTAACTCCGCCGTCGAGCGCCTCTTCGATGGCGGGTGACAGGCGACCGAGGTCGCCCTGAGCTTCAAGACTTGCCAAAATGGCGAGGTGCAACTGGCGCTGCGACAGCTTGCCGCTGGCCATGGAATGATTTATTGTTGCCATAATCATTACGAGTACAATTAAAAGTTTCTTCATGTTTGCTGAATCTTCACAGCGCAAAATTACTGCGAAACTTCCAAAATTCCCGTAGACGCATTACGGATAGAATTACACAAATTACGGCATATGACCGACGGCTTCGGTTCACGGGCATATTTTCACACAATTGTGACGCACCTTTGCGTCATTCTTAGGAATGGCTTATCATGTAAAAACACACAAAAAAAGGAGCGCCCGTGTGTTGGTCCGGTACGCTCCGCTCACAAACATATACACAAGTTAACATGCAGTATCTGCTCCACGCAGACATTAGTGTCGTATTATTGAGTCAAAAGAGTCTTATTTCTTTCCGTCGGCATTGCTGACATGCGCCGTTCAAAGCCCGTTAAGTTCAACGCGGCCCACATCATAGCGGCGGTCCACGACGAGCAGCATGCACGGCTGGATGGAGTAGCTCATCTTTTCGCCCGTCACGGTCTTGTAGTCTAGCGTCATCACGCTACCGTTCGTCTTCAGTGCAATCGGCTCAAGAGCAGTGTCGACGTTTGTCTGCGGCTTCACCACGGCAATCACGAACTGGCGCGAAAAGTCTATCTCCGTGGGCTGACCGTTCTTGCCCATCACTGCGGCAGCACCGAAAAGGCTGTCGAACTGCTGCCGGGTGGTTATCCGAGGGTCGGCAGGAATCGTGGCGTCGTTGCGGAAGAAATACCTGTCGGCAATTTTGTAAGGCACGCGGCCAGCCTGTGTCCTGCTGCTGGCACACGAAGCCAAAAGTACGGCTATGGCGATAACCGCAATGAAGAGCAATGATTTTGTTTTTTTCATTTCCATATCTGTTTCGTTGAAGATGTTTCGTTGCCGTTTTCAGTTGTTAAACACCTCCATCGGCCAATCATTGCACGGAAGATATGAAAATTAACGTTTTTAAAGAAATGGAGAACATTGTTTTTCTCCATGCACGGTAAAAAGACGTGCATCAGAGAAGGTTGTTTCCCCTAAAGCCTGTCGTTCTCGCGATAGCTGTAGTATTTCCCGTCGGTCACTACAACGTGGTCGAGGAAATACACGCGCATCGTCTCGCAGGCTTTCTGCAGTCGCATGGTAATGCGGTCGTCTTCGCCGCTTGGCTTGGCGTTAAGGCTGGGATGGTTGTGTGCAAGGGCAATCACCGTTGCGTTGTTGAGCAATGCCTCTTTCAATATCACGCGGATGTCTACGGCCGTCTCGCTTATTCCCCCGCTCGACACTCTCACGGCCTTTATAAGCCTGAAGTTCTGGTTCAGCAGCAACACCCAAGCCTGCTCCATGGGCAAGTCCTGCATCTTGGGACGCATGTATTCATAGATGGCCTGTGCCGAGTCCATCTGCGGACGGGCTTCTGCCGGCGTGGCCTGACGGCGTTTCCCCAGTTCGCATGCTGCGAGAATGGTTATCGCCTTTGCCTTGCCAATGCCTTTGTAGAGCATCAGGTCGCGGATTGACATCTTGCCCAGCGTGTTGAGGTTGTTCGAGCAGTCGGCCATAACCCTTTTCATCAGTTCCACCGCACTCTCCTGCGGTGTGCCGCTGCCTATAAGGATGGCCAGCAGCTCTGCGTTGGAAAGAGCCTCCGCCCCGCTGCTTTCAAGCTTCTCGCGCGGACGGTCGTCTTCTGCCCATTGCGGGATGGAGAGTTTCCCGCCATTCTGAACGGTGGGGGGATAGCCCGGCATGTCGTCATTCATATTCAGGTATCGACTTTAAGGTTTGTTTCCGGTGCCGGCAAATCACTTGTAGAAGGTTTTCTCGAATGCGCTGAACTCGTCCTTCTTCCTCACGCACCGTTTCCACCATGCCTCAAGGAAGCCGCATCCGTAGCCGAAGAGCTGCACGAAAGATGCCGCAATGCTCATGATCCCTATCTTCAGACTTCTGTTCTTCACAGTTGAGTCAACGCCCACAAGAGCGCTGTAAGCGAGGATTGGCAGCCACGGCCCTGCACAGAGCCAATACCATCGGTGAACGTCATCGTATTGCATAAACACCCTTCCCACGGCTGAGACGAGCACGAGCAGTATGACGCCGACGGTGAACGCCATCGGCAGCAAGTGCACGAGCTTCAGCGATTCGGGGTATTTCTTGTAGAGGTTTATGCGGGCTATGCCGCTGTTGTACACTTGGCGGAAGAATTTTCTGAAGTCGGTGCGCCGCTTGTGCCACACCCATGAATCGGGAAACAGGCGGCATTTGCATCCTGCCTTGAAGATACGGATGCTGAAATCGATGTCTTCGCCGAAGCGCATCTTCGAGAATCCGCCCAGTCTGAGATAGACGCTGCGCCGTATGCCCATATTGAACGAGCGGGGGTAGAACTTGTCCAGTTTTTTCTTTTTGCTTCCTCGAATGCCTCCGGTTGTGAAGAAGCTGGTCATGGAATAGCTGATGGCTTTCTGTGTGTCGGTAAACGAGTCGTGTGCCCTGTCAGGCCCGCCGAAGGCATCGGCCGGTTCGCGCAGCAGCTCTGCCGAGACGCTGGAGAGATAGCCTTCGGGCAGAACCACGTCGCTGTCGAGGACAATGACGTATTCCCCCTTCGAGCGCTCCACTCCATAGTTGCGGCTCTGTCCGGGCCCGCTGTTCGGCTTGGCAAAGTAATGCAGGTTGAGCGTTCCGGCATACTTGTCGCAGACGCTGCGGCAGGGCACTGTACTGCCGTCTTCGACTATAACCACTTCGAAGTCCTTTTCCGTCTGCCCCACTAGGCTCTGCAAGAGTTCGTCAACTTCGTCAGGACGGTTGTAAACGGGAACGACAATAGAGTATTTCATAATATTCAGACAAGGGGGATTGATTGTTGCTGTTTGTTTTCTGCAAAAATGAAAAGAGCGAAAGCCATTAGCTCGTATGGCTACTGGGATTCGCTCTTCGTATTTTGTTTCTCGTGCCTTGGCCACATAATGGTGGCGCTTCGGCTTTGTTATTCCTTCACGCGGTTCAGATAGCTGCCGTCGCGTGTGTCAACCTGGATAAGGTCGCCCTCGTTGATGAAGAGGGGAACGCGTATTTCCACGCCGCTCTCAAGCGTAGCGGGCTTTGTCGCGTTTGTTGCAGTGTCGCCCTTCAGTCCGGGTTCGCTGTGTGTAACACGCAGGTTTGTCTTTACGGGCATCTCGGCATAGAGCACTGTATCCGTGTCGGCGTCAGACACCACTTCCACGATGTCAGACTCCTTCATGAACTGCACGCCGGTCACGAGGTCTGCAGGAATGGGGGTCTGGTCGTAAGTTTCCTGGTTCATGAATATGTAGTCCTCGCCCTCCTTGTAGAGATACTGGTATGGGCGGCGTGTGATGGAAACGTCCTCGAGCTTCTCGCCGATGTTGTAGCGGCGCTCCAGCACGCGGCCGTCGGTCACGTTCTTCAGCTTGATGTTCATGATAGTGTTTCCCTTGCCCGGCTTGCGGTGCTGGAAATCGATGCAAACCCAGATGCCGCCGTCCATGCGTACCGCAACACCTTTCTTGATGTCCTGTGAATTGATCATTTTGTTTTATGTCTTGTAAATTGTTTTCTCTCTCGTCCGGCATACTCCGCACGCTTGCAAGCCGTGCCCGGATCCGTGGAAAAAGACGGGCATTCCGTCAGTTTTCGGGTGCAAAGTTACAACAAATTCAGAAAAAACCATAAAAGAAGCATGCAAAAATGGCTTTACCTTTGGTTAAATCAAAAGAAATGAGTACTTTTGCAGCCCAAAGCGTATAAACAATAACAACAAAATAATAAAAAACGATGAAAAGAACATTTCAGCCACACAACAGAAGACGTGTGAACAAGCATGGTTTCCGTGAGAGAATGGCAACAAAGAACGGTCGCCGCGTGCTTGCTGCCCGCCGCGCAAAGGGTCGCAAGAAGCTTACGGTTTCTGACGAGCACCACGGCAAATAAGTTGTCGGCCAAACCAATGCATTGATTTGGTTGAGGGGAACAAGGCATGCGTCTTGTTCCCCTCAATATTTTTTGTGTGCATCCCTCAGTTGCCTTCTGCCGCGTGTCTTGTCTTGACGCCGCGGACAACGGCTATCCGATAAGTTCCTTGGTGAGGATGCTCTCCAGCAGCTCGCCCGACACGCGCAGGCGGAACTCGCCCTTTATGGCAACGGATATGCCGCCGGTCTCCTCAGACACCACTATGGCTATGGCGTCGCTGTCTTGCGATATGCCCATTGCCGCACGGTGGCGAAGCCCCAGTTCCTTCGGTATGTCGATGCTGTGGCTCACGGGCAGTATGCAGCCGGCCGCCTGGATGCGGCGTTTCGACACGACCATGGCGCCGTCGTGCAGCGGCGAGTTCTTGAAGAAGATGTTTTCTATGAGCCGCTGGTTGATGTTTGCGTCGATGCGGTCGCCGGTGTCAATAATGTCGTCGAGCGAGATGGTGCGTTCTATCACTATGAGCGCCCCCACCTTTCCGCGGCTCATGTTTATGCACGCCATCACAATCGGCATGATTGCCGTCTTGTCCATGTCCTTCTTGTCCTTTGAGGCAGAACCGAACAGGCGCATGATGGAGCGCATCCTCTGATGGGCGCCAAGCGAGTAGAGGAACTTGCGTATCTCCTCCTGGAATATTATTATCAGCGCTATCACTCCGACGCTCACCAGCTTGTCCATGATGCTCCCCAAAAGGCGCATCTCGAGAATCTGGCTTACGATAAGCCAGATGATTACAAACACGATAATGCCTATGAAGACGTTGAGCGAGCGCGACTCCTTCATCAGGCGATAGACGTAGTAGAGCATAAGTGCAACGCTGACCACGTCTATTATGTCAAGTATTCCTATTTCTATCATTCCATTGTTGGCGCATGCCGAAGCCATGCCGCCTTTTTTACGGTTTCCGTTTGTTTTCCTTTGTCACAGTTCCGTCATGGCCTTCACTATCCTTACGGCCTCAACACATTCCTTCACGTCGTGCACGCGCAGTATGCCCGCCCCTTTCTGCAGGGCAAGCGTGTTGATTACCGTAGTGCCGTTGAGCGCCTCGGCGGGTGACGAATTGAAGAGTTTGAATATCATCGACTTTCTCGACACGCCTACAAGCAGCGGCAGCTGGAACACCGTCAGCTTGTCCATGTTCCTCAACAGCGAGTAGTTCTGCTCAAGCGTCTTGCCGAAGCCGAACCCGGGGTCCAGGATGATGTCCTTTGCCCCAAGGTCGCGCAGCTGCTGCACTTCCCTTGCGAAATTCATTATGATGTCGCGCAGCTCACCGTGGGTAGACATAAGTATATAAGGTACGCCAAGCCGTGCCACCATACGGAACATCGCAGGATAGCATGCGTCGTCCCGTTCAGTCTCGCCGTTGGGGTTTGTGGCGTCTGCCCCGCCGAAAGCTCCGTTTATGTTTCCTTCCGACACGTCGTTTATTATGGCCGCCCCGAATTCCTCCACTGCCATCTGCGCCACTTCCGGCCGGAAGGTGTCGATGCTGAGCACTGCTTCGGGCTGCACGCTGCGCACCAGCCGCAGAGCCCTGCGCATGCGGTCCGTCTCTTCCTGGGCCGACACCTGTGCCGCGCCGGGACGGGTGGAGAAAGCGCCCACGTCTATCATAGTGCCGCCTTCGGCGATTATCTGGTCGGCACGCGCCGAAATCTCCGCTTCTGTCTGTTTGCGGCTTCCGGCGTAGAACGAATCCGGGGTGACGTTGAGAATGCCCATCACCTGGGGCTCCGACAGGTCAATGAGCCTGCCGTTGGCATTTATCGTATAGTTAAGCAATCCTTCCATTTTTTCTCCTTTCACGGCATGGTGGCGGGGGGATCGCCACACCGTATGCGTTGTTTTACACAAGTCCGCTCCCCTCCAGCGGAAATCCTATTTCACCGCGAATGTGCGTGTCGTTTCCCCGTCATAGGTATTCACGGCAATCCGGATGCTGTCGCCGGGCGACGTCTCGAAAGGCAGGTCGTAAAGCGGCACGCTGACATACACCTGCGCCGAATAGTATTCCGGCACTCCGTCCTGTCCGTGCAGCAGTTGCAGGCGGTGCATGCGGCCCGAAGGGCGTGTCTCCGTCCCTTTATAGAGCATGCCGAGCGACTGCGTCCCCGTCTTTCCGTCGGAAGTGCCGGTCTTCACCTGCAGTCCGAGGTTGATGTAGCGGCTGCCGCGCATCCATGCCGTTTCCAGCGCAACGGGATCGGTTGAGAAGCCTTCCGCCAGTGGTGTGGCTTTGCCTTTCGTCACCTTTGTCACCACCACGCTGCTTATTGCCACGGGCTTTACCGTAGCTTCCGCGTGCAGGCTGTCGGTGGCGTTGTAATAGAGAAGCGCACGGTAAGTGGTGTCGGCAACGGTTATCCATTTTGCCGTAAGCGCAGGCGAGAGCCACAGTTTCGTGCCGTCGTCGGTCTGCGCCGAGACAACGTTCTTGGCGTTGTCGGTCACGGCCTCCACGAAGTCTGCCCGCACATACGACAACGTTCCGTCGCCGCTCTCATACGGGTCTGTCGTGCACGCCGAGGCACAAAGCGCTGCTGCCATGCCCCACATCAAACGGAGCGGCAGTGCATGTCTTATCTTCGTCAGCCTGCTTTTCATTTCGTTGCAGCGAGATGGTTACGTGCAGGATTGGCATACATCTGCAGCATGCAGCGTGTAAGGAAAGCCTCGTCCTTGTCCGGGACGTCTATCTTCGCCAGCTGTCCGGCGATATAGGCGTCGAACTCCTTTTTGTCCGTTTCGGTGTATAGGCCGGCGTGCGCGGTGCTTCCGTCAAGGGTGTCGAGAGCGATGAAGTTCGACGGATACAGCCTGTAGTTGCGGAATATCTCGTTGTCGATATGCTCCGCAATCACGTCGAACACCTTTGTCTTGGGTATTTCCGGCGACAGGTTCTGCAGATAGTCGTCTATGCACGGCGCACAGTGGTAGTGCACCCTTCCCTTGTAGCCCATTATGCCGGTGCGCATGCTGTTCACATCGTCGGCAGCCGACTTCTTCCATCCTTCCACGTCGCGCTTCAGCTGGAATTCGGCAGCCTTGAGGAAGTCGCACGGGTCGTACTCGTAGGATATCGACAGCGGCACGATGTGCAGCTGCTGCAGGCGTTCCACGGCGCTTCCCTCGCCTCCCATGGCCATCATCTTCAGAATGGCGGGCTGCGTGCGGTCGTTGGAATCCTTTGCACGTCCCTCGCGCTGGGCAATCCATATGTTGTCGTTCTTTTCCTTCACCACGAAGTGCATGTATTCCGCCATCTTCTTGCTTGCCATGAGCATTTCGCGGGGCGAGAGCGCCCTCTGCACGATAAACGACTTGTTGAGCCTCACAAGGTCTTTCACCCACGGCAGCGAGAGCAGGTTGTCGCCAATGGCAATCTCGCATGTGGTGTTGAAGCCTGCATCCCACAGCAGCGCGTCGAGCAGTGCCGAGTCGAGCACGATGTCGCGGTGGTTGCTCACGAAGGTGTAGCGTTTCTTCACGTCAACGTCGGCCACGTCGAAATCAATCCCCTTGCTTGCCTTTTCCATGAGCTTCTTCAGGAAGCCGTAGCAGAAGGCGAGTTGGAACTCGAGACTCGTCTTGCACTGCTCCATCTTCTGCTTTATTGCCTCTGCGGGCACTCCTGGATAGAGAAAGGCCAGGACCTGGCGGAACTGTCCGTCGTTCATCAACCTGTTGTAGGCCTCCGGCAGCTCTTCGGGTTCGAAGGGGCGGATGTCGTCGAATACTGATGGAACTTTCATGTTGCTTGTTTTTTTGTTGTCGAACAAATCGCCGCTGCGTTTTTATCTGAACTGGTTTTCCACGATGTCGGTCAGCACGTCGCTCATGTTCAGTCCTGCCGCCTTCACCTGCTGCGGTATGAAGCTTGTGGCCGTCATTCCCGGCGTGGTGTTTATCTCGATCATGTTTACCTTGTCAACTTCCTCGCCGTTGCTTCCTGTGCCGCGGCTTATGATATAGTCGATGCGTATGATGCCGTTGCAGTGCAGAATGTCGTAGATGCGGCTTGTTATCTCGTTCACGCGCCGTGTCGTTTCCTCGCTCAGGCGGGCCGGCGTTATCTCGGTCACCTTGCCGTTGTATTTCGCGTCGTAGTCGAAGAACTCGTTCTGCGTCACCACTTCCGTTGCGGGCAGGACCACGCTCTTCTCGCGCGTCTTGTAGCATCCGATGGATATTTCCGTTCCGTCGATGAACTTCTCCACCATCACGTCGTCGCTCTCCATGATGGCCTTGCGTATGGCTGGGGCGAGCTGGTCTTTGTTCTTCACCTTCGACACGCCGAAGCTGCTGCCGTCGGCTGCCGGTTTCACGAAGCAGGGCATGCCTATCTTCTCCTCTATCTCGTCGTCGCTCACCAGCTGTTCGTAGCCCTTGCGTATCAGCAGGCTTTCGGCAACGCTGACGCCGTAGCCGCGCAGATACTGGTTGAGCACGAACTTGTCGAACGTCATGGCTTCAACCAGCACGCCGCTCGTGGAATAGGGAAGGTGTATCAGCTCGAAATATCCCTGTAGTATTCCGTTCTCGCCCGGTGTGCCGTGGATGGTTATGTAGGCATAGTCGAACTGCACGAGCTTGCCGTCTTCCATGAACGAGAAGTCGTTGCGGTCGATGGGGGCAACCGTGCCGTCGTGCAGCTCCACATGCCAGTCGTACCCCTTCATGTCAACTATATATACGTTGTAACGCTCTTTGTCGAAGAAAGAATAGAGCCCCTGTGCCGAGCGCAGCGACACGTCGTGCTCCGATGAGTCGCCACCGCAAACGATGGCTATCGTTCTCTTTAGATTTTTCATAATGGTATATTGTTTTCGTATTTTTCCGTTTTTGCCTGTCTACAGAGCGTTTGGTTCCGTCCGCCTGCGCCATTTCTCGAGCAGCAGCGCCATGTCGCCGGGCAGTTCCGAGGTGAAGTCCATCTGCTTTCCCGTCAGCGGATGCACGAAGCCGAGCGTCCTGGCGTGCAGTGCCTGGCGCGGGCACAGCTTGAAGCAGTTCTTTATGAATTGCTGGTATGTTCCGCAGCGCTCGCCGCGCAGTATCTCGTTTCCGCCGTAGCGTTCGTCGCTGAACAGCGGGTGGCCGATGTGCTTCATGTGGGCGCGTATCTGGTGCGTGCGGCCTGTCTCCAGTATGCATTCCACCAGTGTCACGTAGCCGAAGCGTTCTATCACGCGGTAGTGTGTCACTGCGCTCTTGCCCGTTTCCGAGCCCGGAGGGAACACTGCCATGCGCAGGCGGTCTTTCGGGTCGCGCCCGATGTTGCCCTCTATGCGTCCCTCGTCTTCGGCGAAGTTGCCCCACACCAGTGCGTTGTAGCTGCGGTGTGTGGTCTTGTTGAAGAACTGCAGGCCGAGCATGCTCTTTGCCAGCGGTGTCTTTGCCACGACGAGCAACCCGCTGGTGTCTTTGTCGATGCGGTGCACCAGTCCCACCTCCGGGTCGTTGGGGTCGTAGCCCGCCACGTCTTTCATGTGCCATGCCACGGCGTTCACCAGCGTGCCGCTGTAGTTGCCGCATCCGGGATGCACCACCATGCCTGCGGGCTTGTTAACGACCATCAGTTCGGTGTCTTCGTAGACGATGTCGAGCGGTATGTCTTCCGGCTCTATGCTGCTGTCGTATTGCGGGCGGTCGAGCATGAGCGTTATGACGTCGAGCGGGCGCACCTTGTAGTTGCTCTTCACCGGTTTGCCGTTCACATGCACGAAGCCTGCGTCGGCCGCCTTCTGTATGCGGTTCCTGCTGGTGTGCTGCAGGTGGTCGCACATGAACTTGTCTATGCGCAGCGGCACCTGCCCCTTGTCAACCTCCATCCTGAGGTGTTCGTAGAGCTGGCCGTTCTCGTCGTCGGTCAGTTCGTCTTCGCCGAACAGTATATTGTCGTTTTCTTCTGTCATCTTTCCATTGCCGGCGCACTCCTCTGCCGTGTGCGCCCTGTTGTATGAGGTTATCATTCCGGACCGTTCACCACCTCGAAGTCGTCGCTCCCTCCGCTGCCTTCAATCACGCCGCTTGCGCTGGTGCCGCTCTCCGTGGAGTCTTTCGGGGCGTATTCAGGGTCGGTGTACGTAATGTCTTCGCCGAAGTCCATCACCCCGTCGCCCACCTGTATGGTGAGCACTTTCTCCACCGACACTTTCTGTCCGTTGCGCAGGTTCTGCCCGCCGCTCACTATGCCGTACACCCAGTCTTTCTCGCCCGACACATATTGCGGCGGTCCCACCTTGAAGCCCATGGCGACGAGGTTGGCGCGCGCTTCGCGGTAGGAGCTGTTGTCTATTATCTCGGGCAGTGTCAGCATGGGCGAATGGTCGGAGTTCACCACCACATACACTATCCTGCCGCGCTTCACCATCGTGCCCGGTGCCAGCGTCTGGTCGAGCACGCAGTCCGACGGCAGCGTCTTCACGTATCCCGTGTCCACCACCTGGATCTCCAGTCCCCTGTTCGAGAGCAGCTGTCTGGCGTCGCTCAGCAGCTTGTGCTTTATGTCGGGCACTTCAATCTCCTCTCCGTGGTGGGTGTATATGTCAATGCCGAACTTCATGCCGAGGCACAGCAGCACGACCACGATCAGCATTGCCGCAATGTTCGCCCAGAACTTGCCGCTCATCACCTTACCGAAGAATTCCTTTACCGTCATTGTGTGCCTTTTCTTTTGTTTTCAATTGCTGAGGTGCAGCCTATTTTATGCAAAAACAGTGCAAAACCGAATGCAATGGAGCTTGCTTCAATTGCTGAGGTGCAGCCTATTTTATGCAAA
>CAVAPC010000050.1:0-13277 GCA_963590505.1 uncultured Alistipes sp. | reverse complement strand
TCTTTTTAGACTGTCCAAGATTTTTGCCTAATCCACACGTTTTTGCAAGTGACCAAAAAAATATGAGAAGATTTATTTTCGGGTAATAAGGTTTGAGAATAAGACTTTTATAATTTGGTATTATAAAGATTAAGCGTAACTTTGCAAAAAAGAAAGATACAAGAGAATGCCATTAAGAATACCAGATAAGTTGCCTGCAATAGATATTTTGAAAAAGGAAAATATCTTTGTAATGGACAATAGTAGAGCCTTGACGCAGGATATACGCCCTCTCAAGATTGTGATTCTAAATTTGATGCCAATGAAGATAACCACGGAAACTGATCTCATCCGACTTCTTTCCAATACACCTCTTCAAATAGACATCACATTTCTTAAGCTTAAAAGCCATACTCCCAAGAATACGCCTATAGAACACATGATGATGTTTTATAAAGATTTCGGTCTTGTGAGCCATGAAAAGTTTGATGGAATGATTATTACAGGTGCGCCTGTGGAGAATCTAGACTATGAAAACGTGAATTACTGGAACGAAATAACCCAGATCTTCGAATGGGCAAAGCGTAGCGTAACCAGCACTCTATACATTTGTTGGGCTGCTCAAGCCGGATTGTATTATCATTATGGCATACCTAAATATCAATTACCTAAGAAAATGTTTGGTATTTTCAAACAAAGGTGTACAGATCCTTTCCTACCGATATTCCGAGGCTTCGATGATTTGTTTTTTATGCCACATAGTAGACATACTGAAGTACGCAGAGAAGACATCGAAATGCAAAAGAGTTTGCAGATAATTGCCGATTCGGAAGAAAGTGGGGTCGGTATTGTTATGGCAAATAAAGGCAGAGAGTTCTTTATTACAGGACATTTGGAATACGCTCCAAACACTCTAGACCAAGAATACAAACGCGACAAAGGTAAAAGAGATGATGTGGACATGCCTAAAAATTATTATGAGAACGACAATCCGAACAATTGTCCTATAGTCAGATGGAGAGCGCATGCCAATCTCTTCTTTACAAACTGGATTAACTATTATGTTTATCAGGAAACACCGTTCGATATTAATATGATAGAATAGTTATGTTCGCTAACAATACGAAATATTAATATGTTAGCGAAATAAATCATTGCAAAACCTCAAATAAAAAATACATGAGAAATTTGGAACTGCTCGCACCAGCCAAGAACTTGGAATCAGGAATAGCTGCTATAGATTGTGGTGCTGATGCCGTTTATATAGGAGCGAATAAATTTGGTGCTAGGCAGGCCGTTGGCAACAATGTTGACGATATAGCTGAGTTGTGCCGTTATGCTCACAAATTCGGTTGTAAGGTATATGTCACGGTAAACACGATTGTTTTCGATGCAGAACTTGAAGAAACGGAAATCCTTATCAACCAACTTGCAAAAATCAACGTTGATGCAATTCTTGTGCAGGACATGGGGCTACTTAAATTAGACATTCCAAAAAACATTGCTCTTCACGCAAGTACTCAGACAGACAACCGTACATCAGAAAAGACCGCTTGGCTTTCTGCCCACGGATTTAGCCGAGTTGTGCTGGCAAGAGAGCTCACATTGGAAGAGATATCAGCGATTCACAAGGATAATCCTTCAACCGAACTTGAAGCGTTTGTTCATGGTGCTCTTTGCGTGAGTTACTCTGGAGTTTGTTATGCCTCAGAATACTGCTTTGGCCGAAGTGCCAATCGTGGTGCTTGCGCACAGTTCTGTAGAATGAAATTTGAACTTCTTGACGATGCCGGCAATGTCATAGGCAAAAACGCACACATGCTATCCTTAAAGGATATGTGCCGCATAGACAATCTTGAAGAGCTTGCCGATGCAGGCATAACGTCTTTTAAAATTGAAGGACGTCTGAAAGATATCAACTATGTGCGAAACGTTACAGCAGCATATAGCAGGAAACTCGACGAGATAGTAAAGCGTCGCAGCAAAGACTATCGTCGTGCTTCTATCGGGGCCTGCGTTACTCAGTTCTCCCCTTGTCTTAATAAAAGTTTTAACCGTGGTTTTACAGAATATTTTCTTCACGGAAGAAAGAAATCGTATGCATCATTCTATACGCCAAAAGCTATTGGTGAGTTTGTAGGCAAAATAAAAGAAATAAGGAATAATTCGTTCAGTGTAGCTGGCACGGCGACTTTTGCAAATGGTGACGGACTGTGTTTCATAAATGGTATTGGAGAACTTGAAGGTTTCCGTATCAACAAGGCTGAAGGCAATAGATTATATCCTTATAAGATGCCCTGTGCTCTGAAACGTGGTACTGCTTTATATAGAAATAGTGATCAAAATTTTGAACGTGAGCTTGCAGCAGACAAGACAAAGAGAAAGCTATACATAGACATATCACTTCATTATGACAATGAGAAAGTAACCTTAACAGCAATGGTCTTAGGCTCTGATGCAAAAGTGGCTGTATCCCGCAGTGTTAAATTGGATAATGCCAAGACACAGCAAGGTGAAAATATAAAGCGGCAACTTTCAAAATTGGGTGCTACAATTTTCAAGATACATAATATTTGCCTTTCCCCCACGGATTTTCCTTGGTTCATACCAAACAGTGTGCTTTCAGAACTTCGTAAAGAATGCATCGAAAAATTGGACATTTCGCTCTCATCCCAATCTGTTGCAGTTTCAAAACACATTACCTATGCGGATAATTTCAACAAGACAAAACCTGATAATGGTGAAGTAACCTCTATTTCAACTTTCAGTAAACTTCCAATTTACCAGCAACCATACATGTATAATATCTCAAACCATTTGGCTGAAGCTTTTTATTCAGGTGAAGGTCTTAAAAACATAAAACCAGCGTTTGAGTTAGAAAAGCCTCGTCAACCGCTAATAATGCAATGCCGTTATTGTCTGCGCTATGAAATTGGCGAGTGTAAGAGGGGCGGGCAATCAAGTAGACTAAAAGATCCATTGAGACTTCGCCTTTCAGACGGTAGAACATTCCGTCTTGAATTCGACTGTCAGCATTGCCGTATGAACATCTATGCAGACTGACATTCTATAACTACAAGATGTTTTTTACGTATTTAGCGATAAGGGATAAAACAATGAACATTCTTTGTAAAAAAAACATATGGCTTTTGACAATCGTTCTTGTTGAAGTCTTTACATCGTGTAATGGTGGTCATACAAACTATATGACAAAGTCTTTTGATAGAGCGTCGTTCTCAGAGAAACAAATAGACTCCATTAGTTTCTCACGCACCCATCATTACGGACAGAATTTCAACTTTATTGTAAAAGCCGACACTCTAGTTCTCTTGAAAGGCCAACCTGAGGAATATCTTTGTGGTCTAAAAACAGATACTGCTTGCATGACAAAGGGCGACAGGGTAGCGGTTGCAGACATAAAGATAATGTCTTCTGATCACGTTGACAGTGTATGGGTCGAGCTTGCCCGCGACCAACATTCTTTTGGTTGGACAAGAGAGAAGAATCTCCTTCCGAACGTTGTTCCAGACGACCCGATATCGAAATTCATATCATTGTTCTCAGACACCCATCTGCTTATATCACTAGTCATTATAAGCGTAATAGCCTTGGCATACTTGCTAAGAAAACTTTTTGCAAGTAATGCTAAAATAGTTTTTATTAATGACATCAATTCATTCTATCCTACTGCTCTCACCATTATAGTTTCTTCGTCGGCATGTTTCTATTCCAGTATTCAACTTTTTGCTCCTGATGCATGGCAGAATTTCTACTTTCATCCAACATTGAATCCTTTTTCAGTTTCGCCTTTACTGGCTATTTTCCTAACTTCAGTATGGTTGATGCTAATTGTGGTTGTTGCCGTGATTGACGAAGTGAGGAGGATTCTGCCTGCCACCGAAGCAATGCTATATCTATGCAGTCTTTGTGGCATTTGTGCAATGTGCTATATAATATTCAGTGTTGCTACATTGTACTATATTGGCTACCCATTGCTCTTTGTTTTCGTGTTCTTTGTGTTGATCAAATACTATAAAAAATATTATAAACCCTATGTTTGCGGAAACTGCGGCACACGTTTGCATAGCAAAGGAGTCTGCCCCAAATGTGGGGCGATTAACGAGTAGACAGTGGCTGAAAAATCAATATTTATTATGATTGCGTAGTTGATAATGCATGCCTAACTTTGCATGCATGAAAAGATTGAGAATTTACATCGGATTAGTGTGCATATGTATTAGCAGTAACAGTGTAGTAAAAGCAAAACAGGAAACGACCGGTGTGGTATCCGAAGAAAAAAAGGAGTCATATGGTGAAATTGTGTCAGACACGTCTAACATCCGCAGTCTTGACGAGATTGTTGTCGTTTCTCAAGCAAAAGAGAGTGCAACATTGCGTAACCTTCCTCTCGCATATAACGTATTAACGAATAGTGAAATACAAAGTCTTGCTGTCAATTCGCTCAGCGATTTATCTTTTTATGTGCCATCATTCAGTTTCCCGCAATATGGGTCTCGACTCACGTCGTCTGTCTATGTACGTGGTATTGGTTCGAGAGTGAACAATCCTGCCATTGGTGTATACATTGACGGAATGCCTTTATTAAGCAAAAGTGCTTACAATTCTCACATCTACCAGATAGACCGCATAGAAATTTTACGTGGTCCGCAAGGAACTCTGTATGGAATGAATACTGAAGGTGGACTACTCCGTATGTTTACGAAAAATCCTTTGTCGCATGACGGAACAGACATAAAACTTGAACTGGGTACACATTTTCTTCGTAACCTTGAAGTTTCAAAATTCTTCCATCTCGACAATGGAATGGCTTTCTCTGTATCGGGGTTTTACAATGGCACAAATGGCTTTCTCCGTAATACCACAACAGGGAAACGTGCAGATGTTTGCAACGAAGGCGGTGGACGGTTTCGAATTGCAAAGCAACTTAATTCTTCTCTGTATTACGACTTTTTTACCGACTACCAACATGTAAACCAAAATGGTTTTGCCTATGGCATATATGAAACAAATTCTGGTAGCGTTGCTGCACCTCAAAACAATCGAAACAATGTATATAGGCGTAATATATGGAATTCTGCACTTAAAATAGCCTACGCAAAGTCTAACCGTACATTTACTTCTACGACAAGTTATCAATTCCTTTCCGACAGAATGGAAATGGACCAAGACTACAGTCGCCTAGACTGCATGCATCTTGCACAGAAGCAACTGAAAAACGGACTGACACAGGAATTTATGCTGAAGGCAAAATCGTTTGGTATTTGGAAACACACCACTGGCATCTTTGCATCTTATCTTTGGGAACGTACAAAAGCTCCAGTCTATTTTGATACAGACTTTAACAAAAACATGGAGTCAACAATCCAAACAGCAATGTATGGCGCAATCTTATCCACTATGACTGACAAATTTAAGAACACGCCAGGCATCACTGATGAAAAAGCTATGGAAATGGCGCACAGTATCATAGAACGCTCAGGCGGAATTAATGTCGATAATATAACATTGAGCGTACCAGGCATGTTCCATACTCCCCAATTTAACCTTGGCGTCTATCATGAGAGTCTTGTTGACATTTCCAAACGCTTTACCTTAAATATCGGATTACGATACGATTATAGCAACGTAAGGATTCTTTACGAAACAAAAGCGTTGTTTAATGCTCAAGTAACAGTTATGGGAAAAGAGGCTTCAACTTGTGTTTCCTCAATTTTATGCAACACAAAGGTCAATGGATTCAACCAAGTGCTCCCTAAAATTGGCTTCACATGGCATTTCGGCCGAAACGCGAGCAACATATACGTTTCTGTTTGCAAAGGTTATAGAGCTGGTGGATATAATACACAAATGTTTTCAGACATTCTCCAATCGGAAATTCGCTCAGTCGGAAGTTCATCTTTGGGTGGCGGAACAGAAATAAAACATACTGAAGAAGATTACGAAAAGATAAACTCCACCATATCATACAAGCCCGAACATAGTTGGAACTACGAGATTGGTTCACACCTTAATCTTTTCGGCAACAGGGTTCAAGCTGACATTGCCGCCTATTATATAAAGATTCGTAATCAACAACTATCTGTCATGGCAGGTAACTATAATTTCGGTCGCATGATGGTAAATGCAGGCAAAAGCCATAGTATAGGGGCAGAAATTTCACTGCGAGGAAAAGCTTTTGACAATCGTCTTGCATGGAATGCCAGTTATGGTCTCACCCACTCTGTTTTTGACAACTATAAGGAAGAAACCGATAATACGACCAATGATTATGCAGGGAAACGTGTTCCTTTTGTACCGCGTCAGACATTTGCATTGGCGGCAGATTGGATTTTCCATTTTACAGGTAAAAGACTCAACGCCATCGTGGTTGGTGCAAACACAAAGGGACAAGGAAAAACTTATTGGGATGAAACAAATTCTTGCTTTCAGAATTTCTATGCTTTGCTTGGCGCTCATGTTGATGCAAAATTCAGTCACTTCACTGTTTCCATTTGGGCAAAAAATATTACATCCGCAAAATACGCAACGTTTGCCTTTTCAACCGCAGCTACAGGACAACAGTTGTGGCTTGCCCAAAAAGGCGAACCTTTCAATGTTGGCATAAATGCCAATATTCATTTCTGACTCATATTTCCGTTGTCGTGTAAAAACGGCCCGTTAGAAAAACATCATTGAAAAAGCCCAATACCGAAAAGAATTTGGACTTTTTATGTTCATGGTTTGAATATACACACAATTAGCATCTTGTTCTTTGCTCATTGGATTGGAATACAAAATGAATAACAAACTTTAATAATAGTAAATCACAGGCGCCAACATAGTTAGGATTGCAAAAATAAATGCCAAAAGGGCCAACCCAGAAACCAAAAGAATTATTAATGCTGTATATCCTGCTGCTTGTCGCCATTTCATACCATAGATTCCCCTGTATGTCCAAACCAAGTAAAAATATTCAATGCCAGGAATCCAATCTATGAAGGAGCAAAAGGCATATAAGTATACATAAATTATATAATGCTCCATCATGGTAAGGCTACGCCCATAGAAATTGCGTTTGCGTAAGACTAAGTAAGACGACGTGCCTAGAAGAGGAAACACTGCGAATAGCGTTAACGATACGTCACTTGTAAACTTTTCCTTGAGTATGTTCCATACAGCGGAGATTCGGTTTGAATGGACGTTAGTATTCACTGCATTCCATTTTGCGTATGCTTCGAGAAATTTCTTGTCTTTTGTGGCGTTGCGTTCCATACTGTCAGACACTTTGTCTGTCATCATATTTGCGATGGTTTGAACTTCCGATATGTCTTTCTTCTGCATTAAGCGGTTGGATATGCTTGATATAAGGGCTACAACAGAAATGGCAATCAAGAAACAACTCACCGGATTTTGATACAGTACGCGGTGTCCCCTAAAATAATCGCGCAGCATATATCCGGGGCGTATGGCAAGATGCAATATCGTTCTAATGAAATTGCTGGACAACTGTGGATAGGCTTCACGCAATGTCTTTATGAAATGCGGTTTCCCCTTACCTGCATTTCTGTTCTGACCACATCGTGGACAGAAGTTGCCAGTGAAAACGTGTCCGCAATTAAGGCATACCGTCTCTTCTATCACGATGGCGGGCGTTCTCTTTCCATGTTCAACAAAAACTTGAAGGATTCGCCATCTGCGATAAAGTTCCTTTGCTGTCTTTTTCATCATGCAAGCAATATTTACCATTCCTCTGTTTTAAAATTGAATATATTGTTTTGTGCTTATGCGTTATAAGTTGGTTTTATATAAAATATAACGGTAATAGAATTAAAAGTAACTGACTTTTATAAGGAAAATAACTTGATTTCAAAAACAAATATAGGGGCAGGCTTATTCTCTCTTTTGGCCTACCCCGATAATCATCTACACATCCATTAAATAATCCTTGAACTCTGAAAAATCAGCATGCATTGGAACACTGATTTTCTCCCCTTTCATAAAAGCACCAAGTCGCTCAGGTATTTTTACTTCACACCCGATTGCATTTTCAACTGTTTCCTTGAATTTAGCAGGATGGGCCGTTTCCAGGAATATACCTGTTTCGTTTTCTGTCAATCCGTCCTTCAATGCTCTATAACCACAAGCACCGTGCGGATCAAGCATATATCCGTTTGATGAGAAACATTCCGACATAATTTCTCGTATCATATCGTCATTATAGGAAGTTGCACAAAGAAGCGACCTTACTGTATTTACATTGCCTTCGCACATGTCCAGTATACGGGCAAAATTGCTCGGATTGCCGACATCCATGGCATTAGCAATTGTTTGCACGCTAGGGCGAGGAGAGTATTGACCTGTTTTCAAATATTCGCAGAAAACGTCGTTGGCATTGTTGGCTGCAATAAAACGTTTTATTGGCAACCCCATTTTTTTTGAAAAAAGACCGGCTGTAATGTTTCCAAAATTGCCACTTGGAACACAAACAACAAGGTTGTCTCCTTTTCCTATAGCTTTGAGTCTTGCGTATGCATTGAAGTAATAGAAGGCTTGCGGCAGGAATCTGGCAACGTTTATTGAATTTGCCGACGTAAGTTTAAGTTTGGCGTTCAGTTCTTTATCAAGGAATGCTTTCTTTACTATAGCCTGGCAATCGTCGAATACTCCGTCAATCTCTATTGCCGTAATATTCTTGCCGAGAGTCGTAAACTGGCTTTCTTGTATTTTGCTGACCTTCCCCTTCGGGTATAATACGTAGACATGTATACCTTCTACCCCAAGAAAACCGTTGGCAACGGCAGAACCGGTGTCCCCGCTTGTGGCTACGAGTACGTTGACCTCTTCTTCTGATACTTTTTTTATGAAATACTGAAGCACGCGTGCCATAAATCGTGCGCCGACATCCTTAAAGGCTAATGTCGGACCGTGGAACAATTCCAAACTGTAGATATTATCTTCCACTTCTTTAACGGGACAATCGAAACTCAGCGTGTCGTCCACGATTTTGTTCAATGCTGATTCTTCTATGTCTTCACCGAAAAACGCTGCTGCCACAATTTTGGCTATTTCATTAAAAGGCATTTCGTCGATTACATCAAAGAAACTTTTGGGCAGCCGACACAAACTTTGGGGCATGTATAAACCGCCATCGGGTGCTAATCCTTTTACAACAGCTTCTTGAAGTGATGCAAGTGGAGATATTTTGTTAGTACTATAATATTTCATGTCCTTTGAGTTTATTGGTTATTCTTTTCTGTTTTCATAAATTCACGCATGAACTCTTGCAGTTTCAATAGTCCATATGAACCTTCTACGCAACTCAGTTCGTCATAAGCCTGCACATTGTCGGGTTGAATGCCATTATAATATATTATGAATGGAACTGGTTCGCTTACATGAATGCGCATTTCCACAGGTGTTGGGTGATCGGGAAGAATTGCCATGCACACAGGATCATTCCAGGTTTTCAGTTCATTATATATAGGCTCTATAAGGCGGTGGTCAAGGTTTTCTATGGTTTGTAATTTCAGGTTAAGGTCACCATCGTGGCCTGCTTCGTCGCTTGCTTCAACATGAAGAAAAACAAAATCGCAAGTGCGTAGTGCTTCAATGGCTGCTCTTGCTTTTCCTTCATAGTTTGTGTTGGCAAGTCCTGTTGCTCCATCCACGAAAATTTTTCTCAATCCTGCATAATGTCCAATTCCCCTTATTAAGTCAACAGCAGAAATAACGGCTCCTTTTTGTACGTTCGGATACATTTCTGATATTGTCTTCATCGAAGGGCGATAACCTCCTCCCCAAGGCCAAATGGAATTGGCTATGTCTTTGCCTGTTTCTGAAAGATTTTTGTTGAGAGGATGTTCTCGGAGAATGATCTGAGACCTTATTATGAGTTCATTCAACAAATCTGCCGTCTGTTTGGGCGTAAGCCGTTTGATTGTATTCCCGTTTGCATCAGAATACGTATCGGCTTCAGCATTCTCGTATCCCCGCATGGGTCTTACCATGAGTTGTTGCCAATCCTCTCCAGGATGATCGTGTGGCGGTGCGCATTCAATATGTTTGTCGCCGCCTTTTATGATAAGCAGATGGCGGTATTGAATGCCTGTATAAAAATGGACGCGCTCGTTGGAAAGCATGTCGTTCAAGTGTTTTATTAGTAATCCACCGTTTGCAGTTGATAAATGACCTCCATGGTGGTTCTTTATCTTTCCGTTTTCAAGACAAACCAAGTTGCATCGCAATGCCAATTCGCCAGGACGCATTTCATATCCAATGCTGGCTGCTTCTAGAGGGCCGCGTCCTTCATAAACTTCATTTTGGTCGTATCCAAGGATAGAACTGTTTGCCACTTCGCTTCCCGGATGAAAACCGTCGGGGATGGTTATGAGGCGACCGCAGCGACCTTTGCGTGCTAGCATATCCATGTATGGAGTGTCTGCATATTGCAGCAAAGTTCGTCCACCAAGACGCTCAACAGGATGGTCTGCCATTCCGTCTCCAAGTATTATCAAATGTTTCATAATTGTGTGTGTTGTTGTTTGTCTGCTGAGTTGTTGCTTTAAAGATGTGTTTGTAAAGCTTTGCGTTATCATTTAGATGTTCGCAATTGACATGATGTTAGCGAAAACTCCGGCTGCTGTTACTCCAGCTCCAGCTCCGTAGCCCTGTATCAGCATGGGATATTCGCGATAACGTTCAGTGGTAAGGAGGACAATGTTGTTAGAACCTTCAAGCATATAGAATGGGTGGTGTTGTCCAACCGCTTCAAGTGATACACTGGTTTTTCCGTGATCCATACGTGCAACAAAGCGCCAACGTTTGTTTTCGTTCTCAATAATCTGTCTACGTTTTTCAAAATCTGCATCCAAAGAAGGAAGATTATTCCAAAAGTCATCGATACTTCCTTTGAAAAAGTCATTTGGCATAAAGAGATTTTTTTCGACATCTTCTTGTTCCACTTTATAACCTGCTTCACGGGTAAGGATTACGAGTTTGCGAACCACGTCCTTTCCGCTAAGGTCTATTCTTGGGTCCGGCTCGCTGTAGCCCTGTTCTTTTGCTCGGCGCACTGTTTCTGAGAATGGAACGCAAGCTGATATCTCATTGAATATAAAGTTAAGTGTTCCGCTTAGTACGGCCTCTATCTTTAGAATGCGGTCACCGGAGTTACGAAGATCATTTATTGTTCCAATGATAGGAAGTCCTGCTCCAACATTTGTTTCGAATAGGAATTTGACACCACGTTTAAGGGCTGTTTCCTTAAGTTTAAGGTAGCTTTCATATTTGCCTGAAGCGGCAACCTTATTGGCGGCAACTACAGATATATTATGGTCTATGAAATCCTGATAAAGGGCGGCAACTTCGCTGCTTGCAGTACAGTCTACGAATACACTGTTGAAGATGTTCATACCGATAACCTCGTTTTTGAGTGAAAGAGTATTGCTAGGTTCAGAGGAATGAAGTTGTTTCTTGTAGTTTTCGAGATCTATACCGTCACGATTGTATATTGCATTGTGGCTGGACGCGATGCCTACTACATTAAGTTTTAGCCGTTGCGTTTCCAACAGTTCCTGGTATTGGCTCTTTATCTGTTCTATAAGATTTCCGCCAACTGTTCCTACACCACAGATAAACAGGTTGAGGACCTTGTATTCACTGAGGAAGAAGCTGTCGTGAATTACATTCAATGCCTTTCGCAAGAACTTGCTGTCTACGACAAATGATATGTTTGTTTCTGAAGCTCCCTGAGCGCATGCAATGACACTAATACCGCTTCTGCCGAGGGTTCCGAACAATTTACCTGCAATGCCAGGAGTGTGCTTCATATTTTCACCCACAATAGCAATAGTGGCCAAATTGCTTTCTGCATGCATAGGAAACATTGCACCAGTCTTTATTTCCTTGGCAAACTCATTGTTGAGTACGTTAATGGCTTCTTGTGCGTCGACATCTTGTACGCCTATTGAGGTAGAGTTCTCTGAAGAGGCCTGCGAAACCATGAATACAGAAATTCCGTTATCGGCAAGAGCGGTAAATATTCGTCTATTAACTCCAATAACTCCTACCATTGAAAGACCTGTAACTGTAATAAGTGTTGTTCCTTTTATGCTTGATATGCCTTTTATTGGTTTTGTGTCGTTTTCAACATGCTTAAGTATTGTTGTCCCAGGATTCTCTGGGTTAAATGTATTCTTAACTTTAATAGGGATGTTCTTAACACAAACGGGATATATTGTAGGTGGATAAACGACTTTTGCTCCAAAATTACAAAGTTCCATCGCTTCAACATAACTCAATTCGTTAATTGTATATGCGGTATGGATAACTTTTGGATCTGCCGTCATGAAGCCATCGACATCAGTCCATATCTCAAGAATTTCAGCATTGAGTGCAGCTGCAATAATGGATGCGGTGTAGTCACTTCCTCCACGACCCAAGTTTGTTATTTCACCAGAATCACGGTCGGAACTAATAAAACCTGGAACAATAGCCGTATATTTACATTCATTGAATGTCTCACGTACAAGTTGTTCTGTCAATTCGCTGTCAAGTATGTTCTTTCCGTGTTTGAAAACCGTTTTAATGAACTTTCTGGAGTTGTAGCGTTTGGCATTGTCGATAAGTGATGCCACGATATAACTGCTGAGACGTTCGCCATAACTAACAATCGCAGACTGTATTTTATCGCTGAGGTCGCGGATAAGATAAACGCCGTAATATATGGAACGCAGTTCCTCAAAGAGATTGTTTACTGTTCTTGTGAGGTTGCCGCGAGTTTCATCGTCTGCTATAACTTTATCAATCATGTCGTGGTGACGCTTCACCATGCTTTCGAATTCTTCTGTATATCTTTTATCGCCTGCGACAGCAAGTTTTGAGGTGGCAATGAGCTTGTCTGTGATTCCGCCTAAAGCACTGACTACAACAATAATCTGTTCCTTTTGACTTTCTACAATTTTTTTCAAACTCATTATGCTCTCAACAGAACCTACTGATGTTCCTCCAAATTTCAATACTTTCATAAAATGCTTTCTTTTACGGTTTATCCTTTTTGTGAAATGCAAAATTACTAATAATAGTTAACCTACACAATAAGTTTTATATCAAAAAGCAAATAAAGCAAGCTCAATAATGACAGAACTGCAATACATTGAATTTATCTTAATCCCCGACATTCCTAATTTGGACTGTGCGGCTGTGCCGCATTCCCTTGTAAACTCAGAGTAGTTTTTTTAAGTTACTCAAGTTTCGGATTTAGAATTTAAGCGGTTTGTGCATACGCTTTTAATGCTGCC
>CAVAPC010000049.1:0-14910 GCA_963590505.1 uncultured Alistipes sp. | reverse complement strand
TACGACAAGATAATAATCATGACCGACGCCGATGTCGATGGATCGCACATCGACACGCTTATCATGACACTCTTCTACCGTTTCATGCCAAAGGTAATCCAGGAAGGGCACCTCTATATCGCAACGCCGCCACTGTATCTTTGCACTTACAAAAACAAGGTTAAGGAATATTGCTACACCGAACAACAGCGCCAGCAGTTCCTCGACAAATACGGAAACGGACAGGATGACGACAAGAACATCCATACCCAGCGTTACAAAGGTCTTGGAGAAATGAACGCCGAACAGTTGTGGGACACCACCATGAACCCCGAAACGCGACTGCTCAAGCAGGTGAACATAGAAAACGCAGCCGAGGCAGACGAGATATTCTCCATGCTCATGGGCGATGACGTTGAACCACGCCGCCAGTTCATAGAGGAGAACGCAACTTACGCAAACATCGACGCGTAACGCGGCTCCCTGCCGGCACAGGCAAACGCTACGGCAAACAGACGGGGACAAACGGGACGGAGCCGTTGTCGCAACGCTTCAGACAATCCTGAAAACATCCAATAAAAGAAAATCTAATGACGCAAGAGCGTGCGGAAGCAGCCGGAAGGCTGCGGTCCGTGCGCCCTTTTTGTTTCAGGCGTGTAAAAAAATCGCTAAAAAACTTGACGCATTATATATTTTAAGGCAAAATCTTGGCAACGTTAATAAAAATTGTTAACTTTGCATCGTTCAGTGGAATGGGGAGCCCCGAAGGAGCTCCTCATTTTATTTTAAATCCCCGTGTACTGCACCTGAAGCAATTGCACACGGCGCTTGTACAAGAGGAAGGAGGCACAACAATTTTTATTTATGATAGACAAAAACGTAGTTGAGAATTTAGTTAACCAATGGCTGGAGGACAAAGAATATTTCCTTGTAGACATTGAAATCAGTCGGGACGACAGAATCGTAGTTGAAATAGACCATGCCGACGGCGTCTGGATAGAGGATTGCGTGGAGCTCAGCCGCTTCATAGAAGACAACCTTAACCGCGACGAGGAAGACTACGAACTGGAGGTGGGCAGCGCCGGTCTCGGCCAGCCGTTCAAGGTGAAACAGCAATATGTAAACTTCATAGGGAAGGATGTTGAAGTGCTGGATTCCGACGGGAAGAAATGGAAGGGACTTCTGAAGTCCGTTGACGGCGACAACTTCGTGGTAAGCGTGAAGGAAAAGGTAAAGAAGGAAGGGGCAAAGCGTCCTGTCGTTGAAGATGTAGACCATACCTTCAGCATGAACAACGTGAAATATACAAAATACTTAATAAGTTTCAAATAAGCTATGGCATTGTTAAAGAAAGAAGAAACCGTAAGCATGTTCGATTCCTTCAAGGAATTCAAGGAAACCAAGAACATCGACCGCACCACGCTGATGAGTGTGCTCGAGGAAAGCTTCCGTAACGTCATCGCCAAGATATTCGGCAGCGACGAGAACTTCGACGTTATCGTCAATCCCGACAAAGGCGACTTTGAGATATATCGTAACCGCACCGTCGTTGCCGATGATGCAGAGCACGACGACAATAAAGAGATAACCCTCACAGAGGCACGCAAAATCCAGGAAGACTATGAAATAGGCGAGGACGTGAGCGAAAAGGTTGACTTCAGCAAGTTCGGCCGCCGCGCAATACTAAACCTCCGCCAGACTTTGGCGTCGAAAGTGCTCGAACTGGAACACGACAGCCTTTACAACAAATACAAGGACCGTGTGGGCCAGCTCATCAGCGCTGAAGTATACCAGGTGTGGAAGAGGGAAGTGCTGCTCGTCGACGACGAGAACAACGAGCTGATACTGCCAAAGGGAGAGCAGATACCCCGCGACCAGTACCGCAAGGGCGAAGCAGTGCGCGCCGTCATACTGCGCGTTGACAACGCCAACAACAACCCCAAGATAATCCTCAGCCGCACAAGTCCCTTATTCATGCAGAGATTGCTCGAACAGGAAGTTCCCGAAATAGCCGACGGCCTTATCACCGTTCAGCGCATAGCGCGCATGCCGGGCGAAAGAGCCAAGATTGCAGTGGAAAGCTATGATGAGCGCATTGATCCGGTGGGAGCTTGTGTCGGTGTGAAGGGAAGCCGCGTACACGGCATTGTGAAGGAACTGTGCAACGAGAACATCGACGTGATAAACTATACCTCAAACACGAAACTCTTCATTCAGCGTGCGCTCAGCCCCGCAAGAGTGTCGAAGATGAACATCGACGAAGAGAACCACAAGGCAGAGGTCTTCCTTGAACCCGAGGAAGTGTCGCTGGCGATAGGCCGCGGCGGTATGAACATAAAGCTGGCAAGTATGCTGACGGAATATACCATCGACGTGTTCCGAGACACCAAGGAAGGCGATCCGCAGGAGGAAGACATCTATCTTGACGAGTTTGCCGACGAGATAGACCAATGGATAATAGACGCCATCAAGGGCATAGGACTTGACACGGCAAAAGCCGTTCTCAATGCTCCGCGCGAGATGCTTGTAGAGAAAGCTGACTTGGAAGAAGAAACAGTAGACAACGTGCTCGAAGTGCTGAAGGCCGAGTTCGAATAATGCGCTGACACGGCGGCATGCCACACAGAAACGGGGCGTGCCGCCCTGTACATACACGGCACCTAAAAATAATAACAGAGAAAAGAAGAAGGGTAAATAATTAAATATGAGCATCAGATTAAACAAAGCAATTAGTGAATTGAACATCGGACTTCAAACGGCAGTTGATTTCCTGAAAAAAAGAAGCGAGCTCGGAGCTGCACCGGAAGGACCAAACTCCAAACTTACCGAAGGGCAGTACAATGCACTTGTCGAAGCATACAAGACCGACAAGGAGGAGCGCTCGCAGGCAGAAAAACTGCTGCAGAAACGTCCGAAGGAAAAGGTGCGCAGCGACAGAAAGCCGGCATCATCCAACGAACCAAGGCCGCAGCAGAAATATACAGTGCTGGGAAAAATAGACCTCAGCACCTTGGGCAAACGCCCGTCAGCAAAATCTGGTGCCGCATCGCCTAAGACAGACGACAACAAGGCAAAGGCTTCTGCCGTAAGCCAGCCTAAAGAAGAGACAGTGAAGGTGCAGCCCGAAGTCAAAAAGCCGGAAGCACCCGCAGAAAAGAAAGTGGAAGAAACTCCAGCTCCGCAGAAACCGGTTGCCGCAGTTGCAGAACCTAAGGTTGAAACACCGGTAGCCAAAGTTCCCGAGGCAGAGACAAAGACACAGGCAGAGCCAGCGCCGGCAGAACCTAAGGTGTTCACATTGCGCAGCGAGCAGAAACTTACTCCAAAGGTGAACGTGCTCGGCAAAATTGACCTCTCGGCATTGAACCAGAGCACGCGTCCCAAGAAGAAGAGCAAGGAAGAACGCCGCAAGGAACGCGAAGACAAGGGACAGGCCGGAGCATCAAATGCTGCCCATTCAAACAACGGCGAGCGCAAGAAGCGACAGCGCATAAACAAAGACCGCGTTGACATTGCTGCAGCTTCAAAGCAGAACAACGGCCAGCAGGCTGGACAGAAGAATGCCGGTACGGGCAACAAAAAGAAGAACCGCAAACGCGGCGGACAGAAACCCGCAGAGGTTAGCGAGGAAGATGTAGCACGCCAGGTAAAGGAGACGCTTGCACGTCTTACGAGCAAAGGCCAGAACAAGAAAGGAGCAAAATACCGCAAGGAAAAACGCGATGCTGCTCAGGAGCACCTCAAGGAGCAGCGTGCTGAGGAAAAGGCAGAAAGCAAGATACTGAAGCTGACGGAATTCGTTACCGTGAGCGAACTTGCCAACATGATGAACGTGTCAGTAAACCAGGTTATAGGCACATGCATGAGCGTAGGTATAATGGTGTCGATCAACCAGCGCCTGGATGCCGAAACCATCAACCTCGTGGCAGACGAATTCGGCTTCAAGACAGAATATGTCAGTGCGGAAGTTTCGGAGGCAATCAACGAGGAGCCGGACGACGAGAACGATCTTCTGCCCCGCGCACCTATCGTTACCGTAATGGGACACGTAGACCACGGAAAGACTTCTTTGCTCGACCATATCCGCAACACCAACGTTATTGCCGGCGAGGCCGGAGGAATCACGCAGCATATCGGTGCATACAACGTTGAGCTTAAGAGCGGACGCCACATAACGTTCCTTGATACGCCTGGACACGAAGCGTTCACCGCCATGCGTGCCCGCGGAGCACAGGTAACCGACATCGCCATAATAATAATAGCAGCCGACGACAGCGTGATGCCGACCACAAGAGAGGCAATAGCTCACGCACAGGCAGCAAACGTTCCGATGGTGTTTGCAATAAACAAGATTGACAAGCCGGGTGCCAATGCCGACAAAATACGCGAAGACCTTGCCAACATGAACCTTCTTGTTGAGGAATGGGGCGGAAAATACCAGTGTCAGGAAATAAGTGCAAAGAAAGGCTTGGGCGTTGAAGAACTTCTTGAGAAAGTTCTGCTTGAAGCCGACATGCTCGAACTGAAGGCAAACCCCAACCGCAAGGCCTCAGGAAGCGTGATAGAATCGTCGCTTGACAAGGGTAGGGGATATATATCCACAGTGCTCGTAAGCAACGGAACACTGCGTGTGGGCGACAACGTTATCGCCGGAACAAGCTACGGCCGTATAAAGGCTATGTTCAATGAGCGTAACCAGCGCATAGAGAAGGCAGAACCGGCAGAGCCTGCAATAATACTCGGACTGAACGGTGCTCCTACGGCGGGCGATGCTTTCCATGTGCTCGAAACAGAGCAGGAAGCACGCGACATTGCAAACAAACGTCTGCAGTTGCAGCGTGAGCAGGGTCTCAGAACGCAGAAGCGCTTGACGTTGAGCGATATCAGCCACCGCATCGCACTCGGTTCGTTCAAGGAACTGAACATCATTGTGAAGGGTGACACCGACGGTAGTATCGAGGCTTTGAGCGATTCGTTCATAAAGCTTTCTACAGAGAAGATAAAGGTAAACGTCATATACAAAGCCGTAGGACAGATTTCCGAAAGCGACGTTACTCTTGCCGATGCATCCGACGCGCTTATCGTCGGCTTCCAGGTTCGTCCTTCTGCCGCTGCGCGCAAACTTGCCGACCAGGAAGGCGTTGAAATAAATACATATTCCGTAATCTACGATGCCATCGAAGATGTCAAGTCTGCAATGGAAGGAATGCTCGACAAGGTTGTTAAGGAAGTTGTCACCGGACAGGTTGAAGTGCGTGAGGTCTACAAGATTTCCAAGGTGGGTACGGTTGCCGGAGCTTTCGTTACGGAAGGAAAGGTTCATCGCTCAGACAAGGCACGCCTGGTGCGCGACGGTATAGTTGTACACACTGGCGACATAAACGCGCTGAAGCGCTTCAAGGACGACGTGAAGGAAGTTGGCGTAAACTTCGAGTGCGGTATCTCGCTTGTAAACTTCAACGACATACAGGTGGGCGACATCATAGAAACATACACCGAAATAGAGGTAAAGCAGAAACTCTGAGCCTTGTTGTAGAGGCACCGCTTTACGGTGCTCTGAACAGATTCGAAAACAATTGAGGCGGAACTTCTTTAAAACCGCCAGAGCATAAAAACAGAAAGGGATGCGCTTTTGGGGCGTATCCCTTTCTTTACATAAAACCGTAAGGTCTGCTACTATATAATGTTCATGTGCTGGTTTTCGTGCCGGTTAAAGTCTGCGTTGATTCTAACCAGAGGGGAGATGGGAAGATCTTTTAGAAATTGAACCTTACAAAGAATGTGGAAGTCTTTGTGTCCATCTTTATCTTTTCTCCGCTGTTCTTGCTGTTTTCAAAGTCGGTGACATCGTATTTCGCGCTACCCCAGCGGTATTCATATCCAACGGAAATAGCTTTGTAGGCTATGTCCAAGCCGATGTTGAAGAAGTTGGCAAAGGCATGGTTGACTTCATTCTCTCCTTTGTAGCTTTCAAGAAGCATGGAGTAGGATGGGGTATAGTGGAAATACACGTTGGCCTTCAGGTGTTGCAGCCCCTTGCCCAGGTGGTAGAAAGGAGCAACATTGAACGAAGGACCTATGCTCATGCCTGCTTCCAGCTGGTAAACGCCAAGTTCGACGTCGTTTTTGTTGTCTTTTTTGGAATCATTGTCTTTTTGGTAATTGTCATAGTCGGTGTTGATGTTTATGCCGCTGCCGCTTTTGTATTTTGCGAACGAGATGTTGATCCATGACCAGTCCAAACCAATTTTCAGGACGTCCGCGATAGCTTTCTTGTGCAAGTAGTAAGTGTTGCCCCAGTTAAGGTTTACGGCAAACTGGCTCTTTAACTGTTCGCCTTCTTTTGCTCCCTGGTTGAGCTTCTGGCTTGAAAATCCAATGATGAAGTATTTGTGGCGTCTCCATATGGCTTTGTCGTAGTCATTCTTGTCGCGCTGTGTCTCTTTTGCCTGCAAGGCTGCCACCTGTTGCTCCAGTGAGTCTATTTTGCTGGTTTGTGTGTTCTGTTCAACTGTGGCGATAGTGTCTGTAGCCGTTGTGTCAACCTGTGTTGCAATTTCGATTGTCTGTGCATCGGTGTAGCCTACCATTGTGGCAAACAATGCGGCGAGTAGTGTTTTCTTCATTGCGTTATGTTTTTATCGATAGTTAAATAATTGTAAATTCATTGCCCTTTTCAAAGCGTATGCTTAAAAAACATGTTTTTTGCGTTTCTTCATTCCTTTAATATGCATCCATTCCTGTGATGTATGAATTTCACCTTTTTGGATTATTCTGCTCCTTGGTGTGCATATAATGCAGAAATGATGTGATAAGCGTCAACATGCATGTTCCAGATAATGCCTCGGCTATTCAAATATAGTGAAAATATGCTGGTTTTCAAAGTGCACTTCCCGTTCTTGCCGCTCAACTGAAATTGCGTCCGCGATGAAATGCTGCTTTCAACATGCATCAAAACGGATTGTCTTCCGTTGCTCGGCGTGATGCTAAAAAAGATGTTCTTTCAAGATGTATAATGACTTTTAATTAGTACTTTTGCAAAATCGATATCTTTTTGAGGGAAATTCTTAGAAAATTCAAATACTAAAGCGTTATTTTTTATAAACGATTATTTTTTTGTAAATGGTAAAAAGAAAATCACTTGTTTTTGCTTTAATGATGATGCTCGCCTCGTTGCCCTCGTTTGGCCAACGCAGTCAGTACGGCCAGCGCATATCCGGCGTTTCCGCAGAGCATGTAGTCAAGCAAAAGCTGTTGCCAGTCCAGCGGGCGGCAAATGTAAGGGCATTTGAAAAGAGCTATCCAGCCCTATGCGCAGTAAGGAACAAGATGTTTGGTGCTCCAATGCAGGGAGCCGAAGTGAAAAGAATTTCCAGGCAGAATGGGAAAAGCACGGCAACTGCCATGCCGAAAGTTCCGGTAATGCGTACTGCCGACGGCAGGGAACTTTACGGAAATGTGGTATATTCCAGCTTCTGGGATGAGATGAAGCGAGGTCTGTATTCTTTCAGGGCAAGCGATCCTGTGGATACGGAGCTATTGTGGATGAACGACGACTTTGCAGCCAACGGCGGTGGTGCACTTGTTGATGGCGTGTTCCATGAAGTTAACTGGTTTTCCAACGACGGCTACATCTTCATAACATACGCAAGTTACAATGCAGAGACGGGAGAGCAGATTTCTTCCTGCGGGCTTGACGACATTTCGCTCATAGCCACAGAACTGGCTGTGTCTTCCGACGGGAAAGTGTACGGAGAGTTCTATAACTCCACTGCCACAGGATATGAATTGGGCGTTATGGACTACAGCACGTTGAAGCGCTCCACAATAGGAACCCTATCCAACTGGTATATAGCTATCGGCATAACCAAAGACAACGTGCTTTATGGCGTGGCGTCAGACGGCAACCTTTACAAGATAGACGCAAAGACTGCAAAGGAGACGCTTGTCGGGTCCACCGGTCTTTCGCTCATAAACAGTTCCGGCAGTGTGTACGAGCAGAGCGGAGAAATAGACCAGAAGACAGGCACGTTCTATTGGGCGGCTATCGACGGTAGCGAATACTCTGCTTTATACACGGTAGATCTCGTTTCGGGCGCTGCAACAAAGGTTGGCGAATTTACCGGCCAGGAACAAGTATATGCGCTGACAATACCTGCTCCTGAGGCAGAAGACGGAGCACCCGCGGCGATAAGCGAACTCAGCCTGTCCTATTCCGATCCGTCTTTCACCGGAACGGTAAGCTTCACCGCTCCATCGACAACATTTGCAGGAGAGACGCTGACGGGTGAGCTTTCATATACAATAGAAGTCGACGGAGAAACCGTTGCCACAGGCACGACAACCGCCGGCACTGCCGTAAGCCACGATATCACCGTAGGCGGAAGCGGAGAGCACACCTTCACTGTTACAACGTCAAACACCGTGGGACGCAGCCCGCAGGCAAAGGCAAGCAGATATATCGGCTATGACGAGCCTTTCCCCGTTGAAGACCTTACGGTAAAGTCAAACAGCGAAACGGGAGAAGTGAACCTTTCGTGGACTGCACCCACCGCAGGCTATAACGACGGCTTCATTGGCGAACTGAAATACAACGTTACGCGTTATCCCGATGCGGAAACCGTGGCAGAAGGAATTACGGCCGCATCTTTCTCCGAATCGCTCAATCCCGAATCGCTCACCGCCTACACATACGGCGTGGTTGCCGTAAACGGAGACATGAGCAGTGGAGAGGCTACAAGCAACAAGGTCGTTGCAGGACCGGCAATAGTGCCGCCATACGACAACGACTTCGCCGACGAGACATCGCTTGACCTTATGACCGTAATAGACGCCAACGGCGACGGTTGCACATGGGGCTACCATCCGGACCAGAATTGTGCATACTATGTTTACAATGGCGAGAACAGCGGCGACGACTGGCTCCTCACTCCGTCTCTTAAGCTGGAAGCAGGAAAGGAATATGCAGTGACCTTTACCGCTTCGAACACCATAGAACAGTATACGGAGCAGCTTGAAGTGAAATACGGCGAGGGCGACGATCCCACGGCTTTCGGGGGGACATTGCTCAGCTCAACCCCACTCACGGAAAAGAAGGAGTTCACTTCATACATCACTCCGGAGAAAGACCAGAACATAAGAATAGGTTTCCATGCAATAAGCGAGCCTGACAGATTCAACCTGCTGCTGTTCGGAGTTCACGTCAGCGAAGGTCACAACACAGCTGCACCCGACTCGGTAAGCAATTTCCGCCTGATTCCGGATGCGGAAGGAGCAAAAAGCGTGAAAGTTTCGTTTACGCTTCCCGACAAGACCATTGGCGGAGCAAAACTGCAGTCGGTGGAAAAGGCAGAAGTCATACGCGACGGCAATGTAGTAAAGACCTTGACCGACGGACTTGTGCCCGGCCACTCTGCAAGCTGTGAAGACAATGTCGACACCGACGCAACGTATGCCTACAAGGTTCTTCTTTACAACGGAAGCGGAGCCGGAAGGGTAACGCTGGCAAAGAGTGCGTTCGTTGGAACTGACATTCCTGCTGCCGTTGATGCAACGAGCATCTCTGTGCGCGACAATGCCACGTCGGTCGACGTATCATGGAACGGCGTCACACAGGGACAGAACGGCGGTTACGTGGATTCCAAAAACATATCCTATAACCTTTACGACAACATAACCTACGATGACTTCTATGGCTATGAATACGGCAACCGTCTTGACAGCGTGTGCGGCGTGACAAACAGCAGCATCACCATGAATACCGACGAGGGAGAGCAGCAACTGCTCACCGTATTTGTGCAGCCGCAGAACGTAAAGGGACTTGGCGGCTACAGTTCAGCGCAGACGATAGTGACCGGTTCGCCCTATACTCTGCCATACAGCGAAACGTTCGACAACGGCTCCGTTGCCTCCGGACTGTGGTGGATGAACGTCAGCGGATCGTCGTCATGGTATCTTAACGGCGACGTCGTTTCGCCCGCAGGCGGACAAACGGGTGTGGCTGTGTTCGACGGATGCGGCGACGAGTCATACTTTGCCACAGGAAAGATATCGCCCGCAGGTGCCAGCAACATGAAGCTCTATTTCAACCTGCGCAGCGAATTTGCTGAAAATGCTTCCATGACAGTGCAGGTGCAGAAGAGCGACGGAACGGTGGACAATCTGAAGACCTATGAGTTCGACAACCCCGACGGCATGACGCCGTGGCTCTCGGAATGCCTCTCTCTCTCAAAATACGCCAACGAACGGTATATCATAGTGCGCTTCCTCGGAAACGGAAGGGGACTTCTGCCGATAGACAACGTTCAGGTGCGCGATGTATATTCCGACGACCTGGCTGCTGTCGTTTCTGTTCCCGAAAAGCTTAAGAAGGGAGAAACGGGCAAAGTTACGGTTATGGTGACGAACTGCGGCGAAAACAACGCTTCCGCTTACAGTATCCGTTTGTTTGAAGGCGACAAGGCCATAGAGACAAAAGACGTTGTCGACGTGCTCGCCCCGATGGAAACTGACACCCTTGCCTTTGATTACACGCCGAGCATATTCCTTGACGGAACGAGCGTAGAACTGACGGCACAGGTAGTGTATGTCCTCGATAAGGACAGGAGCAACAACACGGCTTCAGCCACGCTTCAGCTCATTGGCTCGCAGAAGCCTGCACCGGCATCGGCAACAGTATGCAACAGTTCCGAAGGCGCTGTGATCGGGTGGGCTGCTCCGGCAGACGGCAAGCAGAAGATTGCCGAAAGCTTTGAAGACTATGATACCTGGACGGCAGACAACTTCGGCGGATGGACTTGCATCGACGGCGACAAAGGCTATGCCGGCGCATTGTTCAACGGCTATGACTACGGAAACCAGGGCACTCCTTTCGCCTTCGAGATTTTCGAACCGAACGCCATATCTTCGGATATCCTCGAAAGCAATCCCGAGATGACCCCTCACACGGGCAACAAATATGCTGCGGCTGTGTTCAGCGTTTCTGACGACAGTTTCCTCGACGCCGACAACTGGCTCATCAGTCCTTCACTCTCCGGCGAAAAGCAGACGGTCAAGTTCTTTGCGCTCAACCAGGGCGACAGCGAGAACAACTATCCTGAGACTATCGAGCTGCTTTACTCTACGGCAGGAACTGACAGTGCGGACTTCAAACTCGTTAAGACTGTTACCGTTGAGAGCGGTGCGTGGGAAGAAGTGACGTTCGACGTTCCGCAGGGTGCTGTTCGCTTTGCAATCCATCATATAACAGCAGAGGGCGGATTCATGCTTGGCATTGACGATGTGGAATACGTGGCAGGGAACGGCGTACTTACGGGATACAACATTTACCGCGACAACGTTCTGCTGAAGAGCGTCGGGGCTTCAGACCTGCACTACGTTGATGCAGACGGCAACAACGGTAGCGTATACGCAGTGACGGCAGTATATACCGACGGAGAGTCGGCTCCTACCATAGCAACGCTTGTGCCCGACGCTATCCACGCAATAGAGGCCGGCGACAATGCAAAGCCTTTCAATGTGTATACTGTAGACGGAAAACTCGTGGGCGAGGGCATGACATCAACCCGCAGTCTCGCTCCGGGCATTTACGTGGTTAACGGACAGAAAATAACCGTTAGATAGAATCCGTGTTCAGGCAAAGCCTGACTTTACTGAACATGCAAAAATAAACATACCGTGCCTTACTTCGCAATATGAAGTATCGGCACGGTATGTTTTATGTTTCCTTTTCCCGGTTTCTTAACTGCGTTCTAACTGCAACGACGCTTGCTTATTTTAGCCACGCCCATCGTTTTGCCCAGTCTTTAAGCACATCCTCACGCCAGCGGCGCGTCGTCTTCGCACCCTGCCACTTTCCTTCGTAGAGTTCGCGATCGGGGCGGTCGCTGTACCAGTGGTTGCCCAGCCGGTAGTCGTCGGCATGCTCTTTGCCCGGCCAGACATCGCTGACGGTGAATTCACCCTTCATCCCGTCCAGCTCCTTTATTGTTGAAGATGTCACATAGGTGAGGCGTGCCGGGGCCTTGGGGGCATAGCGCACGATGTATGTGCCGTTTCCTGCATAATAGCCCCGCCATGTCTGCTTGTCAATGCTCGCGGTGAAGCATACGCTGTCCGGTGAAATGTCGTTCTTCTGCGGACCTTTGAAGCGGAACTCCATGATGCTGTACACCGGCACTGTGTCGCGCTCCGTAAGCTGCTGCGTTATTATCCGCCGGCTGCTGTGGCGGATGGGAGCGAAGCTGCCGCCCCACGATTCGCCCGTAGGGTCGGCGGGATTGCCGTTCATCATGTAAAGCAGCGAAGGCGTGTCGCCCATCTTCACAATGCCGTCGTAGTATTTCTTGAAGTTGCTGCCCAGTGTGCCGTGGCCGCGCATGGCATAGTCGTAGTAGCCCGCCCCGTAGCGTGCGGCGTTCTTTTGCACACCTTTATATTCCTCTATCAGCTCCATCTTGTCGTTGTCGGTTATGAAGCCGCGGTATGAAGCGTTGTTCTCTATCATCCACAAATCGGGGAAATTGCCGGCAACAAAGTTATAGCTGTTGCATCCCCATTTCTTGTTGGGGCCGCCAATCCAGTAGACGCGTATCTTCCGTGCAATGTCCGGTGCATCGTGCAGCGCCTGCGCCACGTCTTCCAGACATCCCCACACCAGTACGTAGAGCGGGCGAGGGTCGTCTTTCCTTGCCTGCTGCACAATCCATTCTGAACCTTCTGTCGCTTTCCCGTATCCGCAGGCAGGCATCTCGCCGCTGCGCCCTTGCTTCACCAGGCGGCGCAGGTCGGCTGGCGCCATAACGCTGGCATGGCTGCGCAGGGCAGGGTAGTCCTGCTCGTAGAGGTCTATCATGTGGAGTATTTCCTTGGCGCTGCCGCATCCGAACGACGGGGACGACACGAGCCCCTCCAGGTCGAACAGGTCGGAATACATGAGCAAGTGTGTCATTGACTGGTTGTCGTCGGGGTCAGTGCCGCCGATGTCAGTGCTTATAAGCACGCGTGGCCGTTCCTGTGGCGTTGCGCTCAAAACTGTGCCGCACGTCATTGCAGACAATGCAAGCGTTGCCGCTAATCTTGATGTTATGTGCATGTGTATGGTATTAAGTTATTGTCGGAATATAATGCAAATGTAGGCTTTTTCTTTGGATTTCCGTTCAGTTTCAGTTGCCGAATAACGAAAATAGTCCCCAAACACCTGTACTTTTCAGTTGTGATTTGCTAAAAAATGTACCTTCTTTAACGGTGGGATTTTTTACGTTCCCATGTTCCTGCGTTCGAACTTGCCGCATGCCATGCAGAACTTTAGCGGTATAAAAGTTATCCCTTCCTTATTGTGCGGTGAGACACCTCACCCACTGGATTCTCCATCCGTACAGGCAGAACAGGTTTCGCTACTGATTTCTGTGCATGATCCCAATGTCTGATAAAACTACAGTGTCAGGTCGTCAATGGTAGTCCCGTTCAAGAACCGGCTCAGGTCCACATACTCGCCGATGCCGCGGAGATGCCCGCGCTCCGTGTATTGCCAGATGTTGCACTTCCCCTTGCCGTCAACGTCCGGAGCAACATTGTTGTAGTTGGCGATGAAGAGGTAGTAGCGGTTGAACTGGGCGTCAAGTTCCTTGTTGTAAAAGTGCTCGTTGCAATAGATGACCGGATACTTGCCATAATGCTTCTTCACCAATTTGGCAAACACCTTCACGCTGTCCACCAACTGCTGTCCTTTCCATCCGCCTTTGATGCCTTGTTCCTCGATATCCAGCACAGGAAGCAGGTCCTGTTCGCTCTTCTTCGCCACGCTCTGGAAATGCAGGAACTGGGCGGTGGCCGATGACCTGGAGGTTAAGAAATGGTAAGAGCCGACCTTCAGACCTGCCTTTCTTGCTCCCCTGACATTCTGTCGATAGCGAGGGTCCACATACCCATTGCCCTCCGTCGCCTTGATGTAGACGTATTTTATCCGTTGGTCCTGGGCCACCTTCTTCCACCGGATGAATCCGTTGTTGTTGGACACATCGATGCCGTCGTAGTCGCTCTTGCTGTAGGGCTTCCCTTTCAGTCTGTCGACAAAGACATTGGAAATGGAAGCAGCCCTTCTCAACAATCTCTTCACCTTGGAATGTCTCACGACAAACATTACGGTGAGTACGACGGCAGCAACTGCGATTATGCTGCCAAGCGACAGCAGTGTATATTTCAGTCTTTTTTTCATGTATTTCTTTTCCACAACCCGTTGGCGGAATAAATTTAACTTGACAAACATGAGTAAATATGCCGTGAGACAGTGGACTTGTTACGCTGAAACAACTCTGCCATCTAGTCAAACGATAGCCAGACTGTATCGTTTTGCAGCTTCACTTCTATCCGTGAATCACCGTCAGGAGTTTGATATAATAAAAATTGCCCTTTGTCCATTGTTGTTGCTATTGCTTGTTTCTTAGCTCCTCTATCAAGTCATTTACAATATACGTATCGCTCATCAGATGCAAGCCAAGCTCTTTGTCATGCAGCATTTGGCAGACATCGGAGTCATAGAATATCTGCAATGCTCTGTCGGTTGATATATGCAACGTATCAGCTAACTGTGCTATGATACGAGCTATTTTGTTCCATAATAAGAAGTCCTGCATAATTATTCCTCTCTTTCCCAATTTTTAAGAGCTTCGACCACATCGTTAGCTACGGCTTCACGACTTTCGGTATGTAGAGTGTCGTAGTAATCGTATTTCGATACAAATTTATGTTTTTCTCTGATTCTTCGCTTGATTTTGGGAACAATACAGAAAAACAGCCCGATTTCGGGCGTAAATCGTGGTAAATAACAAAAAAAGAGTTGCACTGTTTGTGTAACTCTCTCATTTTCAGAAGTGGTACCACCAGGAATCGAACCGGGGACACAAGGATTTTCAGTCCTTTGCTCTACCAACT
>CAVAPC010000048.1:0-15957 GCA_963590505.1 uncultured Alistipes sp. | reverse complement strand
ATCAAAACGTACAACTGGGAATTTTATTGTGTTTTGATTGCCACACGTTTTTGCAGGTGGTCCGAAAATTGGCGACAAAACAATTCTGCAAGCCTATTGTAAAAACGACAACAAGCGGAAAGCCCGTGCCTTCCGCTTGTCATTAGTTTCTATTCTGATGTTACTCCGTTGTCCATACGCCTGTATTATGCATCTTGGCGTTTAGGTCAGGCACGGTTTCACCTGGATGATAAATACCGAGCAATTTGATGTTCCATACGAGAACACTGTATGCCGGTATCGTTTTGTTGTAGTCCGTAGTTCCGTAAGCCAGCGTCCAGGGCACATACACCTTCCATCTGTCACCAACGTGCATGTTCTGCAAAGCCGTCGTATATCCGTCAATAAGTCCGTTTACCGCCCATTTTTTTGTGCGTGCGGTCTTCTCGTCATAGTCATCGATGTCTCCTTCATAACTTTTCTCTATGACATATCCTGTTTTATAGGTCTTCGACGGTATTAGCCTGCCGAAGTTATGAACCAAAACAGAATCGGTGTACAACGGACAGACTGTTCCTGACCCGGTCTCTTCCTTATGCACGACAATATAATTTGTCCTTGCCAGCGATGCCACGTCAGAAGTCATCGACCACGCACGTATCGTATCCCATTTCCCGTCGGCGTTGGCAAGCGCCACGTTGAATATACTGTCAAAATATGTAGCGTTGCGTTTCTGCCAGTTGGCATACTCTTCCTCCTCGTCGTTGTTTTCGCTGCACGAGGAAACAAGTCCTGCGCCAACTGATGCCACGAGGAAAAGGAATAGAGCGAATAATGATTTTCTGTTCATTTCCAATGATATGGTTTATAAAGAGGTGGCCCGATTACTGTAGTTTCTTCAGCAAGCTTGCGATGCTCACCTTGTCTTCAATGATCGAGGCAAGCTGATCTATATTCACACGCTCCTGCTCCATGGTGTCGCGGAAGCGCAGTGTAACGCAGTTGTCGGTCAATGTATCATAGTCTACTGTCACACAATACGGAGTTCCGATTGCATCCTGACGGCGATAACGCTTTCCGATGGTATCCTTCTCGTCATACTGACAGTTGAAGTGGAACTTTAGATTGTTGATTATTTCGCGTGCCTTCTCTGGCAGACCGTCTTTCTTCACAAGCGGCATGACTGCGAGTTTCACCGGTGCAAGAGCTGCCGGCAACTTCAGCACCACGCGTGTTTCTCCGTTTTCCAGCTTCTCCTCTTCATACGAATGGCACATAACGGAAAGGAACATACGGTCAACGCCGATACTTGTTTCTATGTCATACGGAGTATAGCTCTCGTTTGTCTGCGGATCGAAATATTTTATGGAACGTCCGGAGAACTTCTCATGCTGTTTCAGGTCGTAGTCCGTGCGGCTGTGTATTCCTTCCACTTCCTTGAAACCGAAAGGCATCTTGAATTCGATGTCTGTGGCTGCATTTGCGTAGAAAGCCAGTTTCTCATGATCGTGGAAACGGTAGTTTTCTGAACCGAAGCCCAGTGCCTGGTGCCATTTCATACGGAATTCTTTCCATTTTGCAAACCATTCCTTTTCAGTGCCCGGCTTAACGAAGAACTGCATCTCCATCTGTTCGAACTCGCGCATGCGGAAAATGAACTGACGGGCAACTATCTCGTTTCTGAAAGCCTTGCCAATCTGAGCGATACCGAAAGGAATCTTCATGCGTCCGGTCTTCTGTACATTCAGATAGTTCACGAATATTCCCTGTGCCGTTTCCGGACGCAAGTATATCTTGCTTGACGCATCGGAAGTGGAGCCCATTTCCGTAGAGAACATAAGGTTGAACTGGCGCACGTCAGTCCAGTTCTTCGTTCCGCTGATGGGGTCAACAATTTCCTCGTCTATTATAATCTGTTTCAGTTCCTCAAGATTCGGTCCCTGCATAGCCTGCGTATAGCGTTCGTGCAATGCGTCGCGTTTTGCCTGATGCTCCATTACGCGCGGATTGGTCTCGCGGAATTTCGCCTCGTCGAAGCTTTCGCCGAAGCGCTTGCGTGCCTTGGCTATCTCTTTGTCTATCTTTTCCTCGTATTTGGCGATCTGGTCTTCTATGAGTACGTCAGCACGGTAGCGTTTCTTCGAGTCACGGTTGTCAATAAGAGGGTCGTTGAAAGCGTCAACGTGCCCGCTTGCCTTCCAGATCGTAGGGTGCATGAAAATTGCAGAGTCGATACCAACGATGTTGTCGTGGAGCAACACCATGCTCTTCCACCAGTATTCCTTGATGTTGTTCTTCATCTCCACACCGTTCTGGCCGTAGTCGTAAACTGCTCCCAGTCCGTCGTAGATATCACTGCTCGGAAAAACGAATCCGTATTCCTTGCAATGTGAAACGATTTTTTTAAAAACGTCTTCTTGTGCCATGATTTTATCTTGTTTTTGTTGTTATTCTTTCAGAAATTCCACCCGCAAGCATATTCGCACTCGGCCGGAATATATTTTGCAAAGTTACGTTTTTTCCGCTATTTACAATCCATTTATCCCGTTAAATGTTATGAAACGTAACGAAACGACAATCCACGGAATTATTCGGAAGCCAATGCGCGCGCATATTCTATAATAGTGTCAATGCACCGCGCCATGTCTGCGTCCGAAATGGAAACGCTACGGTCTGGAGCTATACCGAACTCCGTACTGTTTTTGTCCTTGTCATACATTGGACATGCGCTGAACCTGACACTCCACCCGTTTGGCAGTTCGCTGCTGAAGGGCATGCCGGCTCCTCCGCCTGTAGTATCGCCAATGATGCAGGCCAGAGGGCAGCATTTCATGTATTTTACAAATTCGTTTGCAGCGCTGAATACGGAGCGGTTGGTCAGCACATAGACGCGTTTTTGCCAGCGCACGCCTTTTGAAGGCTTCAGCTTTTGCTCTTCCATCGACGAGAAGTCTTCGTGCCCCGTCCCCGTTTTATGCTGGAGATAGCCCACAAGGATTTCGTTGTTTGTAAACCTTGCGGCAAGTTTCTCTGCCGCCGTTATCTGTCCTCCGCCGTTGTTGCGCACATCCACTATCAGCGCATTGCATGGTGCGAGATAAAGAAGGGCTTCGTCAAGGTTGCCGTCGCCTGTTGCCGTTTCAAAGCTGGCGCATCTAACGTAACCAACATTGTCGTCAAGCCGCCTGTATTTCAGTCCGCCCGCCATTCTGTAGTCCGTTCCAAGGTATCGGCGTTCAAGGGTATCGCTGTAATTCTGCGGATAGTTTTCATGCCATTTCCAGTATCGTGCCGTATTGAACGAGGCATAAAGGTTAACGTGGCCGTCGCGCAGTTCGCCGAGCATGTTCCCCAGCACTTCAAACAACTGGTTTTCCGACATGCTGTTGTCTATCCTTGCGGAGTATTTTTCATGCACTGCATCCCAGTCCAAGCCATAAGCGGCTTTTTTGTATCCGAAGAAGCAATAACGCTGGTCTATTATTTTCCACAAGGCTTCGAAGTTTCCTCTTGGGGTATTGTCAAGCTCTTCCTCGTCAACACACGACACCAGCGTCGGCAGCAAGAGAAGGCTGCACATGCTAAGAAGCAAGAAAAAAAGCGAAGTTTTGCACTTTGGCGTTTTTGATGTCAGTTTTTCCATAACCCGTCCCTCTGTTTTTTTAGCGTTGCAAACTACATTCTCACTATCTTGAAACGCCGCGTTATTCCGACAACAAACATGTTCGACCATCCGTGGTATTTCAGTCCATTAACCTTGGCTTGCCTGAAATCGCCCAAATATCCAACACGCAGAGTCGTCTTGCCAACGTTGAAATCGAGAGTGAGCATGTGGCGGAGAGATGGCGTTGACACGAATGTGGTCGGCACAATGTTATGGTCGTAATTTCCTTCGGAGAATATTTCGTAATACGACTGACCGTAGTTCGGACTGAACATAAGTCCGCACAACGGCGCACTCACCTCGTAGTTGACCGTCAGAGGCACCTTTCCCACCGCAAAGCGGTAGGCGGCAATAGCCACAGGGACTATGTCTACATTGAAACGCGCCTGTGCGGGATTGTTGGTGTTGCGTGTGTTGTACAGGAAGCCGGCATCGGCATCGACCATTCCGCCTGCCTTTACGCTAAGGTTTCCGCCAAGCATTTTCCATTCACGCAGCAATCCGTAGCTGAACTTATAGTCGCCGCCCATCTCGCTACTGTTGTCGGCCCTGTTGCGCATGGTGCTTATGCTGCCTTGATGCACTATCAGGCGCACCCACCGGCCTTCCTCGCGCTGGCGTAAGGTATGAGAAATGTACCTGACGTCCGCTCCCTTGTATTTCTCGTTGGACAGATACGTGTCGAGCACGTTCCTGCTTCCCGCTCCCACCAGCCGTGTGTTGGTTATCACTTTGGCGTTTTGTGCTTTCGTCATTGTGTCGTTAATCCCCGCAAGTGCCAATATAGCAAAGACGAGGAAGGCGACACGCTTTAGCAACTGCCTGGATTTCTGAAACTCGCTCATATCGTTAACTGCCATTTCTGCCGTATTGTTTTTTAGTCGTCGAAGAGATTCAGCTGTCCCGTTATTTCGTCGATTATCTGCTGTCGGCTCTTGCCGGCGTCGGGGTCAAGGTTTTCCCTTTCCTCTGCCTGCGGTTCTGTTGCAGTCTCAGCGCCGCCATCAGTTGGAGTCTCTACATTGCCTGCATCTTCTTCGGGTGTTTCTTCCGGTTCCAGTTCCTGCAGATCGGCAAGGTCGTAGGTAGTGAGCCGCTTGCCGCGGGCCTTGAAACCTTTTATTATGGCAAACTCGTTCACGTTGACCTCCTGCGTTCCGCGGAATGCGTCTGCTCCGCCAAATGTAAGCAGCAGTTTTGGACTGGCCGTATCGGTGAGGAGCAGCAGTTGGTTCTTGGGATTCTCCCCGATATAGCTCTGCTTGCGCTTCGAGAATTCAAAGACAAAACGTTTTATATAAGGCATGTTTCCCTGATCGGCGTCCCTTACAATGGCGCACCATACCTTTGAGGCATCGAACTTCTCTATTCTGAAAATATTGTCCTCGTAGTGGTTGTTGGCATCGAAGTTCGACATGTAGAACTCGCCGTTCTTAAGCACGACAAGTATATAGTCGCCTTCGTTGAATTCGCCCAGCAACAGCCCGTGTTCGTCGTAGTTCAGACGGTTGACGTCGGGGTCGAACCACACCTTCCTTCCGCCCAGCGTACTGTGTCCGTGGCTCTTCAGCGATATTCTGTGGATATTCAGTTTTGTAAGCAAGTTTCCTTTTGCCGAACGGCCCTTCACAAGAATGCCGGAGAAGTCTTTTTCAATAAAGATGTTCTTCAACCTTGGCGTTGGATCAAGCGTCACCTTGATGATTTCTGCCTCTCCGTTGGGATTTGCCGTGAAATAGTTCACCCGTGAGCCAGGCTTTCCCTGCGTAAGGTCATATTCGCGGTCGCGTGTCACGCCTGTCACGTTAAAGCGTTTTATGTAGTATGCACCCTGACGGCCGTCGCGGTAAACGGCGTTGTAGGTTGTGCGCTTGTCGTTTTTCTTGAACACGGCAAGATGAATGATGTTCTTGCCAACAAATATCTTGTCGGCCACCTTTACGACCTTGAACTTTCCGTCTTTGAAGAATATTATTATGTCGTCTATGTCGGAGCAGTTGCAAACGAACTCGTCTTTCTTCAGTCCTGTCCCGATGAATCCTTCCTGACGGTTTATGTAGAGTTTCTCGTTTGCCTCCACCACCTTTGTTGCCTCGATAGTGTCGAAGTTTCTTATTTCAGTAAGGCGGGGATGCTGCTTGCCATATTTCTCCTTGAGATATTTAAACCAGTTTGCCGTGACTTCAACCATGTTGTCAAGGTCGCGGTTTATCATGTCTATCTCCGCCTTCATGCGAGCCATCAGCTCGTCAGCCTTGTCTTTGTTGAATTTCAGTATACGCTGCATCTTTATCTCCATGAGACGGAGGATATCTTCCTTGGTTACCTCGCGTATCATCTGCGGATAGAACGGCGTAAGGCGCTGGTCTATATGCTTGCATGCGGAATCCATGTCGGGAGCATTCTCAAATCCCTTGTCCTTATAGATGCGTTCCTCGATGAATATCTTTTCGAGCGAGGCGAAATGCAGCTGTTCCAGCAGTTCGCCACGGCGTATCTCAAGTTCTTTGCGTATCAGGGCCTTCGTGCGGTCTACGGAATGTCGCAACACGTCGCTTACGGTAAGGAACTGCGGCTTGTCGTCTTCTATCACGCAGCAGTTTGGCGAGATGTTCATCTCGCAGTCTGAAAAGGCGTAAAGGGCGTCAAGCGTTTTGTCCGACGACACGCCCGGGGCAAGATGCACCTGTATCTCTACCTCTGCCGCCGTGTTGTCGTCAACCTTGCGGGCCTTGATTTTTCCTTTTTCTATGGCACGGAGAATGGAATCGATAAGCGTTGTGGTTGTCTTGCCGAAGGGTATTTCGCGGATTACAAGCGTCTTGTTGTCCAATTTCTCAATCTTTGCCCTCACTTTCAGCTGACCGCCACGCTGACCGTCGTTGTATTTGCTCACGTCGATGCTTCCGCCTGTAGGGAAGTCAGGATAGAGGCGGAACGGCTCGCCGTGGAGATAGTTTATCGCGGCATCGCAGATGTCGTTGAAGTTATGCGGGAGGATCTTTGACGACAGTCCTACGGCTATTCCTTCTGCCCCCTGTGCAAGAAGCAGCGGAAACTTGGCTGGCAGAGTGATTGGCTCTTTGTTTCTGCCGTCGTAAGAGAGTTGCCAGTCGGTTGTCTTTGGATTGAACACGACATCGAGGGCAAATTTTGACAGACGAGCCTCGATGTATCGCGGAGCAGCCGCACGGTCGCCCGTCAGGATGTTGCCCCAGTTTCCCTGGCAGTCTACAAGCAGGTCTTTCTGCCCCAACTGCACCAGAGCGTCGCCTATGGAGGCATCGCCGTGAGGGTGGAACTGCATGGTATGGCCCACGATGTTGGCGACTTTGTTGAAGCGTCCGTCGTCCATACGCTTCATGGAATGCAGGATGCGCCGCTGAACGGGTTTCAGTCCGTCTTCGATATGCGGCACTGCACGCTCAAGGATGACGTAAGAGGCATAGTCAAGAAACCAGTTCTTGTACATTCCGCTAAGGTGATGCACTGCCGAAGCGTCGAAACGGCTCGTGGGAGTATAGTCGTTTTCCGACTCTCCGTTTTCTTCCGGCTGCTGCACATCTTCGTCTGCCGACGGTGCATCGCCGTCAACAGGCTGCGTTTCGTCGTCAACAAGGGAAGTGTCGGTTTCTTCAGCGTTAGAATCGTTTTCAACACCGTTTAAAGAATTTTGTTTCGCCGTTTCCTCGTTTTCGTCTTTAACGTCATTCTTTTTTGTATCGTCGCTCATTGTCGTGTAGTGTTACTTCGTTCGTTTGATTTCCCTTTCGGACATTGCCGCACTAAAAGGGAAATGCAGTTCAAAATTACTGAATTTTCCTGGCTTCGGCAAATTCTTCCGCTGCTATTCGTCCCTAATGCCAATGGCGGAACACCTTGAAAAAAATGATTTCTCCAGTTACCGCTATGCTTGCGGAGCGTCGGTTGTGGCGTCAGCCGCGCTCTTGTATATATGGTTCATCACAAGTCCGGCAATGGTGAAGCCGAATATTGCGGTTACATGAGCCATCGTTCCGTTTATCTGCGCCTTTGAGCTGCACCATTCATGGTTGACAAGCGACGGGTCGCCAGGGCCGACCTTTGCCTTAGGGCACATGCATTTCTCTGTGCCGCAGGTTGAATTGTGGCCGAGATTGGAGAGAAGTTCCTCGCTGTATACGCACTTGAACCTGCGCGAAGGGCGCACTTTCTGTTTGCGGAACTTGTTTCTCAGTGCGCGTGCCAACGGACAGCCTTTCACTTTCCAGAATTCGGCCACGCCAATCTTCTCTACATCCATCTTCAACGCGGCGCCCATGGACGAATAGAACTGTGCCTTTGTCCGGCAGGCTTCGAGGATAAGGTGGGCTTTGTCCTTCAGACTGTCTATGGCGTCTATTATATAATCAAATTCTTCAAGGTGGAACGACGGAGCAGTCTCGTCGTCGTAGATTTTCTGCAGGGCAACGATTTCCGCATTGGGGTTTATCTCAAGAAGACGCTCTTTCAATGCGTCAACTTTTACGCGCCCTACGGTTTTTGTCGTAGCCATAAGCTGGCGGTTTATGTTTGTTATGCACACGCGGTCAGAATCGACTATCGTAAGATGGCGTATGCCTGAGCGCACAAGGCTTTCGGCACACCAGCTGCCTACGCCTCCGACGCCGAATATTATGACTTTCGCTTCGGCCGTCTTCTGCATCACGCGCTCGCCGACGAGCAGTTCCATCCTTTTGAATATTCCTTTTTCTATACCCATGAATGTTTTGTTCTCCTGATGTTGAATGGTTATATATTATCCTTCTGCCGCTATTATCCGGTTCACTTCCGCCATGTCTGCTATCTCTCCAAGCGGTTTCATCACGAAGTCGCGCTCCGACATAAGCGGATGGGGTATCGTAAGATTCGGCTCCGAAACATGAAGATTGTCGTAGAGCAGAAGATCGATGTCAATGATACGGTCGTGATACTGCATATTGCGGGATTTCCGGGTGCGTCCCATCATGCGTTCTATCGCCTGCGTCTTTAGAAGCACCTGCATGGGCGCAAGAACGGTGTTCACTGCCACTACGGCATTTATGAATCTGTTGTCGGACTTGAATCCCCACGGTGCAGTGTCATAAAGAGCTGACCGACGAGTTACATTGCCGACCAGCTCTTCTATATGTTCTATGGCGCGGCCGATGTTCTCCGGCTTGTTGCCGAGATTCGTTCCGAGCCCAAGATACACTGTGTGTTCCATGCTGTTGGGTTCTGTATGCAACCTGCACATCAGTCGTTAAGGATAAGCATGGCATCGCCGTAGCAGCCGAAGCGGAATCCGTTTTCAACAGCCTTTTCGTAAGCTTCCATTACCAGTTCATATCCGCCAAAGGCGCATGTGGCCATGAGCAAAGGCGACATTGGCTGATAGAAGTTGGCCAGCATGGTGTCTGCAAGTCCGCATTCGTAAGGCGGGAACAGGAATTTGTTTGTCCAGCCCTCATACTCCTTCAGCATCTTGTCTGTTCCCATTGCCGTTTCCGTGGCCTTGAGAACGCTGGTGCCGACGGCGCACACATGACGTCCGTTGCGCTTTGCCTCGTTAACTATACGGCAGGCTTCGGCGTCAATATGCATCTGCTCAGAATCCATCTTGTGTTTTGTAAGGTCTTCCACTTCTATGTTGTGGAAGTTGCCGAGAGCGCAGTGAACGGTGATGAAAGCGAAATCTATGCCCTTTATCTCCATGCGCTTCATAAGTTCGCGGCTGAAATGGAGTCCTGTGGCAGGGGCGGTCACAGCGCCTTCGTTTTTGGCGAAGATACACTGGAAACGCTCCAGGTCTTCAGGAGTGGTGGCACGCTTGTCAACGATGTAATGTGGCAATGGTGCCTGGCCAAGAGCAAAGAGGTCGCGCTTGAACTCGTCGTGAGGAGCGTCGTAAAGGAATCGAAGGGTGCGGCCGCGGCTTGTAGTGTTGTCTATAACTTCGGCCACCATTGAGCTGCTTTCGTCGAAGAACAGCTTGTTGCCAATCCTTATCTTGCGGGCTGGCTCAACAAGCACGTCCCACAGGCGCATCTCCTCGTTGAGTTCGCGCAGCAGAAAGACTTCAATCTTTGCCTCCGTCTTTTCCTTCGTGCCATACAGACGGGCGGGAAACACCTTTGTGTCATTGAATATGAAAGTATCATGCTCGTCGAAATAGTCAAGCACATTCCTGAAATCCATGTATTGAGGGTTGCCGTCGTCGCCGACCACAGGCTTTCCCTTGCCGTCTTTCTTGAACATGTCGATGGTTCCCGACTTGCGGTGAAGCACCATCAGTCGGCATTCGTCTCTATAATAGGATGGCTCCAGAGCGATTAACTCTTCAGGCAGTTTAAATTTGAATTGTGACAGTTTCATATGCTTGGTTATCTTTTTTCATTTATCACTATGACAGGTTTGCCCGTCAGTCTGTTCCGTTCCCTCTATCTGCTGGTTGTCGAGCCATGCGGGGAAGTCGTCGAGCGTCAGGCAGTTCTCAACTTTTATGTCTCCCACCCTGGTGCGCCGCAACGCCGTGAGAAAAGCTCCGCTGCCAAGGGCGTAGCCTATGTCGCGGGCCAAAGCCCGGATGTAAGTCCCTTTGCCGCAAACCACACGGATGGACATCTGCATCGTGTCGGGGTTGAAGTCCGTCAGTTCTATTTCGTCAACCTGCAGTATCTTTGCCTTCAGCGGCACGTCATGCCCCTTGCGCATCAGCTTGTAGGCGCGGTGTCCGTTTATCTTGCACGCAGAATAGGCTGGCGGCACTTGCTCTATCTCGCCCACGAACTGCGGAAGTGTCTGTTCTATCAGAGCGCGGGTTATGTGGGCTGTAGGATAGGTATAGTCAACAGTGTGTTCTTTGTCGAAACTTGGAGTTGTGGCTCCCAACTGCAACGTTGCCGTGTATTCCTTGGTATGCCCTTGCAGTTCGTCAATACGCTTGGTTGCCTTGCCGGTGCAGAGTATCAGAACACCCGTAGCCAAAGGGTCAAGAGTTCCGGCATGCCCTGTTTTCACCCTCTTCACACCCAACTTCTGGGATATAAGGAAGCGTATGTGGGCCAAAGCCCCGAAGCTGGACATGCGGTATGGCTTGTCGATGCAGATTATCTCGCCTTCGTTGAAATTCATATATTGCGGTATGTCGGGTTAGAGCAATGAGCACACAGCCGTCACGACGCCTGCAATAGCACAATATATTCCGAAATATATCAGCTTTCCTTTCTTCACTACATTTATCATCCACTTGCACGCTATGCATCCGGACACGAAAGCTGCCAGGAATCCTACCACAAGCGGCAGGGTGTCCACGCTGCCGAATGCCTCCTCGCCTTTGAGTCCTTTAAGGACATCAAGCAACGCCTCGCCAAGAATGGGCGGGATTACCATAAGGAACGAGAACTGGGCAAGCGTTTCTTTCTTGTTGCCAAGAAGAAGCCCCGTGGCTATTGTGCTTCCTGAACGCGACAAGCCTGGCATAACGGCACAAGCCTGGGCAAGCCCGATGATGAATGCATCGGCAATGCCTATGCGCTGTTTCTGGCGCGGCTTGGCGTAATACGAGAACGTGAGAAGTATTGCGGTAAGTATCAGCATCAGCCCGACAATGAGCAAGCCGGAACCAAAGATGCTTTCAATCTTGTCCTTGAAGAACACGCCTACTATTCCAACGGGAATCATCGAAACGACGATGTTGATGAAATATTTTGTCTCATCATTCATACGGAACTTGAACAAGCCCTTCAGTATCCAGTCTATCTCTTTCCACAGCACAACAAGAGTGCTCAGCACCGTTGCCACATGCACGAGGATTGTAAATTCAAGATTTTCTTCTCCGTTGATTCCGAAAATAGCCGACCCGATGGCAAGATGGCCGCTGCTGCTGACCGGCAGATATTCGGTCAGACCCTGCACAAGCCCCAATATCATTGCTTCAAACCAATTCATGATGTCTGTCTTTGTGCTTGTTGATTAGTCTTTCAAGTTGTCCTTTGGCTTGCGCACAATTCCGAATATCATGGAAACAAAGCCCACGAAACATACAACAGGCGCCACCTTTATGCGCATGGCGCTGAATATTTCAGGATTGTAGTGGCTTTCGTCTGAGCCGCTGCCGCTCATAAGGAAAAAGCCTACAAGAACAATTACGACGCTAACCGCTATCATAATGAAATTGACGCGGTCGAATGCGAAATTCTTTTTTTCTTCCATTGTATCTCTTTTGTTTTTCTATGTCAAATTTTATACAGATCGCCAGCTTTCATCCTCAGATACTTGTTTACGGAAAGCCATGAGCAAACCAGAGTTATGAGCAAACCGAACAGCAGAACCGCGCCTCCGGTTATTGCCATGTTCTGAACGGTAAGTACCGAAAGGATGTCAGGCTCGTAGACATAAAGCTCATAAATGCCGCCGGCAAGCACTCCCTCGGCAATGACTGATGCCAAGAAGCCCATCGCCACGGCATTGCGCACAAAAGGCGCACGGATAAATCCCCACGACGCTCCGACAAGTTTCATCGTGTGTATCGTAAAGCGACGGGCGTAGATTCCCAAACGGACGGTGTTGTTGATAAGCGAGAACGAAACGAACATCAACAGACCAGCAAGCACGAGCAACACAAGATTGACGCGCTGCAACTTGCTGTTTACACTCTCTACAAGATCCTGCGGATAAGTGATATCTGTAACCTTATTGCTTGATTTCAACTGTTTTGATATCCATGCGAGAGAATCGTTGTTGGCATACTGTGCCTTGAACTGCAGCTCCATAGAACCGACAAAGGGATTGGTGCCGATAAACTCGCTCGGGTCTATGCCCATTGCCTGCGTCTGTTCCTTCAAAACTTGCTCTTTACTGATGTAAGTTACCTTGCTCACGTATGGCAACTTGTACAATTCGCGAGACATCTGCACCGCCTCAGGATTGCTGACGTTCTCGTCAAGCACCATCGTCAGCGTAAGATTCTCCTTTACGTACGCTGACAAGTTCTGCGCCGTAAGCACAGAAAATACCACCATACCGAGAAGAATAAGCACCATGGCGGTACTTATGCATAAGGTAACTGCCTGTAGACCATACCGTCCACCGGTCTTTCTATGTTTCTTGCCCATTATTAAAGCGGTTATAACGCACCTAATTTCCTGCAAAGAAACAAAAAAAAATGCTCATACGCCACAGATTAACACGCATTAACACCAAAAGACAAATTTATGTCTTGGTCTGAAAGCGGAGAGATGGCCCAAAGACAAGAAAAAGTACTGGCCGCTCTTGTTTCTTGCAAAGAATAATGTAACTTTGCCGACATGAGTACAGTTATTTATCCATCGCCGATTTTCGGCCCGATACATAGCCGGCGACTTGGAATTTCATTGGGAATAAACCTACAGCCCGCCGACGGAAAAACATGCACATTCGACTGCATATACTGTGAATGCGGTTTTAATGCCGACCACATACCGACATTGCCAAGACCGACAAGAAATGACGTGGCTGAAGCCCTTGAAGCAAAGCTTATTGAAATGCAACGCGATGGCATTCACCCTGACGTGCTTACTTTTGCAGGCAACGGCGAACCGACTTCACACCCGCACTTCGCGGAAATCATAGAAGACACGATTGCACTGCGCAACAGATATTGTCCGGATGCAAAGGTCTCCGTGTTGAGCAACTCCACAATGTTACATCGGCATCAAGTGTTTGAAGCACTTATGAAAGTGGACAACAACATACTTAAACTCGATACCGTAGATCCTGAATATATAAAAGCCGTAGACCGTCCGCTTCAGGCGTCATATGATGTGGAAGACATCATTGAAAGTCTGAGGCAGTTTAACGGACACGTTATCATACAGACAATGTTCATGAAAGGAAAATCAGGTGACAAGGACGTTGACAACGTGAAGGAACAGTTCATCGCACCTTGGCTAAAGGCGGTGGAACTGATACGCCCCATGGAGGTTATGGTTTACACAATAGACAGGGAAACGCCAGACCACGACTTGCAGAAAGCATCGCATGAAGAACTTGACGCCATACGTGACCGTGTGATTGCCATGGGAATTCCCTGCACAGCTTCATACTGACCCTTTGGAATTGAAAATTACGGCACACCGTCTGTGAGGGCAACTTGCCTCCAGCACGGTATGCCGTATAAAGGATATCAGTTGTGTACAAGCGTACCTATCGGCTCTCCGTCCATCACTTTTTTCAAGTTTCCAACAATATCCATGTTGAAAACGTAAATCGGAAGGTTGTTCTCCTTGCACATAGTGGTTGCCGTAAGGTCCATTACCTTCAATCCACGAGTATAAATCTCGTCGTAAGTAATTTCAGAGAACTTCGTTGCCGTTGGATCTTTCTCCGGATCGGCAGTATAAATGCCGTCAACACGAGTGCCTTTCAACATGACGTCTGCTTCTATTTCAATGCCACGGAGTGAAGAACCCGTATCTGTGGTAAAATAAGGACTTCCTGTGCCTGCTGAAAAAACACAAACGTAACCGTTCTCCATTGCTTCTATTGCTTTCCACTTGCTATAGAACTCACCTATCGGCTCCATGCGTATTGCCGTAAGCACTTTGGTTTTGACGCCCAATGCACCAAGAGCAGAGCTTAATGCCAAAGAATTTATCACTGTGGCGCACATTCCCATCTGGTCGCCTTTTACACGGTCGAAGCCCTTGCCCGCCCCGGTCAAGCCGCGGAAAATGTTACCACCGCCTATCACGATGCCTATCTGTACTCCCATTTCATGCACTTCCTTTATCTGGCGTGCATAATCATTAAGTCTTTCTACATCAATTCCGTAATTCTGTTTTCCCATCAAACTCTCTCCGCTGAGTTTCAACAGGATTCTCTTGTATCTTGCCATATTAAATAATATATTTTTAAAAGGAGGGGAAAGCCCTACTATATAGTTTTTATAATCGAAACAATGAAATGCCCGTACATTGTCTGTACATGACCCGAATGTAAACTCGGCAATAAAAATGCCTTATATGAATTTCAGCTCCTTGAACTCGTATTCTGACAACGTGCCATTGTCGCGACGAAGTATCAAATGACCATTATTGTCAACATCTTCAACTCGCGCATAAAACTCTCCATCTTTGTCAAGATATCCATATGAGCCAATACGACGGTAAAGATTGCTCATATATTCTGCTTTGATCTCATCGTAACGGCCATCATTCACCATCTGCAATCTTTCAGCGAAAGCATCCAACACATTCTGCAACAGCTTGTTCAATGAGACAGAGCTCCGCAATATCTGCGACAAAGATATAGGATTTGGTGCGTCACTGACAAATTCTCTCTGGTTTACATTTATGCCGACACCAATTATACACCGTTTAACTCCATTGCTGTTTACCATGCATTGAGACAACGTCCCGCTTATCTTACGGTCATCCCAGTAAATGTCATTGGGCCACTTGATTGTAAAGCCGCGGCAGTCGGTACCGCTGGCAACAGAACGTCCAAACATAAAATCGTATTCTTCAAGCATATTCCAGCTTCTGACACTCTCAACCTCTTTTTCCAAAGTAGAGCGAACCGCAAGTGCCATAGTCTCCAACAATACATACTGATGGTTAGCAGGAACGCCGACAGGATAACATTCTACGCTGAAAGTGAGATTCTTGCCACACTCACTCTCCCAACAATTACTCCCTTGACCACGACCTGAAGTCTGAAAACGAGCTACGACAACAGTCATAAAATCGCCCCTCTCTCCTTCATAATCACTCAAATAAGAATTTGTGGAATCTATCTCATCAAGTTCAATAATCTTTATATTCTCCATTGGCAAATGCAATTATTTCTGCAAAGATAATTAAAAGAAAAGCACAACTACATACTTGATATGATATTTTTCACCTGACTATTGCAACTCTTACTGTCTGGCAAAATGACTACCTTTGCTCATGGTTACAAGTTTTATTGCAAGACAAAAGTAACAAAGGGCTGATACCTCGCGAGAAGTCTCAGCCATAATTCTATGCGGATGCTAAAGTTTTACTGGACAGCAATAAATCGTTATCTTCATGTTGTTTGTCTTTATAAACGCAAAAAGCACAACCCCTTGTTAAGAGTTGTGCCTTGATGTTATTTGTTATTGCCTTTTCTACTACAAAGATAGTACTTCCCTTTCAACATTATTTAGACAATCTGAAGAAATTGTAAGGTTACATTTTGAGGTGTTGTCTACAGCAATTTTCGGAACTTTCTCTTAACAGAAGAAGAATTTCGGGTCACTTGCAAAAACGTGTGGCAATCAAAACACAATAAAATTCCCAGTTGTACGTTTTGAT
>CAVAPC010000047.1:0-16843 GCA_963590505.1 uncultured Alistipes sp. | reverse complement strand
CTCAGTGGTAGAGCACTTCCTTGGTAAGGAAGAGGTCCCGAGTTCAAATCTCGGTTACAGCTCTACGGCTTTTTTATTTATATAGGAAGCACGATAAACACGATAATTCAATTTAAACAATAAACTAAAGAAAAGCTATGGCTAAAGAGACATTCGTACGTACCAAACCGCACGTAAACATTGGTACTATTGGTCACGTAGACCACGGTAAGACTACTCTGACGGCTGCCATCTCAAAGGTTCTCCACGAGAAGGGTTTCGGTGCAGAGGATGTTAAGTCTTTCGATCAGATCGACAACGCTCCTGAGGAAAAAGAGCGCGGTATCACTATCAATACTGCTCACATCGAGTATGAGACAGCTAACCGTCACTATGCACACGTTGACTGCCCGGGACACGCCGACTATGTGAAGAACATGGTAACTGGTGCTGCTCAGATGGATGGTGCTATCATCGTAGTTGCTGCTACTGATGGTCCTATGCCTCAGACACGTGAGCACGTGCTTCTCGCTCGTCAGGTAAACGTTCCTCGTTTGGTTGTATTCTTGAACAAGTGCGACATGGTTGAGGACGAGGAAATGCTTGAACTCGTTGAGATGGAAATGCGTGAGCTCCTCGATCAGTACGAATATGATGGCGACAACACTCCTATTATCCGTGGTTCTGCTCTTGGTGCACTTAACGGTGTTGCTAAGTGGGAAGACAAGGTAATGGAACTTATGGATGCTGTTGATACATGGATTCCGTTGCCTCCACGTGACTTGGATAAGCCTTTCTTGATGCCTGTAGAGGATGTATTCTCAATCACTGGTCGTGGTACTGTTGCTACTGGGCGTATCGAGACTGGTCGCGTTAAGGTTGGCGACGAAGTTGAGCTCCTTGGTCTTGGTGAAGACAAGAAGTCTGTTGTAACTGGTGTTGAGATGTTCCGCAAGATTCTTGACGAAGGTGAAGCAGGTGATAACGTTGGCCTGTTGCTCCGTGGCGTAGACAAGAACGAAATCAAACGCGGTATGGTTCTTTGCCATCCGGGTCAGATCAAGCCTTACAAGAAGTTCAAGGCTCAGATCTATGTATTGAAGAAAGAAGAAGGTGGTCGTCATACTCCATTCGGAAACAAGTACCGTCCTCAGTTCTATCTCCGTACTATGGACTGTACAGGTGAAATTTCTCTTCCAGAAGGAGTTGAAATGGTAATGCCTGGTGATAACGTGACTATCACGGTTGATCTTATCTACGCTGTTGCTCTGAATGTAGGTCTTCGTTTCGCTATCCGCGAAGGTGGCCGTACAGTAGGTGCAGGTCAGATTACAGAGATTATCGAAGACTAATCGAATAATTTCCAAATACACAAGGGTTCCGTTTAGGAATAAGCGGAATCCTTTTTTACGGGAATAGCTCAGTTGGTAGAGCACTGGTCTCCAAAACCAGGTGTCGGGAGTTCGAGTCTCTCTTCCCGTGCAAAATCAATAATTATGTTCAAAAAGTTTGGAAATTATTGCAAGGATTGTTACGACGAACTTGCGCATAGAACCACTTGGCCGACGCGGAAGGAATTGACTCACAATGCTATGGTTGTATTATCTGCTTCCTTGATCATAGCAATTGTTGTCTTTTTGATGGATTCTGCGTTCAGCTTTGTCATGAGTACGGTTTATCCTAACTAATCGTTTGAGAAAAATGACTGAATCAGGTAAAAAATGGTATGTATTGCGTGCCGTTAGCGGAAAGGAAGCTAAGGTGAAAGAATACATCGAGGCAGAACTTAAGCACAACAATTTACTTTCTACGTATGTTTCTCAGGTTTTTATACCTATGGAGAAGCATGCTTCTTTGCGTAACGGCAAACGTGTCGTTAAGGAAAAGATTTCTCTTCCGGGATATGTTCTCGTGGAAGCAGAGTTGAAAGGTGACGTTGCGCATACACTACGATTCATGCCCAATGTTTTGGGTTTTCTCGGAGGATTGGATGATCCCACTCCTGTAAAGCAGTCGGACGTAAATCGAATGATGGGTAGCGCTGAGGAATCGGAGATTGTGGACGAGGTTAATATCCCGTTTGTTGTCAACGAAACTGTCAAGGTTACAGACGGTCCTTTCAGTGGCTTTAACGGTGTTATCGAAGAGGTAAATACTGAAAAGCATAAGTTGAAAGTTACCGTAAAAATATTCGGTCGTAAGACACCGCTTGAGTTGAGTTTTATGCAAGTAACAAAAGAATAACCCATTGTTACGGATAGGTATTCTTTTATAATAATCAATTTTTAATAAACAAAGAAATGGCTAAAGAAGTTGCTGGATTAATCAAATTACAGATTAAAGGTGGCGCTGCGAATCCTTCACCTCCAGTGGGACCGGCTCTTGGTTCCAAGGGAATCAACATAATGGGATTTTGCAAAGAGTTCAACGCCAGGACCCAGGATAAGGCAGGAAAGATTCTTCCTGTTGTTATCACTTACTATGCTGACAAGTCATATAGCTTTGAGATAAAAACTCCTCCCGCAGCTGTTCAGCTAATGGAGGCAGCCAAGGTCAAGAAGGGTTCATCTGAGCCAAACCGTAAGAAGGTCGCTTCTGTAACTTGGGAACAGATCAAGGCTATTGCAGAAGACAAAATGCCGGATTTGAACTGCTTTACTGTTGAGTCTGCTATGAAACTCATAGCTGGTACAGCAAGAAGTATGGGTATCACCGTAAAAGGGGACTTCCCTGCGTAACTAATTTATAACTTCAATTAAGAAAAATGAGTAAACTGACAAAAAATCAAAAATCAGTAGCTGACAAGATTGAAGCAGGGAAGGCATATACTTTGAAAGAGGCCGCAGAATTGGTTAAGGAAATTACAACTACCAAATTTGAAGCATCTCTTGATATTGATGTGCGCTTAGGCGTTGACCCACGTAAAGCTAACCAGATGGTTCGCGGTGTCGTAACTCTTCCTAACGGAACAGGTAAGACCGTGCGTGTTCTCTGTCTTTGTACTCCTGATGCTGAAGCTGCTGCAAAAGAGGCTGGAGCTGATTATGTTGGTCTCGATGAATATATCGAGAAAATCAAAGGTGGCTGGACTGATATAGATGTTATCATCACAATGCCTTCTTGCATGGGTAAACTTGGTCCTCTCGGTCGTGTGCTCGGTCCTCGTGGACTTATGCCTAACCCTAAGAGTGGTACTGTTACCATGGATGTAGCTAAGGCTGTCAAGGAAGTTAAGGCTGGTAAGATTGACTTTAAAGTTGACAAGGCTGGTATCGTTCATACATCAATCGGCAAGATAACTTTCACTGCTGAACAGATATATCAGAATGCTAAGGAATTCATAGCTACTGTTATTAAGTTGAAACCGTCTGCTGCTAAGGGTACATATATAAAGAGTATCTATCTTTCTAGTACGATGAGTAAGGGTATCAAGATTGATCCTAAATCAGTTGAATAACTCTAAAAGTTTTGTAAGATGAAAAAGGAAGTAAAAGATACTATAATTGTAGAACTTGGCGAGAAACTCAAAGAGTTCGCTCATTTCTATCTGGTTGACGTTCACGGTCTGAATGCAAGCCAGACAAGCGACTTGCGCCGCAAGTGCTTCAAGAGTGAGATCGAGATGGTTGTTGTAAAGAACAAACTCCTTCACAAGGCTTTAGAGGCTTCTGAGATTGATTTTGAACCTCTTTACACAGCACTTAAGGGTAGCACAGCCGTACTCTTCTGTAATACGGCCAATGTTCCTGCAAAATTGCTAAAGACCTATCAGAAGGAAGGTATACCTTCTCTCAAGGCTGCTTACGCTGAGGAAGGTCTCTTCGTGGGTGCTGACAAGCTTGAAGAACTTGCAGCTCTCAAGAGCAAGAACGAAGTTATTGCAGATATTGTTGCTTTGCTGCAGTCTCCTGCAAAGAACGTCGTTTCAGCTCTCCAGTCAGGTGCAAACACTATACATGGTGTGCTTAAGACTTTAGGCGAGCGTCCTGAATAAAACAAATTAAAGTCAAATCATTAACATTAAAAAACATTAAAATTTAGAATAAAATGGCAGATATCAAAGCTATTGCTGAAGAATTGGTAAATTTGACAGTTAAAGAAGTAAACGAGTTGGCAACAGTCCTTAAGGACGAGTATGGAATTGAGCCTGCTGCTGCAGCTGTTGCTGTTGCTGCTGGCCCGGCTGCCGGTGCTGCTGCTGAAGCAGAAGAGAAGACATCTTTCGATGTTGTTCTCGCTGAAGTAGGTGGTGCTAAGCTTCAGGTTGTAAAGGCTGTTAAGGAAGCTTGCGGTCTTGGTCTGAAAGAGGCTAAGGATCTCGTAGACGGTGCTCCTTCTACTCTTAAGGAAGGTCTGTCTAAGGACGAGGCTGAGAACCTTAAGAAGGCTATCGAAGAAGCTGGTGCTAAGGTTGAGCTCAAGTAATTGAAACTTCTATAGTATACAAGGTTAAGATTCTTCCAATCGAAGATTCTTAACCTTTTTGTGTCTTTATATATTTCTGCTGACTACCGCCTCAGCAGATGCTGCCAATGTTTGTATAGGTATGCTGATTTCTGGCGGACATTTTTAATGGTAACAAAAATCTGTAATGGCTTCTAAAATCATTGATAACAGAGTAAACTTTGCCAGCATCAAGAATCCGATGCCTTATCCGGATTTCCTCGATGTGCAGTTAAAGTCTTTCAGAGACTTCCTACAGTTGGACACTCCGCCTGAGGAACGTGAGAACGACGGTCTTTATAAGGTGTTCTCTGAGAATTTCCCTATAACCGATACTAGAAACAACTTTGTTCTTGAGTTCCTGGATTACTATATTGACCCCCCTCGCTATTCAATCGATGAATGTCTTGAGCGTGGTCTTACATATAGCGTACCCTTGAAGGCTAAGATGAAACTTTACTGCACTGATCCTGAACACGAAGATTTTGGTACGGTAATTGAAGACGTTTTTCTTGGTACAATACCATATATGACCAGCAATGGTACATTTGTTATCAATGGTGCAGAGCGCGTTGTCGTTTCTCAGTTGCATCGTTCTCCAGGCGTTTTCTTCGGCCAAGGTATTCATGCAAATGGTACGGCTCTTTATTCTGCACGTATCATTCCGTTCAAAGGTTCTTGGATTGAGTTTGCTACTGACATAAACAATGTAATGTATGCTTACATTGATCGTAAGAAGAAGCTACCTGTAACAACACTGTTGCGTGCTATTGGCTTTGAATCAGACAAAGAAATTCTTCAGATTTTTGACCTTGCAGAAGAAGTTCGTGTTAACAAGAAGAACATGAAGGAGGCTGTTGGCAGAACGCTTGCTGCACGTGTTCTGAAGAGTTGGACAGAAGATTTCGTTGACAAGGATACTGGTGAACTTATTTCAATCGAACGCAATGAAGTAATCATAGAGCGTGAGACTGTCATAACAAAGGAGATGATAGACGATATCATTGACAGTGGTACTTCCACGATTCTCCTGCACAAGGATGCTGAGGCTGCCAACAAATATGCAATTATTTTCAACACACTTCAGAAAGACCCTAGTAACTCTGAAAAAGAGGCAGTCCTTTATATCTATCATCAGCTGCGCAATGCTGATCCTGCCGATGATGCAAGTGCCAAGGAAGTCATTCAAAACCTCTTCTTCTCTGACAAGCGTTACGATCTGGGTAAGGTTGGACGTTATCGCATAAACAAGAAATTAGGCCTTGATACGGACGAGAATGTACGTATCCTGACAAAAGAAGACATTATTGAGATTATTAAATACCTCATACAGTTGGTTAACTCAAATGCGACGGTGGATGACATTGACCACTTGAGCAACCGTCGCGTGCGCACTGTTGGTGAACAATTGAGCAACCAATTCTCGATAGGTCTTGCACGTATGAGCCGTACTATTCGTGAGCGTATGAACGTTCGCGACAATGAAGTGTTCAAACCGACAGACCTTATAAATACAAAGACAATTTCAAGCGTTATCAATTCTTTCTTTGGAACGAATCCATTGTCTCAATTTATGGACCAGACCAACCCGCTTGCTGAGGTAACACATAAGCGCCGTCTTTCGGCTCTTGGTCCTGGTGGTCTTTCAAGAGAACGTGCCGGTTTCGAGGTGCGCGACGTTCATTACACGCACTATGGCCGTTTGTGCCCTATTGAGAGTCCTGAAGGTCCTAACATCGGACTTATATCTTCTCTATGTGTGTATGCAAAAATCAACGAACTTGGTTTTATCGAAACGCCATATCGTAAGGTAGAAAACGGTGTTGTTGACTTGAAGAATGAGGATGTGGTCTATCTTACGGCAGAGGACGAGGAAGACCATGTTATTGGTCAGGGAAATGCTCCTTTGAACGATGACGGAACATTTATACGCGAAGTTGTTAAATGCCGTCAGGACGCTGATTTCCCTGTTGTTCCTCCTGCAGAGGTAGATCTTATGGACGTTTCGCCTCAGCAGATTGCTTCAATCGCTGCCGGCCTTATCCCGTTCTTGGAACATGACGATGCTCACCGTGCACTCATGGGATCAAACATGATGCGCCAGGCAGTTCCGCTGCTTCACAACGAAGCTCCGATTGTGGGTACTGGTGTAGAACGTCAGGTATGCGTAGATTCACGTACGATGATTACTGCCGAGGGTGAAGGCGTTATTGAATATGTTGACGCTACGACGATACGTATTCTTTACGACAGAACAGAAGACGAAGAGTTCGTAAGCTTTGAGCCGGCTCTCAAGGAATATCGCATTCCTAAGTTCCGTCGCACAAACCAGAACATGACTATCGACCTTCGTCCTATCTGTAACAAGGGACAAAGGGTAAAGAAAGGCGATATTCTTACCGAAGGATATGCTACTGAAAATGGTGAGCTCGCACTTGGCCGAAACCTTGTTGTTGCATATATGCCTTGGAAGGGCTATAATTATGAGGACGCTATCGTGTTGAACGAGCGTGTAGTGCGTGAAGATATTCTTACTTCCGTCCACGTTGACGAGTTCTCTCTTGATGTTCGTGAGACAAAACGCGGTACTGAGGAATTCACAAATGATATTCCAAACGTTAGTGAGGAAGCGACGAAAGATCTTGATGACAATGGTATAATCCGTGTCGGTGCTCGTGTAGAACCGGGTGATATACTTATTGGAAAGATTTCACCAAAAGGCGAGAGCGATCCTTCTCCAGAGGAGAAATTGCTGCGTGCTATTTTCGGTGACAAGGCAGGTGACGTAAAGGATTCTTCATTGAAAGCCAATCCTTCACTCAGCGGTATTGTTATCGACAAGAAACTTTTCTCACGTGCAATAAAGACCCGTGCTTCGAAGCAGAAAGACAAAGCTATTCTTGCAAAGATAGACGAGGAATTTGAAGCAAAGATAGACGACTTGAAGGATATTCTGGTTGACAAACTCCTTGCTCTGACTGAAGACAAAGTGTGTCAAGGTATAAAGGACTATTCACGTGCTGAAATAATTACCAAAGGCAGTAAGTTCACAGCAACACAACTGAAGAATATCAACTATGAGGAAATCCAGTCAAACAACTGGACGGAAGATGAGCATGCCAATGGCCTTATCTCAAAACTGATAACTAATTTCCTGAAGAAGGCAAAACTTTTGGACGCAGAAAACAAACGTCGTAAGTTTGCCATTACCATTGGCGACGAACTGCCTTCTGGCATCTTGCAGATGGCAAAGGTTTACGTTGCAAAGAAACGTAAGATTGGTGTTGGCGACAAGCTAGCTGGACGTCATGGTAACAAGGGTATCGTTTCAAAGATAGTGCGTCAGGAAGATATGCCTTTCTTGCCGGACGGTAGACCGGTAGACTTGGTTCTTAACCCGTTGGGTGTGCCTTCACGTATGAACCTTGGTCAGATTTTCGAGGCAATTCTCGGTGCTGCTGGTAAACGCCTTGGAGTGAAATTTGCTACACCTATCTTTGACGGAGCCAAGCTTGATGACCTGAAGGAATGGACAGACAAGGCCGGACTTCCTAATCTTGGTTCGATGCACCTGTACGATGGTGAAACTGGCGAGATGTTCGATCAACCGGCAACTGTTGGTATAACATACTTCCTGAAGCTTGGTCACATGGTTGAAGACAAAATGCACGCCCGTTCTATCGGCCCGTACTCTCTCATCACTCAGCAGCCGCTTGGTGGTAAGGCACAGTTCGGAGGTCAGCGTTTCGGAGAAATGGAGGTTTGGGCGCTTGAAGCATTCGGTGCCAGCCATGTACTTCAGGAGATTCTGACAGTCAAGTCAGACGATGTTGTAGGTCGTTCTAAGGCATACGAGGCTATTGTTAAGGGCGAGCCTATGCCAACGCCAGGCATACCTGAATCACTCAATGTGTTGCTACACGAATTGCGCGGTTTGGGCTTGAGCATCAAACTCGACTAACAGTCAACTCTTTACAATAAAATATATATATAAATTATGGCTTTCAAAAAAGAAACAAAGATAAAGAGTAATTTTACGAAGATTACCATCGGACTTGCATCTCCGGAGGAAATCCTCGAAAACTCGTGCGGTGAGGTTACCAAACCGGAAACCATAAATTACCGTACGTATAAACCGGAGCGTGACGGCCTTTTCTGCGAGCGCATATTCGGTCCGACGAAGGATTTCGAGTGTGCTTGCGGAAAGTACAAGCGCATTAGATATAAAGGTATAGTCTGCGACCGTTGCGGTGTGGAGGTTACAGAGAAGAAAGTGCGTCGTGAGCGCACTGGCCACATTAAACTTGTCGTTCCTGTAGCTCATATTTGGTATTTCCGTTCACTGCCCAACAAAATAGGATATTTGCTTGGATTGCCTACAAAGAAACTGGATGCAGTGATATACTATGAGAAGTACATCGTTATCCAGCCAGGTGTTATGGAAGGCAGACAGACTCCAGAAGGCGAGGAAATGAACGGTTCGCACAAGATGGACCTCCTTTCAGAAGATGAATACCTTGATATCATGGATCATCTGCCTGAAGACAATGAATATCTTGAGGACAATGACCCGAACAAGTTCATAGCCAAGATGGGTGCTGAGGCAATATATGACCTTCTTGTGAATATAGATCTCGACTCTTTGTCTTACGAACTTCGTGACCGCGCTAACAGTGATTCTTCACAACAACGCAAGACTGAGGCTCTGAAGCGCCTTCAGGTTGTAGAGGCGTTCCGCGGCAGCCGCGATTTCAACAAGCCGGAATGGATGATAATGAAGATTATCCCCGTTACTCCGCCGGAATTGCGTCCGTTAGTCCCGCTTGATGGAGGACGTTTTGCTACATCCGACCTCAACGACTTGTACCGCCGCGTAATTATCCGTAACAACCGTCTTAACAGGCTAATGGAGATAAAGGCCCCTGAGGTCATTTTGCGTAACGAAAAGCGTATGCTTCAAGAAGCTGTTGACAGCCTTTTTGACAATTCAAGAAAAAGCAGCGCTGTTAAGAGTGAATCCAATCGCCCTCTTAAGTCGCTTTCTGATTCTCTCAAGGGTAAGGCCGGCCGTTTCCGTCAGAACTTGCTTGGTAAGCGTGTTGACTATTCTGCACGTTCCGTTATTGTCGTTGGTCCTGAGTTGAAAATGGGTGAGTGCGGTTTGCCAAAATTGATGGCAGCCGAACTCTATAAACCCTTCATTATCCGCAAACTTATTGAACGCGGCATTGTCAAGACAGTGAAGAGCGCCAAGAAAATCGTTGACCGTCGTGAGCCTGTTATTTGGGATATTCTTGAGAACGTCATGAAGGGCCATCCTGTATTGCTTAACCGTGCTCCTACGCTTCACCGTCTTGGTATTCAGGCATTTCAGCCGAAACTTATCGAGGGTAAGGCTATCCAGCTTCACCCGTTGGCATGTACAGCTTTCAACGCCGACTTCGACGGTGACCAAATGGCAGTTCACCTTCCTCTGAGTAATGAGGCTGTACTCGAGGCACAAATACTAATGCTTCAGAGTCACAATATCCTCAATCCTGCAAACGGTGCTCCTATCACTGTTCCATCACAGGATATGGTGCTTGGACTTTACTACATTACCAAAATCCGTCCGGGTGCAAAGGGAGAAGGACTTACGTTCTATGGCCCAGAAGAGGCTATTATAGCACATAACGAAGGGCGTTGCGATCTCCACGCACAGGTGAAGGTAATCGTAAAGGATATCGATGCTGAAGGAAACTTCTTCAATCACATGGTCGAAACATCTGTAGGTCGTGTAATTGTAAACGGAATTATTCCAGATGAAGTTGGCTTCGTTAACAAAATCATTTCTAAGAAGAGTCTGCGTGATATCATCTCTGCTGTTATCAAGGAGGTTGGTTTTGCCCGTGCATGCGAGTTCCTTGACGGAATCAAGAATCTAGGTTACCGCATGGCATATCTTGCAGGTCTGTCATTTAACCTCGATGATATTATTATTCCGGAAGAGAAGAAGCAACTCGTTGAACGTGGAAATGCGGAAGTTCGCCAAATCACCGACAACTATAACATGGGTTTCATTACCGATACGGAGCGTTACAATCAGGTAATCGATGCATGGACACATGTCAACAATGAACTAGGCGATGTGTTGATGAAGAAGATGACCGAGGCAGATCAAGGCTTCAATGCTGTTTACATGATGCTCGATTCTGGTGCCCGTGGTTCTAAAGACCAGATTCGTCAGCTTGCTGGTATGCGTGGACTTATGGCAAAGCCACAGAAAGCAGGTGCTGAGGGTGCACAGATTATAGAGAATCCTATCTTGTCAAACTTCAAGGAAGGAATGAGCGTGTTGGAGTATTTTATCTCAACCCACGGAGCGCGTAAAGGTCTTGCCGATACTGCCATGAAGACAGCCGATGCCGGATATCTTACCCGTCGTCTTGTTGACGTGTCACATGATGTTATCATCAACGAGGAAGACTGTGGAACATTACGTGGACTCGTCTGCACGGCGCTTAAGAACGGCGATGAGGTAATCTCTACCCTTTACGAACGCATACTTGGCCGTGTGTCAGTTCATGACATTGTGAACCCGACGACCGGTGAACTTATCGTTGCTTCTGGTGAGGAAATAACAGAACCAATTGCTCAGGCGATAGAAGATTCTCCGATCGAGAGCGTGGAAATCCGTTCTGTGCTCACTTGTGAGAGCAAGCATGGTGTCTGCATGAAGTGCTATGGCCGAAATCTTGCCACCAGCCGTATGGTACAGAAAGGCGAGGCTGTAGGTGTGATTGCTGCACAGGCTATCGGTGAACCGGGTACGCAGCTTACTCTCCGTACGTTCCATGCCGGTGGTGTGGCAGCCAACGCTGCAGCCAATGCATCTATCATTGCCAAGAATGATTCCAAGATAGAGTTTGATGAACTCCGTACTGTGCCTTTCATCGAAAAGGCAGAAGACGGAAGCGACAAGGAGTGTGAGATGGTTGTCAGCCGTCTTGCTGAAATCCGTTTCATAGATCCACACACAGATATCGTGCTTTCAACGATGAACGTGCCTTACGGTAGCTCCCTCTATCACAAGGGAGGTGACGTCGTGGCAAAGGGCGAATTAATTGCCCGTTGGGATCCGTTCAATGCAGTTATTGTAACAGAATACGCAGGAACCCTACAGTTCCGTGATGTGATCGATGGTGTGACGTTCCATTCCGAAACCGATGATACCACAGGTCTTACCGAGAAGATCATCACTGAATCCAAGGACAAGGGGAAGGTTCCAACTTGCGACATTTTGGATGAAAACGGCCAAATTGTCGGAACATACAACTTCCCTGTGGGTGGTCACGTTGTTGTGGAAGACGGTCAAAAGGTTGCCACAGGAACGACGCTTGTCAAGATACCACGTTCTGTTGGAAAAGCTGGTGACATCACGGGAGGTCTTCCACGAGTTACAGAACTCTTCGAGGCACGCAACCCAAGTAATCCTGCAGTGGTGTCAGAAATAGATGGAGAGGTTACAATGGGCAAGCTCAAACGTGGTAACCGAGAGATAATCGTAACTTCGAAGACTGGCGAGCAACGCAAGTATCTTGTTTCCCTGTCAAAGCAGATTCTTGTTCAAGAGCATGATGCCGTTCGTGCTGGAACGCCGCTTTCAGACGGTTCAATCACACCTAACGATATTCTTGCTATCAAGGGCCCTACGGCTGTGCAAGAGTATATCGTTAATGAGGTTCAGGACGTTTATCGCTTGCAGGGTGTGAAGATCAATGACAAACACTTTGAGATTATCGTTCGTCAGATGATGCGTAAGGTTCAGATAAACGATCCAGGTGATACAACATTCCTTGAACAGGAAATGGTTGACAAACTTGATTTCGCTGAAGAGAACGACCGCATTTGGGGAAAGAAGGTTGTTGTAGACGAAGGGGATAGCGAAACTCTGAAGAAGGGTCAAATCGTGACAGCACGTAAGCTGCGTGACGAGAACTCCAACCTGAAGCGTCGCGACTTGCGCCCCGTCCAGGTGCGTGATGCCGTTCCCGCAACATCAACTCAGATTCTACAGGGTATCACCCGTGCGGCATTGCAGACAAAGAGCTTTATTTCAGCTGCTTCTTTCCAGGAAACTACAAAGGTTCTCAACGAGGCTGCAATTCGCGGCAAGCAAGACCGCCTGGAAGGAATGAAGGAGAACGTTATATGCGGTCACCTGATTCCTGCCGGAACTGGCTTGAGAGAATTTGAGAAAATCATTGTCGGTTCGATGGAAGACCATGAACGTTCTCAGTCAAACCGTAAGAACGTTATAGATTACTCGGAGAAAGAGAAGGTTGAAGAAGAAAAGTAATTATCTTCTTGAAATAGAACAGAGAAAAGGCTGCCGGACAATTCTGGCAGCTTTTTTGTTGTCTCTTGCTTTTGAGTCTCATCGTACAACAATAGATTGAATAGGGCTAAAACATTGATGATGAATCGTGAGTTTCGCTAAATATATATATCTTTGTAGTCAGAATGGAAGTGTTTCCGCTTCCTGTGAATGTGTCGTAATTCAAGATTCTCCAAGATATACAAAAGAAATATGAATACAGTTATTCACCTAGACATGCTGCAGTCGGCAGGAGTAGGTGCTCTTGCACTGGTTGTTGGAATGATAATGACTAGGAAAATAGATTTCTTGCAGAAATTCTGCATCCCGTCTCCCGTTTCGGGGGGACTATTGTTCTCCGTCATTACATTGTTCTTGTATTCATTTACTGATATGGAACTGGAGTTTGATACAACACTTCAGAATTTTTTCATGCTGGCATTCTATACTTCTGTAGGTTTCCAATCAGATCCCAAAGTACTGAAACAGGGCGGGAAACCGCTTGCCATAATGCTGATATTGCTTGTATTCATGATGTCTTTGCAGAACATCGTGCCGATATGTATAGCCAAGACTTTCGGTGTAGACCCCTTGCTAGGCATGGCGGCTGGTTCAATCTCTATGGCTGGTGGTCACGGAACTGCTGGCGGCTTCAGTCCATTGCTTGTAAGTATGGGCTTCAAGAGTGCTATGACCGCTTCCATGGCATGCGCCACATTCGGACTTATATCTGGATCTATGCTTGGAGGACCGATAGCCACGGCGCTGATACGCCACCGGCTGAAAGGTTGTCGTAAAAATCCCGTGGAGGGAAACGACCCGGCAATGGCTGGAATAGAAAGCGACGAGGCATCACCTGAAGGACGAGCCCAGCGTATGAGCAGCAGCGAGATAGAGTTTCAAAAATATGCCCGCGCTACATATGCCATACTCATTGTTATGGCAATCGGCGTTATGACGAGCCAGTTGCTTGCAAAGACCAGTGTTACTTTCCCCACCTACTTTGGCGCGTTGATTACGGCAGCATGTGTACGAGTTGCAGTCGACGCTACGCCCTACCGCAGATATCTTGAGATGGAGAAGATTGTAAGTGTGGGGAACATTAGTCTTTCGGTTTTTCTTGGTATGGCAATGATATCGTTGAAACTTTGGGAATTGCAGAGCCTTGCACTTCCGTTGGTGGTAATGTTGCTGTCGCAGGTTGTCATGATGGCGTTGTTCGTTTGGTTTGTTGCTTTCCCCATGCTTGGCCGGGATTACGATTCTGCCGTTCTTTGTGCAGGCATGTGTGGTTTCGGACTTGGCGCGACTCCCAATGCTATGGCAAACATGAGTGCAGTCTGCTTTAAGTACTACTATACGGTTAGGCCCTTTCTCATTGTGCCAATCGTTGGAGCAATGTTCGTGGATTTGCTAAACACCGGAGTGATTACAGTATTCCTAAACTGGCTTAAATGACAATGACAGATAATCGGATTACATACGTTGACATTATATTGCCGTTGCCGCTTAACCGTTTGTTTACTTATTCCGTCCCCCCGCAGATGGAAGCCACCTTTAAAGAAGGCATGCGGCTGCTCGTTCCATTTGGAAATTCCAAGCAGATGGTGGGAATTGCCGTACGTTTTCACCATGATAAGCCTGATTTCAAGGTGAAACCCGTGTCGAAACCACTTGATGCGATGCCTATGGTCACTGAAAGCCAAATAAAATTGTGGCAGTGGACGGCTGATTATTATATGTCGCCAATTGGCGATGTTATGAATGCGGCTCTTCCCGCAGGGCTGAAGGCAGAAGACGGCTACCGTCCTAAAACAGAGACTTATGTAACTCTACCCGACAACTTGCGCAATGAAACTTCTCTTAAGATGGTGTTCTCCATTCTCAAGAGAGCAATAGCACAACAGAAGACGTTTGCCACTTATCTTTCACTTTCCCATTGGAATAGTGCTTGTAAAGAAAATACCGAGGAGCACATTGTGGAAGTCACCAAAGAGGAACTTATGAACGAGTCACATTGCTCATTGGCAGTGATAAAACAGCTGTTCGAACGCAAGTTCCTTATAACCTACGACAAGGAGGTTGGGCGGCTTAACTGTGGTGGTGAACCGCATCTGGACAATGTAAAACAACTGTCGCAGCCCCAGCAAGAAGCCTATAATAAAATAGTATTCCTTTTCCTTCAGAAACCTGTGGTGCTTTTGCGTGGTGTTACTTCCAGTGGCAAAACCGAAATATATATCCATCTGATAAAACAGGCTCTTGAACGTAAAGAACAAGTACTGTATTTGCTTCCTGAAATAGCACTCACGGTGCAGATACGTCAGCGACTACAGAAAGTGTTCGGCAATCGGCTGGGTATTTATCATTCAAAATATAGTGATGCAGAGCGCGTTGAGATATGGAAAAAACAACTTTCCGATGAACCATATGACGTTATTCTCGGAGCCCGTTCTGCGGTATTGCTGCCTTTCAGTAAACTCGGTCTGGTTATAGTCGACGAAGAGCATGAGACATCGTTCAAACAACAGGATCCCGCTCCGCGCTATCATGCGCGCAGTTTGGCTTTAATGCTTGCGAGGCAGTTCGGTGCAAAAACACTGCTTGGCTCAGCTACGCCTTCGGCTGAAACGTGGCATAATGCCGAAATCGGGAAATATGGAATTGTGGAACTCGACCAACGTTACAAAGGGATAGAACTGCCAGAGATAAAGGTTGTAGACGTAAAGGATTTCCGTAGGCGGAAGATGATGTATGGTCCAGTATCACCGCCTCTTCTTGATGCAATGAAGGAAGCTATCGCTGCCGATGAACAAGTTATACTGTTTCAAAACCGAAGAGGCTTTGCCCCTATGATAGAGTGTCATACGTGCGGATGGGTACCGAAATGTGAAAACTGCGACGTCAGTCTTACATTACATAGAAAACTTAACCAACTTACATGCCATTACTGCGGTGCTGTAAGTGCCGTGCCGGAGAAATGTCCAAACTGTGAAGAGACCAACCTGCGGACGCGCGGTTGTGGAACAGAAAAGATTGAAGATGCAATTATGGAACTTTTCCCCGGAGTGCCTGTTGCCCGCATGGACTTGGATACCACACGCTCACGCAATGCTTATGAACGTATAATCAACGATTTCTCGGCAGGTAGAACAAAAATACTGATAGGCACGCAGATGGTTAGTAAGGGACTTGACTTTGATCACGTCAGAGTGGTGGGCATATTGGATGCAGATTCAATGTTGAACGTACCTGACTTCCGTGCTTATGAACATGCCTTCACGATGATGTCGCAGGTGGCAGGCAGGGCTGGTCGGAAAGGCAAACGCGGATTGGTGATATTGCAGACACGAGATGTAGAACAACAAGTCATAAAATATGTGGTTGAAAATGATTTCCGATCGTTCTATAGTCAGATGCTGAGTGAGCGTCATCTCTTTCATTATCCGCCTTATTATCGTCTTATATATGTCTACCTGAAACATAAGGATGAAGATCGTGTTAATACGGCAGCCTTGGAATTGGGCGGAAGATTGAGACGATGGTTAGGACCCCGTGTGTTGGGACCAGACAAACCTTCGGTGGCTAAGGTGCGCACTCTATTCATACGTAAGATAATGCTGAAGCTTGAATATAGCCTAGACATGCGTAAGGTACGCCAGTGTCTTGCTCTTGCACAACAGCAGATGGAACAAGACAAAAGATATTCCATGCTTCAGATATACTATGACGTTGACCCTAGCTGATATGATGGCTTTCCGTTATAAACCTAATTTATTGAGAACGAATTTGGTCATTTCCTTCTTTATCGCAAGGCATATCGTTCCTTTTTTAGTCTTAGTTGTGGCAGACAGAATGGTGACGTATGACCGTTGTCGTTGATGTTATAAGACTTTGCTTGACATCGTACAGTCCTTTGAACTAAAAAGAAAGTTGCTCTTTCATACAAGGAAAAATAAAAGTCGGAAGTATTGCTGTCCGGTAAAACTCAAAAGGACAAAAATCAGATGCCCGAAGCCCAGAAAAATCGTGCTTCGGGCTTTGCTTTTTGAAAAGTAAGCCCCC
>CAVAPC010000046.1:0-17062 GCA_963590505.1 uncultured Alistipes sp. | reverse complement strand
GTGTTGACGGACTCATCCACATCACAGACCTTTCTTGGGGCCGCGTAAGCGATCCGCACGAGGTTGTTTCTCTCGACGAAAAGATCAAGGTCGTTATCCTCGACTTCGACGACGAGAAGAAGCGCATCGCCCTCGGTTTGAAGCAGCTCACTCCTCACCCATGGGACGCTCTCGATTCAGAATTGAAGGTTGGCGACCACGTAAAGGGCAAGGTTGTCGTTATCGCAGACTACGGTGCATTCGTAGAAATAGCACCAGGTGTGGAAGGACTTATCCACGTTTCAGAAATGAGCTGGAGCCAGCACCTGCGTTCTGCACAGGAATTCCTCCACGTTGGCGACGAAGTAGAGGCTGTTATCCTCACTCTCGACCGCGAAGAGCGCAAGATGTCTCTTGGAATCAAGCAGCTTAAGGAAGATCCATGGGAGACAATCGAAGTTAAATATCCTGTTGGAAGCAAGCATACTGCAAAGGTTCGCAACTTCACAAACTTCGGTATCTTCGTTGAATTGGAAGAAGGCGTTGACGGACTTATCCACATCTCTGACCTCTCTTGGACAAAGAAGGTTAAGCATCCTTCAGAATTCACACAGGTTGGCGCAGACATCGACGTTGTAGTTCTGGAAATAGACAAGGACAACCGTCGTTTGAGCCTCGGCCACAAGCAGCTCGAAGAGAATCCTTGGGACACATACGAAACAATCTATACTCCTGGTTCAATACATCAGGGCAAGATTACCGAAATGATGGACAAGGGTGCAGTCATCACTCTGAACGAAGGCGGCGAAGGCTTCGCTACACCTAAGCATCTTGTTAAGGAAGACGGCTCACAGGCTCAGCAGGGTGAAGAACTCCCATTCAAGGTTATCGAGTTCGTTAAGGAGACAAAGCGCATCATCCTTTCTCACAGCCGTACATTCGAGGATGTGAAAGACGAACCAAAGAAGGCTCCTCGCAAGAAGTCAACAAAGAAGGAAGAAGCTCCAGCAATCAACAACGTTGCAGCTTCTACAACTCTCGGTGACCTCGATGCTTTGGCAGCACTCAAGGCTAAGATGGAAAAGGGCGAATAATCAGTTAATCTGATTTCTTCGACAAAACAATAATTAAAGGCGGATACCAATATCGGTATCTGCCTTTTTGTTTTATTGGGGCAACAGAAAGACAGGGATTGAAACGATATTCACGTTACCACGCACAAGTTCACCGTTAATGTTCATAAGGAAATTCAGAAGATACAACCCAAATCAGCCTTTAGATTGCTCCGCATTGAACTTACAACGGAAAAGAGACGAACGTTCCTCTTTCCAAAGACTGACTTGGGTATAAAGAAAGATTTATGATCCGAAGGATAAAAGTTCTATTCCTTTATCCTCTCCAGCTGCACTGTGAAATGTCTCATAAGAGGAGCTTCCCAAGCGATGCGCACGCCGTGCGTTATGCTTTCCCTGCGCTCATAAACATTTCTGAGAGCCGCTGCAATGACAGCCATATGGTTGTCAGTGTAAACACGACGCGGTATGGCAAGGCGCAGAAGGTCCAGACCTCCGAAACGGTTCTGACGCGTAACGGGGTCACGGTCTGCAAGCAGATAGCCAATCTCGCAACCTCTGATGCCTGCCTCAAGATACAATTCAATAGTCAGTGTCTGAGCGGGGAATTCTTCCTTCGGCACATGTGTGAGCACCTTTGGAGCGTCAACAAAGATAGCGTGTCCGCCGGCAGGACGCTGGTAAGGAACGCCGTATTCATCCAACAAAGATGCAAGATACTGCACCTGACGTATGCGTGTTTCAAGATTGTCGAATTCTGTATTCTCGTCAAGACCGATGGCTAACGCGTTCATGTCACGGCCGTTCATTCCGCCGTATGTAAGATACCCCTCAAACTGAACGCAATATCCCTTTGCACCGTCATACCATTCCTGCCGGCTTGTTGCAATGAAGCCGCCCATGTTTACAATACCGTCCTTCTTTGCGCTCATAGTCATTCCGTCGGCCAACGAAAACATTTCCTTAGAAATTTCTTTGATAGTCTTGTCACGGTATCCTTCTTCTCTTGTCTTTATAAAATAGGCATTCTCGGCGAAACGTGCGGAGTCAAAGACAACAGGCTTACCGTATTTGTCGGCAATCCGTCTTACGTCCTTCAAATTCTGCATGGAAACAGGTTGTCCTCCTGCCGTGTTGTTCGTGATTGTAACGATGATAAAAGGCACACGGTCTCCATATTTTGCCAAAGCAGCGTCAAGTTTGTCGGGATCAACGTTTCCTTTGAATGGGATTTCCAGTTGCGTGTCCTTTGCTTCGTTCACAGTACAGTCCAATGCGATTGCCTTACGTCCTTCAATATGCCCTTTGGTCGTATCGAAATGCGAGTTTCCCGGCACAACGTCGCCTTCATGGACGAGATATGAAAAGAGTACGTTTTCTGCTGCACGACCCTGATGTGTCGGTATGACGTACTCAAAACCTGTCAGTTTTGTTATCATATCTTTCAATTTGAAGAAAGAAGTTGCTCCGGCATAGCTCTCGTCGCCAAGCATAACGCCTGCCCACTGACGGTCGCTCATTGCGCCAGTGCCTGAATCGGTAAGAAGGTCGATATAAACTTGCTCTGCCTTTAGTTGGAACACGTTGTAATGTGCCTCCTTTATCCATTTCTCTCTCTCTTCGCGGGTGCTTCTGCGGATAGGTTCCACCATCTTGATTTTCCAAGATTCTGCAAAAGGTAATTCCATAGTTGTTGTTTTAGGGTTAATTCTGCCTTACGGCAGGTTTAGTTATTAGATTTTCGATGTCAAATGTAGCAAATTGTTGGTTTCCGCACAACCTTGACTGAGGAAAATATTGGCGTCATAAACGTTTTTAACAAATTGAACACAGCCAGGAATACCTATATATGATTATTCGTGAGGGCTTATATCGAAAAACAGATAAATGAAAACAGTGCATTTCCTAATTTTTGAGTATTGCCGTTTTTTTACAATCTTAATACTTTTGCACGTGAAAATTAAATAAATCAAAAAAATACCATTTTTGACTTACAGAAAACAAGCGCAAAAGGGTATATGAAAAGATTGTAAAAAGATAGACACATACGTATTTTTACATAAAAAAATGAACAAGAATCTATTCCTCTTAGGCCTTCTTTCTTGCGGACTTGCCAACAATGCAGTCGCACAGGACAACTGCTGCAAGGAGAAGAAAGCGGACAAGACTGAATGTCCGAAGAATTGTGACGAGAAGAAACCGCAAGCGCCTTCTGCCTTGTCGCGTTTCACAATAGGCGGTTACGGTGAAGCTGTGTTAAGCCGCAATTTCTACAGTCAGCATTTCAACAGATACAAGACTCCGGAACTGTATAAAGACGACAAAAGTCACGGTCGCTTTGACCTTCCCCACGTCACCCTCAACCTTGGCTACGACTTCGGTCATGGATGGACAATGGGCATGGAAATAGAATTTGAACACGGCGGTACAGAAAGTGCAGTTGAGATAGATGCCGACGAAGCAGGCGAATACGAAGCAGAAACAGAACGCGGCGGCGAGGTAGCACTTGAGCAATTCTGGTTGAACAAAGCTTTCTGGGGCGGAAAGTTCAACATCAAAGCCGGCGAGATAATCATCCCTGTTGGCGAAATCAACGCATACCACATGCCAAACAACTTCTTCTCAGTCTATCGTTCTGAGGGCGAAGCAAAAATGCTTCCCAACACTTGGCATCAAGTGGGTGTATCACTTTGGGGACGTCTGAAGCACTGGCGTTATGAAGCAATCTTCACTTCAGGACTTGACGCAGAGCGTTTTGGCCACAACTGCTTCGTACACTATGGTGCAACAAGCCCATACGAATACAAGTTGGGCAATGTTTACGCAGGTGCGGCACGCATCGACAACTTCTCTGTGCCTGGCTTGCGCCTGAGCCTTAGCGGATACTACGGCTATACGTTCAGAAATACAGAGCGCAAGATTGGCTCATCGAGCTACGACGGAGTAACAGGTGCGCTCGCTATCGGTAGCTTTGGATTTGAATTGAACCGCTGGAACTGGATTGTTAGAGGTAATGCGACTTACGCTCATCTGGACGATGCTGCAACAATGACAACGTTCATGAACGCATTCCCGAAGCATACACAGCAGGACGGTTCTCCTTCGAAACACTCCCCCATCGCTTCCAACGCATACTCTGTTGGGCTTGAGGCTGGATACAACGTGTTCTCGCAAATCAACTGCCTTCGCGCCAAGCAAGCTCTCTATATCTTCGGCCGCTATGAAGACTACAACACGTTTGCTGCGGGCTTGCAGAAAGCAGCTTGCAAGTATGACCGTGTCAAGAGAATGGCTTTCGGTATCAACTACTCACCCATCAAGCAGATCACTGTTAAGGGTGAATACAGCAAGCGTTTCCTGCCACACGGCTACAACAACGAGCCAAGTTTCTCGCTTGGCATCACATTCAACGGAATGTTCAACACCGGACAGTGGTTCAAGAAGAAGCCTTGCGGCAGCAACCTTTCGGAAGAACAAATGGAACGCATCAACAAACTGACAAGAGAGGTTGAAGAACTGAAAAACCGCCAGCCTGTTGTGATTGAGAAAGACGGGACAAAAGTTGTTGACAATGCTTTCGTTGTCAATTTCGCTCAGAACGAGAGCGAGATATCCTCTGCCGACAAAGAAGCACTCAACAATATTCCAAGCGGTGCCACAGTTGACATAAATGCTTTTGCTTCTCCCGAAGGAAATGCCGACTACAACAAGGAACTTTCAGAGAAGCGTGCCGCTGCCGTAAAGGAATATCTCAGCGCACGCGGAGTGAAGGTAAGCGAAGTTTACAGCAACGGAGCAGCCGACAAATACAGCAACCGCATCGCAGTAGTTACAGTCAAGTAACAACAGCAAATGCAAAATGTATAAAGCAGAAACAATCTAAAACAATTTAATATATAAAAAACAATGAAGAAAATTTTCAAGTACACAATGCTTTTCGCAGCAGCACTTGCCATGACAACTGGCTTCTCAAGCTGCAGCGATGACAACGGCAGCGACGCATTTACATTGGAGAGCAGCTTGTTGCAGACAGTAAACACCGAATATGTAGACAACACTGTTGTTCCGACATACCGCAATTTGGCTGACTACAGCAAGCAGCTTGTTGAAGCAGTCTCTTCAATGAAAGACGACGCAGGCGTAGAGAAAGCATGCAACATATGGAAGTCTTCACGCAAATGGTGGGAGTTTTCCGAAGCATTCCTCTTCGGTGCAGCTGGCGACTTCGCTATAGACCCACACATCGACACATGGCCTTTCGACAAGACTTCGTTCGACAACATGATGTCAAAGTATCACCCCGCAACAAATGCAGATGATGCCAAGAACATTGACGAGACGATAACAAGAACTCAGAGCCTCACAGGTTTCCACGCTGTTGAATACCTGATTTTCCGCGACGGTCAGCCACGCAAATTCTCGGCTCTCACTGCTGACGAATTGTATTTCATCAAAGCTGCTGCACAGGATCTTTACCTCAACTCACTGAAACTCGTTTCTGCATGGGGTGGAGAAATTTCTGAAGACGAGCAGGCTATCCTCGATGACGACGATTTCGATTCAAAGAACTATGGTGAAGAGTTCAAGAATGCGGGCAAGGCCGGTTCAAACTACACAAGCGTTCTTTTGGCAGCACGCCAGATTATCGCTGGTGCACAGGACATCATCGGTGAAGTAAGCGATTCTAAAATCGGTTCTCCTGCAACCGGCGAGGATATCAACTACATCGAGTCGCCTAACGCATATAACTCAATCCAGGACTTCTACGACAACATCATGTCTTGCAAGCACGCTCTCTACGGTGGCTACAATGTTGACGGCACAACACCGAAGTCTTCTTCACTCATTGGCGTTTGTCTCACAAAGAGCGAAACAAAGACTGAAGCAGAAGCCGTTATGACAAAACTTGAAAACGCTCTTTCAAAGATCAACTCAATGAAGAAGCCTTTCGTACTGTACTACACTGACCAAAGTGCAAAAGACGCAATGGCTGCACTTAACGAGCTGAACACTGCACTTCAGAACCTTGACACGAAACTTGCAGAAGCAGAACTGAAATAATCTGACAAAACAGAGAAGTCAACTTAATAACGTTGGTAGCCGACAATGAATTGAGGCTACCAACATTTTACGTATAAAATAAATACATTATGAAACACATTTATCTACTGCCGGCATTACTTGCCGCTGCAACACTGTTCAGTTGCTCCGATGAGAATACAGGAAGTCTTGACACTGACCTGCCAGCAGAAAAGTATGGAACTCCAGACGAGTGGTATTATGCCGGTGGCGAACTTGGAACAACGAGCCATATCATGGCATTGGCATACAAGCAACAAACTCCCGCCGTTGATAATGCCGGCCTTTCACAGGCATTCCAAATTGGCGAAACGTTGTTCGAAAGAGACTACAATACAAATACCAGCGGTGCTTTTGCCGGTCTCGGTCCTGTTTACGTGCGCAGAGGTTGTCTTTACTGCCATCCTAACTACGGTCACGGCAAGAAGATGGACCGATACAAGGCTGACGACATGGGCAACGGATACTTGCTCGTAATCTACGACAAGCAGACAAATTCATACATTCAGTCTGTTGCCGGCATGCCACAGACCGGTGCCATCAAACCGTTCAAGGCTCCTATCGACGAAGACAAAATAAAGATACAATGGCTTTCATATACCGACGAATGGGGAAACAAGTTCCCTGACGGCGAAACATACAGTCTTCAATATCCTGAGGTTACTATACCGGCAGACGCTTACTATTCTCCCGTTACGGTTTTACGCAACGGAAGTCTTGTAGAAATACCGAGCGACCAGGTTGCAGAGCAGATAGGTATACGCCTTGAAACTACGATAGGTATCTACGGAACAGGTCTTACAGATGCTATCCCCGAAGACTCAATCACGGCTGAATGGGTAAAACAAAGCAAGTATTTCAATTCTGTTGGAAAGACAGACGCTTTGAACCCAGGTTATTGGGATCAGACAACCAATGCATGGAAGAGCTACTACAAGAATGCGGCTGGCGACGGCAAGAACTACGTTCGCCGCTATACTTACGCACTTACACGCGGTCCTATCCAAGACGGTCCTGGCGCAAACGCCATTTGGAACATCACAAACGTAAACCGTCCTGACCGCAAAGCCCTTTATCTTGACCTCAACGGAAAGATTTACGCAACGACTTCAATGAACGACGCAGACGTAATTGCCGGTTTCCCAGCCTACATCAATTCTATTGACCCTGAGAAGAAACATCCGTCATGGCACACAGGCGACGTGAAGCAGAACATATACAACTATCTCACGGCAAAAGACCACGACGCAGAAATGACACAGGCCCAGTACAAAAACTTCATGATATGGCACAGAGGACTTGCTGTCCCCGCAGCCCGCAACACAAAGACCGACCGTTTCAAGAACGGAATGAAGCTTTTCAACACTATCGGCTGTTCTAACTGCCACCGTCCTTCTTGGACAACGGGCGATGACAACATCCAAGATCCTAACGGACTGTTCAACAACAACGACATGCCGCGCTATCCTCACCAGAAGATATGGCCATATTCCGATTTCGTACAGCATCGCCTCTTCATGGTAAATGACATCCGCACTGGTTGGTGCCGCACCACTCCTCTGTGGGGACGTGGACTTTCGAAGATCTGCACTGGTTCGGAAGACCGTTTGCACGACTGCCGCGCACGCAACACAATGGAAGCGATAATGTGGCACGGAAGTGCTAAGAGCGACGCACGCCACAGCATCGAGCTTTTCAGAAACTTGTCGAAGACTGAACGCGACAATATAATCTATTTCGTGGAATCAATCTAAAAAGACGAAACAGAAATGTATTTTTGCCGAGGCATAATCGGGAAACAATACATGAACAATCCCACACACTACCCTACACCGTCTATTCTCGATGTCACGGTAGTGTGTGGCGTTTATGAAAAGAAGCAGACTTGAATAAACATCATCAGAAAAGAACAAGCAAAAAGACTATAACGAGATGAAACTTAACTTACTGAAATACGCGCTATTGTCGCTGCCACTATTGGTTGCATCATGCAGCGACGAAAACACGGAACTCGACTATGACCTTGATGAAAAACCATACGCAAACTATCCGGAAGATTTCTTCACCGGAGGTAAACTTGGAACTGTCTACAACATTTCTGCAATTGCGTACAAACAACCCGCACCGGCCATAGACAAGCAGGGACTGACACAGGCTTTCCAAATGGGCGAAAGTTTCTTTGACCACCCGTTCACGCAGTTTGAAAAACCTATGAGCGGCCTCGGACCTCTATACATACGAAAATCATGCAGACACTGCCACATTGGCTACGGCCATGGCAAAAGACAGACAAAATACGACTCAGACACTTTCGGAAACGGATACATACTTATGATTACCGACGAGAACGACATCGTAGTGCAGTCGTTCGGTTGGGTGGCAATGGGAAAGGCAACAGAACCTTTCAAACCGCAGTTCGACGAAAGCAAAGTGGTTATAGACTGGCGCAACTATACCGACCAGTGGGGAAACAAGTTCGACGACGGAGAGACATACAGTCTGATTTATCCGGAAGTAACGCTTAAAGACGGCTGCATTTACGGCAAGCTTATCGACAAGTGGGGCAACGAAGTGCCAATGTCGCGGGCCAAGGTAAGACTTGAATCTACGATAGGTTTCATTGGCTCAGGACTTCTCGATGCCATTCCTGATGATTCGATTATGAAACAGTACCGCGACGAAGCAGCAAGTCCGTATGTTGTTCTCAATCCGCAGTTCTGGGACAACAACGCCAAGGACTTTACAAAAAGAGACGACGGTACTCCATGGATAAAAAGCCCTGAAGGCATAGTCTATAAGTTCGACTATGCACTGGACCGCGCCTCAGTTATGAGCGACGCTTCGTTTTGGGAGGTGCAGAACGTAACGAGAAAAGACTTCAGGAAACACTACATCCCGACGGAATACTGGCAGTTTGCAGCAGCCGACCCCGATGTAACGAGCAAATTCTACCAGTATTATCCTGAATGGAACCTTACCGGCGATCCTGCCAAAGACATTATTACTTTCGGAAACTGCGACACGCTGGCTGTTGAGATGCAGGAATCGGATTACATCAACTATATGGTATGGCACCGCGGCGTTGGAATACCGGCAGCACGCAACACGAAGACAGACGATTTCAAGGAAGGGAAACGCCTGTTCAACGAGATTGGCTGCACGTCATGCCACCGTCCGACATGGACAACAGGCGACGACAAAATACGTGACCCGTATAACCGTTTCACTGCCGACGACAAACGCATGGTGCATTACCCCAACCAAAAAATATGGCCATACAGCGACATGATTCAGCATCGCCTCTTTATGAAGAACGACCTTCGCACAGGATGGTGCAAGACTGCACCGCTTTGGGGAAGAGGACTGCAAAGTCTGTGTGCCGGGCACACAGACAGGCTGCACGACTGCCGCGCACGCAACACGCTTGAAGCAATCATGTGGCACGGATGCACAGGCGAAGGCGGCACAAGCGACGCTATGTTCGCAGTGAAGAAGTTCCGCGCGCTTACAAAAGAGCAGCGCGAACTGGTTATAAAGTTCGTTGACTCCATTTAAAGAGTGCGACGATAGATTTACACTGCAAAGAACAAGAAGCAACCACCGGCAGGTTAACGTAACAAATGCAACCTGCCGGTAATTTTAAAGTAAAGATGAAAATACTTAAAAATACAATACTGCTGGCAGCAACGGTTACAATACTTGTGCTGATGACTGCCACAATAGTGGAAAGCAGCAAAGGAACAGCGTTCGTTGCCAACAACATCTACGGCACGACATGGTTCGTCTTGCTATGGACGTTGCTTGCAGCTGCAAGCCTTGCATACTTCATAAGACGCAAACTGCACAAGAAACCTGCCGTTTTACTGCTCCACCTTTCGTTCATCACAATACTTCTTGGCGCATTCGCCACGTGGCTGACCGCAGAAAGCGGGCAGATACATTTGCGCAAGGGCGAAAGCACCACACGCATGCATCTTGCCAACGGCGAAAACTCAGAGCTGGGCTTCAAGGTTACACTGAAGAATTTCCGCATAGACTATTATCCCGGCACCGATGCACCCATGGACTATGTTTCGGAACTGGCGGCAAACGACAAGAACGAAAGCCAGACAATAGAAATTTCAATGAACAACATAGGCTCTTGCAACGGCTACCGTTTCACGCAGGCTGGCTACGACAGCGACTTGAACGGTGCAACGCTCGGAGTGTACCACGACACATGGGGCATCTCCATTACTTATATAGGCTATGCCATGCTGTTGCTTTCGATACTGCTGACACTTTTCGGCAAATCCACTCGCATGAGGCAACTTTACCGCAAGGCAACGGCAGCAGCCGTTATTGCCTTGTTGCTTCCCATGAACGTCAACGCGCAGGAAAGCGTCAATATAAGCAAGGATTTCGCCAATGATTTCGGCCGTCTGTGCGCGCTTTCCAACAGCAGAATATCGCCCATAAACACTGTTGCCACCAACTTCGTGGCAAAACTGTCGGGCAAGACATCATGGAACGACATGAATGCCAACCAGGTTTTTGCAGGCTGGGTTTTCGATGTACCTTATTGGGAAAGCGTGAAGATGATAGAAATTAAAGACAAGAAAGCTCAGGAACTGTTGGGACTGAAAGACAAATGGGCTTCTTTCGATGACTTCTTCAACGAATACAACGAATACAAGCTCGACTTGCCGATGAAAGAGGCTACGTCGAAAGGCGACAAGCAGATGCTCAAGCACCTGCGCGATGCAGACGAAAAGTTCAACATCATCAGAATGCTCTACGGCGGAGAAATGCTGAAGGTATTCCCATATACGGGTAAAGACGGACATCTTGTTTGGATAGCGCCGGGGCAATCTCTTCATAACGTCGTTCTTGAAGAGAAAGAGCTTACTTTCGTTCGTAAGTCAATGGATTATCTCGCAGAGAGCGTTATAACCGGAGACGCAGAGCGTGCAAACATGATTCTGAAGAAGATATACAACTATCAGCACGTGCGCGGAAAAAAGGTCATCCCATCGTCGTTCCGCATAAAATGCGAAATTTTCTACAACAGCCTCAACACGCAACGCTGGCCAACCATGTTCTATCTCAGTTTGTCTCTGTTGCTGGTTGTCGGCTTCACAATAGGCGGCAACATGAAATCACATTTCCGTCTGACAACGGTAGGAAATGTGCTGACAGCAGTTATGCTTCTCCACACCACAGTGCTGCTGGCATTGCGGTGGTATGTGGCTGAACACCTGCCCATGTCGAACGGTTTCGAGACAATGCAGTTTATGGCTTGGGCCACGCTTCTGCTCACAATCATACTGAGAAAGATAGAGCCAGTGAAACAGTTCGGGCCGCTTCTTGCATCGTTTGCACTGCTCGTTGCAATGATAACCGACAGCAATCCGCAGATAACGCAGCTCATGCCTGTTCTTCAGTCGCCTCTGCTCTCGATGCACGTAATGGTGATAATGTTCTCTTACGCCTTGTTCGGACTGATGGCACTCATTGCAATACAGGGAATCATAGCCGACAGGCGAAACGACAAAGCGAAGACAGAAAAGCTTGCAGCCCTTTCATGCATGCTGCTCTACCCTGCCGTAAGTCTTCTCGCCATAGGAATTTTCGTGGGAGCGGTTTGGGCCAACGTAAGTTGGGGCAGATACTGGAGCTGGGACTCAAAGGAAACGTGGGCTCTGATAACCATGCTCATATATGCGGCACCGCTTCACAAGGATATCAAATGGCTTAACAAGCCAGTGCACGTGCATGCATACATGTTGCTTGCTTTCCTTAGTGTGCTTATGACATACTTCGGCGTAAACTATTTCCTTTCAGGAATGCATTCATATGCATAGCAGGAAAAAGATGAAATGAATTATTCGGGCCAGCTAAGGCTGTCCATCCTAGCCCCCTTTTGCTTAAAAGGAAACCTAGTTATAAACTATGTTGTACAAGCCCCCACAAGGAGAATTAGTCTTCTTCTGGGGGTATTTCTATGTTTTTTACAGCCATTCCATAGTCTTTCTTTGGGTCTTCTACCAGACTTTTGACATTGAGGTAGCTAAGCACTAAGAAGACATCCCCACCCATGAGTCTACCAAATGTCCACCAAAACGTTATTCTTTGTTTTGAGGGTTTGCTTGTCAGAAAGAAAATCCTAAAAACCTTATTTTACAAGGCTTCAGATAAAGATTTTGCAACCTTTTTAGTTTCACGGAAAATGACATTTCGTTTTATAAATATTGTTAATTCTTTTATAATTTTTCATTTCTGTGCATTAAATTCGTAATTTTGCTAAAAACATGTTTAATTTAAACGTCAAATAACAAAAACTAATTCTTATATTACTTAAATGAAAAGAGTTCTATTTTTTATCAATTTACTTTTGCTGTCAACAAGCGCTTTCTCACAGATAAAAGTAGACAACAATGGAAATTCAATGTTTGGTCTATCATCCTCACAAGCCCCCCTGTCAACCATTAGCGTTGGTTGTATAGGTAGAACTGACAGCAAACTTACCGTGTTGGGTGACAGTGTTGGATTATTCGCTTATAGAGATGGATTGTCACATCCTAATTGGGGAAATGCTATTCAAGCTAAAAGTCGTGTTGGGACAGCGAATTTTTGCGTAGGAATTAGATCGGAGGCCACCAATAGCACTGCAAGTTCTTCAAATCGAGCTTATGGCATTTATAGTATTGCAGGAAATGCAACAAGCGGTTACAATTACGGCATTTTTGGACGCTTATCAGGAACAAATAATGGTGCCGCAGTTTATGGAACTATTAGTGATTCAGAAAATGGTATAAATACATGTGGTCAATATGCCGGTTTTTTTAATGGTGCTACAAAAGTCGTTGGAGATTTAACTGTAACCGGGACTGTTAATGGACTTGTCTTGGGGACTGCGGTTTCTGACACAGACGCAATTAGCCCCCTTGCTCTTAACGAAGATGTGCAAAGTGAAAATGACAATCTAACAGATAAAATAGGACAACTAAACCTACTTTCATATTACCTTCCTCAAGCTTATAACATAAACACAATCAATACTATTGTTTCAGACTCCACAGAAACGCAACAAACTATTTCTAAAATAAGTGCACAGTCAATAGAGAAAAGACATTTTGGACTTTCATTAGAACAACTAAAAGAACTTTTTCCTGATTTGGTTTACGAGCAAGAGAATGGCACATATGGTGTAAACTATATGGAAATGGTGCCAATTCTTGTAAAAACAATTAATGAACTCAATAAGCGTGTGTCTATATTAGAGGGCGAAAGCACAACTTCTGCCCCCCCTTCAAAAGCTAGAATCTTGTCTAATACTACATCTGTTATAAAATTAAAAGTAGACAACAATATTAAAAATGCCTTTATTAATGTTTACAGCATAGATGGAGTATTCGTAAAAAAACTAAAGGTGACGGGTAGAGGAGTTCTATCTATGAGTTTACCCAAAGACGATTTGTCAGATGGGTTGTACCTTTTTGCATTAGTAGTTGACGGAAATATCGTTTCTACAAGACGAATTGCTATCGAAAAATAGATTGTTTATTTATATAATATTAGACATGAGGAATACTATTCATAAATGGCTTTTCATACCAATTTTCTTATTGGCATGTAAGGTAGTTTGTGCACAAATAAAGTGGATTCCATTTGACAATTCACCCGTAGGTACGACACCGACTGTAATTGTTGTTAAATCTACAAATAAGGAGTATTATGTTCAAATAACCTTTCATGGTATCTACTCAGAAGACATCAAGAAAGAAGGTGGAGTGTACAATAAAATATCTTTTGGTGAAGGGTATTCTACCCTAAACTTTGTAGGATATCCTGCATTACCCAAATTATCACAAAACATCGCCTTACCCAATGATTCATTTTACACTTGCTCGGCAACAAAGATTGATTCATTGGACATTGCTATAGGAAAGATTTTTCCTTTTGTTGGATATGTAAAGGAAAATGAAACGGAAAAATTCATAATAACAGACTCCGTTTACAATCTTAGTGTTTTAAGAAACAGACTTGTTGCAGAAAGTGGAATACAGAAATACAAGCATATAAGCAATTTTTCTGTTGACATATGTCCTTTTAAGTATTATCCACAAAAGAATAAGCTAACAGTTTATTCTAAGGTTCTTGTAAAAATAGATTTTGAAAAAACAGAGAAGAAATTAGCAGGTTCCTATGCACAATCATATCAGAAATTTAAAATGCTATTTGATAACACTTTTGAAATTCCACAAGATAAAGAAAATATAGAAACGCAAAGTATTGCTAATGCTTACGACTATTTAATCATCGTTGGAGATAAACTCAACCTCTTCAATAGCAGCTCAATAAAAGAATTCTGCAGGTGGAAAGCTTATAAAGGACTCAAGACAAAAATTGTTTCTACATCTGATATTGGGAATACATGTTTTGCAATAAAGGATTATATTAAAAAAGAATATAACAATTATGGCATACAATATGTCCTATTTGTTGGAGAAGACGATAGAATTCCACTTTATGATTGGGCTGCTCCAACTGGAGGTGTTCAAAAAAGTGACTATTGGTATGGTTGCATGGATGGTGATGATGATTATCAAGCAGACATTGCAATAGGACGTTTCTGTACAAATAGTGTAAGCGAGTTGACTAATATGGTAAATAAAACTATTGCCTATGAGAGTACAAAAAACATTTATGCCCAGAATGTATTATTGGTAGCTCATAAACAATCTGCTCCAGAAAAATATCAAAAATGTTCTGAAGAAATTCGCAATGCAAGCTATACAGAACAAATGCTATTTACAAAAGCATACGGAGCGTCAATATCAAATGGAGGAACAAATGCGACAAATACCGATGTTATTCAAAAAATAAACAGTGGTATAAACATAGTGAATTATAGAGGACATGGAAATTGGGACAGATGGGAAGATGGCTGGAGTGCAGACAATAAAGGTTTTACAAATTCAGAGGTGTTAAACTTGAAAAATACAACCTATCCCATTGTATTTTCTATAGCTTGCCTCAATGCTGATTTTAGAAGCCATACATGCCTTATGGAAAGTTTTATGAGATCCGAACATGGTTCATCTGTGTTTTTAGGAGCAACAGAAGCTTCATACACTGTCCCTAATCACACTTACGATAAATTACTGTTTGACAATTTACTTAATAACAATCTATATAATGTCGGAGATTTGAATATTATTGCGCATATAAAGAACATGCCATTTAGCGAAAACTATGCTATCGCAAATGCTTTTTGTTATGTGTGTGGAGGTGATCCGAGTTTGGAAATTTTCACTCAGCCTGTAAAAACTTTTAGCAATGTAACTATTACTAAAAATGGAAATAGTTTACAGTTGAAAGCTGACTCTCCGAATGATTTTTCTGTATCTGTGGTTTCTCTTGAAGGCAATTTGATTGGTGTATATTCAACAAAATCTAATATTATCAATCTTTCTAACATTCCGTCTGATGCACATTTAGTCTTGAATAAGCATAATTATGTACCTTATGACGTTACAAATAAGACCATATATATTCAAGATGAAACCATTCTTGACAACAAATCATATACTAGTGACCGAATTGAAGCTGGATACGATGTTACAACGATGAAACAATATGGCAATGTAAGGATAAAAAAAGGAGGTTCTTTAACACTAAAGGCCAATTATGAAACGATACTAAAAAATGGCTTTGAATGTGAGAATGGTGCTGAATTAATAATCAAATAATAAACCATAGCACTTATTCTTTCAAGTAGTATTATTGTGGAATGAGTACTATACAATATACATAAAAATGACTAGAAATTCACTAATAGACTTCATACGTTCCTTGCTAATTGTTTTCGTAATACTTGTACATATTGTTAATTGGGGTAACATACATCCTAATGTCAAAAGTATGATATTAGCATTTCTTATGCCGACATTCTTGGTAATTACAGGTTATTTGGCAAATGTAAATAAATCTATGAAGCAATTTTGCCTTTATTTACTAAAAATCACATTACCATATGTAATATTGGTATGTTGTTACATGGTTGTATCCACATATGTTCCGGTTCGGGATGGGGTGCAAAATCTTGATTTAATAACATTTTACAACATCTTATTTATTACCTCAATAGGTCCATATTGGTTCTTCAAGGTGATGATATTGTGTGGAATATGTTATTATCTTGTTTTTAACATAAAAAACAACAAACTTATTCGGGTCGATAAAGTCTTTAAAAGATATGTAATATTAGCTATTGTATTATTATTATTTTCATTATATACTCCATTTCTAAGTATAGAATTCGCCATCTATTATTTCATAGGTGTTGGTCTCCGCCTTTTTATTAAAGATTTCAAAAAGATATGTATCGGAACATTTTGGTCTATAATTCCGTTACTTATTATACTCAGTAATACGGAATGGAGAAACTGGGGAATGATATATGTGTTATTTTGTATTATTTGCTTCTTGTCTATTGCAACAAAAACATTTATGATCTTAGGCAACAAAAAAATATGCAGCATGATATTATATATAGGAAGGAACACATTACCAATATACGCTTTTCATCCAATCTTTACAATGCTTTCGAAATATACAACAAATTATTTTAGCTTTGATCATACGGGATGCTTACATGCGATCTTTACTATTGTACTTTGTATAACAGGAAGCCTTCTTATTGCTAAAATTATGGATGTATCCCATTGTTCTTATATATTTGGCCGTAGATTTATTCTGCGATAGTTAATTCAAGGGGATAATAGATTCAAACTTTTACGTTAATTCTTGTTTGAAATATGTGCATGACGACATGCCCGCATATTGTAGATTATTGCTGTCCGGTAAAACTCAAAAGGACAAAAATCAGATGCCCGAAGCCCAGAAAAATCGTGCTTCGGGCTTTGCTTTTTGAAAAGTAAGCCCCC
>CAVAPC010000045.1:0-17375 GCA_963590505.1 uncultured Alistipes sp. | reverse complement strand
AATCGAACCCCTATGCCAAGATTGAGAATCTTGTATCCTAACCATTAGATGAATCCACCATCACATACATCTTAAAAACACCTGCGGAAGCTGGGGGATTCGAACCCCCGGTACGTTAAACACGTACGGCAGTTTAGCAAACTGCTGGTTTCAGCCACTCACCCAAACTTCCTTCCGGTTTGTTCTGTTACCACAGGCATTTCGTTTAATGCGGTGCAAAGGTACGGATTTATTTTAAATTGCCAAACTTTTATTGCAATAATTTTATTGAAAAGTGTTATTTTTGATTTTTTCCTTATTAAAACCGTATATTGTTCTGCTTCCGCTCATGTATGTCGGTTTTGTCAGAGTGTTATTATTCTTTCCTTTTCCAAATGTTCATAATCTTTCTGTGGATTGCTGTGAAGTTCAATAGGGTCACGAACAGGAAGAGGACTGATCCAAGTACAACCGACATCGACATTGAACCGGTATCTATCTGCGGGAACAATGCTTCAATAAAGTCCATATAGTAATTTCTGACGAAGTAAAGTATCGTCCATGTTATCGCCAGTACGCATAGGTTCAACGCTATTGTAAGTACTTGATAAGGCAGGGCGACCTTTGCTGGACTGTAACCGATAAGAAGAAGGTTTTCCAATTTTGACGAGTTCTTCTGCACGAGCAGGTAAATGCTGAGCATGAGGATGTAGAAACTGAGCAGGCTTATTGTGAGTCCAATTGCCATGACGAGCGACACTATCATCTTCAGAAAGTATGTCGTTTTTTCTGCCTGAAGTTTGTCGTTTTCAACTTCGTATCCGTGTTTGTCAAGATACGATGTAATGTTGTCGTCTGTGGGGTTGCCCACTTCTATTATAAGTCGGGTAGGGTCGGTGGAGCGCCCTGGTGCAAAACGCTCGTTGCTCCATTCCATGAAGTTCTGGGGCACGAGTATTGTGTTTAGTCTGTTGGAAAAGCCAATAACCTTGCCTTTGAATTGTTCGTTTTTGCCGTTGGTGTGAACGAATATCTTGAAATCTATCATTCCAACCAGCCCGTCGCTGATTTTTGGCAAAGAATGTGACTGTGCGAAGCCGAAGTTATACATATTTATATATGTGCGCGGAATGATTATCGGCACTTCGTTTGATCCTTCGTCGTAGTGCCAGTCGTCAAGCGGAACGTCGACAAAACCGTCGGGCACGCTTTCGAAGAAAAGCTCCGAGTTAAGGATGTTTTGTCCGTTGACGCCCATAGAGGCATCAACCTTGTATTCCGTTGAAGTGAACTTGCCGCCTTTTTTCGTGAATTTCTGTTTGAACAGATCGTCGGCTTCCGTTTTGCTGAACGTGTTTGAGCCACCAGCCAGTACGCTGGCCGTTCCGATTTTCTTGCTCACGATGAGATAGTCGGCTTTCATAAAGCTGTCTTGCGAAGTGAACACCGGCTTTACGTCATTGTAGAACTGGAATCCAAGCAAGACGATGAACATGCCGAAGAGATTGGCGAAAAAGAAGCCCGCAAATTGCGGTATGCTTATATGCTGTCGAAGTAGTTTCCAAACCAGTGTCATAGCTTGTATGTTTTATCGTAGTTCAAATCCATGTGTTTGCCAATGCTGGTAATGATGACGCCTGCGCCCTGTCTTTTTGCTTCGGCCATCATTATATCCGCCATTATGGCAGAGTTGCGGTCGTCAAGGTGGCTCACTGGCTCGTCTGCAAGCAGAAAGTCGAAAGGTTGTACAAGCGCTCTGGCCATGGCCACGCGCTGTTGCTGTCCGAATGACATGTGGCCTAATTTCGTGTCCACCTTGTCGGCTATGCCCAGCCGGTCGAACCATTCCATTATTTCCTTGCGTTCCTTGAAGTTTATGAGTTTGTTTTTTATCTCAATATTCTCCATTGCAGTAAGTTCTGGGAATAGCCGAAGTTCCTGAAAGAGGTATGCCAGATGTGTCTTGCGCAGATTTACCCAGTCTTTCACTTTATATGCTTTTGTTTCGTCGTTGTCGAACATTACCCGTCCTTCGTAATCGTGACGGTAGCCAAGCACGTAACTGCAAAATGTGCTTTTCCCTTTTCCGCTTTCAGCCTCAACAAGATATAGTTTGCCTTTCTCGAACGAAGCGTTGCTTTTCCATATGTCTGAGCCCAAGTTCTGTTGCTGTGCGAAAACATGGGGTATTACATTGTCGAATACAATCTTTTCCATTGTCTTTTATATACGTCTGTGTCATTTTATACTGTACAGTATGTACTGAATGTTTCCCAAGAACGGCTCCGTTATGCTCATCAACGATGTTTCTCCGTCGCCTGTGCTAAGCAGTTTCTTCAGGTTTATCACTATGCCGAAGCGTTTGCCTTCCAATTCGCTAGTCATTTGGACCGGCAATTGAACTGTGGCTGGGGAGAGTATGCCCGGAGCAAGCGTTTTCTCTGTACTTCCATAGAATTCCTTTCCTTTTGAAACGCCGAACCAAAAGGCAGTTTCTCCGCTCTTGTAAACGTATGCGTTTGGCGAGAGTGTCTCTATTGTAGCTCCCTGACTGCATGATTTCTTCCAGTAGTCCACGTCGTTCAGGAATTTGCTGTCTTTTATCTGCGCTGCAATGCTAAGCGAAGGTGAGTCAGCTGAATAGGAATTTATGCATGTAATCATCTGTCCGTCAACAGAACGCAGTATGTTGTCCATGTCAATGGCAGTGTTCGCTCCGGCAAGTATAACGCCCAAATCCTCGTTGGCGTGCAGCATTCCAAGAAAATCAGTGCCTTGCATGTTTGTGAAGACAGAACATAGTGCATCGGCGGGAGCGCAGTTGATGAAGCGTTTGCCAATCGGCCGCATCTTTGCAGCCTGTGCTTCAAGGGCTTTTTTCAGAGTTTCGTTTTCAGCAGATGTTTCTGCGTTAATGTTAAGGTAGGTGTCGCCTTTCTTTTCCAGTGTGGCCGTGATGTAAATGTCGGTCTTTCCCGCTCCTTTCGGCTTGCCGATCGTGAGCAGTGATGCTAGCTGTTGTGGCAATGCGTCGCCTCTTGCCACGATGGTTGCCATGCCTTCGGTCTCTTTCAGCCGGTCGAAAATCGGAGTCTCCGCAGCACTGTGTTCCTCGTCTTGCTTCAGCCATCTCGAAATCGTGAGTGTTGCATCTGCCATTTGCGCAGGCAGGAACGGTCCAGAAACTATAACGGCGTCGCTTGAAAAGCCAATAACCAGCGAATTGTTTACAAGGGCGAATGTGTTTCCACGTCGTTCCACAGGTTTGCTGCTTTTCCCGCTGGCGGCAAGCTTGTCTATGAGTTCTTTAAGTTTGTCTTTGTCGCTTGTCTTGGCGCAAAGTCCCAAGTTGCCGTCCTCCGTTTCAAAAAGGTATATGTTTCGTTTCAAGTCAATTCCGCAGTCGTTGGCATCATCAATCTGAAGCGTCTTTTTTATGAAGTCCAAGTTCACCGGAGTTTCGTGCTGTCCGTCGGCTTTGCTTATGTCAATCTGCATCACCGCGTTTACGTTTTGCGGAATTGCGTTGGTGTAGCCGTTCCCTGAGCATGAAGATAAAAAGCAGACGCTGGCAATAATGCCAAGAGCCTGCATTGCTAATCTTTTAACCTTTTTCATCCTATTGAATGTTTCTTTCAGTTCTTTCTGAATATTGTTTGAGCCGTCATTGCTGCATAAAGAGCCGCCGTTTCAGTGCGTAGTCGACTTCTTCCTAACGAAACCGGCGTATATCCGTGCTCTATGGCAAGCTTCACTTCATCTATAGAGAAATCGCCTTCCGGTCCAATCATGATTGTCACTCCTTCGATGCCTTCTCCGTCAAGCCATGTCTTCTGCATGGTCGAGAAAAGATCCACACTCTGTATTTCAGTGTAACAATGCGCAATGTATTTCTGTCCAACCCTGTCTTTGGTTATAAAGTCGTTGAAATCCTGCAATGTGTCAACTTCCGGCTTCCAAGCCTTCCGGCTTTGCTTTGTTGCAGACACCACGATTTTCTCAATTCTTTCCTCTTTGAGCGTTTTGCGTTCAGAGAATCTGCAGTTTACGAATGCCAGTTCGTCAACGCCTATTTCCGTGGCTTTTTCGGAAAACCATTCAGTGCGTTCCATCATCTTTGTCGGAGCCATGGCAATGCAAATGTGTCCGTTCCATGTCTTTTCTTGCGGCAGTTTTTCCACGATGTCGTACAGACAGCGTTTTTGCGTGGCTAGTGTCACCAGTGCACGGTAGAAAGATCCTCGTCCGTCCATTAGAAACATTTCGTCGCCGCTTTTCAGCCTCAACACTCTAGTGGCGTGTGCCGCTTCATCTGCCGGCAACTCTGTCGTGTTGTCGGCCTGTGGAACATAGAAATATCTTGCTTCTTTCATTTCTTCTCCTTCGATTCTTGTCTTGCCTTCATTTCGTCCCTCACTCTTGAAGCGAGTTCGTAGTTTTCTTCACTTATGGCTTTTTCCAACGCTTCTGCTAGCATCTTGTCGCTCAATGTGTTTATAGGAAGTTTTATAACAGTTTCGCTGCTGTCAGTATATTCCGTAGACACGCTTTTCATCAGTTCCTTGGATGCAATCATTGGTATTCCTGTGGCAATCGACAGAATAACTGCATCGCTTAGCCTTATGTCGAAGGTGTTGTCAGGTGTGTCTGTCGGCAGACTGTCGTCCAAAACAAGTTTTGCAAGGAACTTTCCGCCTCTTACCGAAAGAATCATTATGTGGCAGCTTGCCGGATACAGTTTTCCCAACAGCTTTCCCAATATGTCAGGCATACGGTCGTCTGCATTTCCTTGTAGCGGCATGTTGGCCCTTCTGTCCATCTCTTCCGCCATAGCTCTTTTGCATACGAAAGTAATCTGGCGCCTTTTGTCCTTGTCGGCAAGGATTACCAGGCCAATGTCTTTCTTTGCAGGAATTGCCGTAGCCCTGTCGTAAAAGAGATATTCACCTTCCATAATAAATAATGCCTGTGTTCTATAATGTTAGGATATTGTTTGTTCTTGTCGTTCTTGTTATTCTGCGGCCTGTTTTTTGTTGCTGAACATTAGCGCGAACGAAATTCCCACAACGAGCGCAAACCCTGCGAAGATGAACCAGCAGGTTTGCCAGTCGCCTACGAGAAAGCCGTTGTCTGTCCATGAACAGTAGTGGTTGACTATTTCTCCAGCAAGCAGTGTTCCTATTGTTGCGCCCAGTCCGTTTGTCATGAGCATGAACAGTCCCTGTGCCGAAGCCTTGATGTCTTCGCTGCACTCCGAATTTACGAACAGACCGCCCGAAACGTTGAAGAAGTCGAAGGCCACCCCATAAACAAGGCATGAGAGGATGAGCAGAATGACGCTTGGGAATGCAGGTCCGCCCAGTCCGAAGAATCCGAATCTCAACACCCATGCAAACATGGCGATGAGCATAACGTTCTTTATGCCGTAGCGTTTAAGGAAAAAAGGAATGAGCAGTATGCAGAACGCTTCGGCTATCTGCGAAATGGAAACGAGCAGTGTCGCGTTGTTGGCTGCGAATGTGTCAGCCAATAGCGGGTCCGCCTTGAAATGAGTTATGTATGGTGTGGCAAATCCGTTGGTTACCTGTAGCGACATGCCGAGCAGTCCTGAGAAGATGAAGAACATTGCCATTTTCTTCGTGCGGAACAGTTTGAAAGCGTCAAGGCCCAACATCTGCATCAGCGAGCGCTTCTCTGCGTTGCCTTCTTTCTTTGCAAGCTTGCATTCGGGCAGAGCCAGGCAATACAGGAACAAAGCAAAGCCCAAGATGCCGGAGACGAGAAACTGCCAGTTGGTGTACTGGAACTTGTTTGCACTTTCCGCCAGTGTAAGTGCGAACAAACCGTTTTCAGTGGTGGCGCAGTTCACAAACCACATCGTGGCGATGAAACCCACCGTGCCGAGAACGCGGATCGGGGGAAAGTCTGTCACGGTGTCGCGGCCGCGGTCTTGCAGTATCTTGAATGCTACGGTATTCGAGAGTGCAAGCGTGGGCATATAGAAGGCCACGCTTAGGGTGTATATTGTCATAAACAGAGTCTTGTCCGGTTGTTCAGCAGCCTGTCCCATGGCAAATAGGCCAACCATTCCCAGGCCGGCAAGAAGATGGCATATTCCAAGAAGTCTTTGTGGCTGAATGTACTTGTCTGCCACTATACCCATAAGCGTGGGCATGAAGATTGACACTATTCCCTGAATGGCATAGAACCATGATATTTCCTGTCCCATGCCGGCTTTGCCGAGATATTGTCCCATTGACGTGAGGTATGCTCCCCAAACGGCGAACTCAAGGAAGTTCATTATCGATAAACGTACTTTCAGATTCATTGTGCTAATTTCTTGTATTTAGTTATGTATAAGATTGTAAGGTATGCGCGATAACGTCAGTTTCGCACATCTTGCAAAGATAAGGAATTTTGTATTACCTGCAAAACAAAACTCCGATATAGCTTCATTGCATAAGTCTTTTTAACCTGACGATTTTGTCCTCCGTGCGTTTTTGTTTACCTTTGCAACGTTTTTTAAAACAGTCAGAACAGGAAACAAATGAAAATTACCAAGACAAGATATATCCAGCTTTTCTTTGCCGTTGTTATAGTATTGATGCTCGTGAAATGCGTGCATCCGCAGATTGTCAAACCTCAGTCAGGTGCGTCACGATGTTCCTCTTCCGGGCGTGACACTTTGAAAACCGATGCAAAAACCGTTGACAGCGCTAAGGTTTGTTTCGAAGGTAAGACAGAATCGTATACGCGCTTCGTTGATGAAAAAGGGAACGTTGTTAAAAACCGTATTCTCAGTGTTCCTCGTTTCAACGAAGCTTTCCCCGACAGTAACGGCGTTCAACTGACGGCAGCTCTCAAGTGGGGCGTGTCGCCGGTGAAAAACCGTTTCGATGCTGAAGTGAGAAAGAAAGAACTGGTGTATATTGGGGCAAGTCCATATTATAGTGTTGACAAGTTGCGCAACAGCATTCCCTATCTTGTGCCTCGTGCCGCTGTGCTGCTCGACAATATTGGACAGGCTTTTTTCGACAGTTTGCAAGTGAAGGGTGTGCCTCTCCACAAGTTCATAGTGACGAGCGTTTTGCGCACACGCAATGATGTTGACAAACTTCGCGGGCGCAACGGAAATGCCACAATAAATTCATGCCATCTCTACGGCACGACATTTGACATTTGCTATAACCGCTATACTACGGTGAGCGATCCTGACGCTGCGGCAAGAAGGGCCGTGCGCAACGATACGCTTAAATGGGTGCTGAGCGAAGTGCTTCGCGATATGCGCATGAACGAACGCTGCTATATCAAGTATGAAGTGAAGCAGGGGTGTTTCCATATTACCGTAAGGTAGCAACTCATTGATAGATGGGCACAAAAAATGCACCGCATGGATTTCCACACGGTGCATTCCAACAATAGTTTAACTTTTTGTTTTTTTTCTTTGCAGCTGTTTGTTCTTCAGACTGCATTATTCTTGTTTCCTAAGATTGTTCTCTTTGGAACAGTTTGTTTAGAAGTTGTAGAACAGACCCAGTGACAGGTTTGTGCCGTCAACACCGGCAACCCAAGAGTTTGTGTTGATTGTGTCTTCTTTGCCAAATGCTTTGTAGTTTGTCTTAGAATGGTTCCATCCGAAGAAACCTACGTGAGCAACGATGCTGAATTTGTCGAGGTTGATTGAAACGCCAGGACGGAGACCGATTGAATAAAGGTCGGTGTCAACCTTGTTGTAGTGCTTGTAGCCAACAGAACCGTCGCAGAATACGTTTACCACCTTGCCTTTAACGAAAGTAAAACGTGCGTATGGATTAACCTCAAAAGTGTTTACTGTCAGATCTTCGTCTGTTTCAACGCCTTCCTTGGCCCATCCGAAGTTTACACCGGCAGCCCATGTGTCGTTGAACTTGTAACCGATTTCGGGCAAGAACTTATAAGTAACAGTAGCGTCGTCGTCGCCGTCAATCTTTGTGCTGTTTACACCTAAGCTACCACCTACATACACCTGTGCACTTGCAGCCACTGAAACGAGAGCGGCTGTCAATGCCATAAGTAATTTTTTCATGTTTCCTTGTTTTTGTTTCTTTTATTGTAAATTCCTATTGTTGTTCCTTGTTGTTTTTGTTTCGATAGTCTTTTGTCTTTTTAGTTTTGCGCTGCAAATGTCTGAAATAAATGTTGAAAAAACGATAATAAGCCGAAAAAATATACCTTTTGTCAGTATTCCGTATAAAAGTTTTGGAATAAACGGACAATTTGAATAACTTTGCAATTCATATTTTTTGTAAAAAAGACTACAAAAGGTCTATTAGCTTATTTCAGATGCAGAAAGCAAAAAACATAAGACTTTTCTTTCTTTTGATGCTGGCGGTTGTTACCGTAGGTGTCAAAGCACAAACTTCAGACTCGCTCATAGTGAAGCAGCTTCGCTCTTACGGAATAACTTTTTCCAGCGACAATGCTCTGACATTGCTGCCAAGCGGACAGGAAAAGTTCGACGACATGTTTCTTGCCATACGTCAGGCTCGTTCAAGTGTGCATTTGGAATATTTCAACTTCCGCAACGACTCAATCGCATCCATGCTGTTCGACATTCTTGCTCAAAAGGCAAGCGAGGGAGTTGAAGTAAGGGCGCTGTTCGACGGTTTCGGAAATGATTCCAACAACCGCCCGCTAAAAAAACGTCATCTGGTTAGTCTCAGACAGCGAGGCATAGAGATATATGAGTTCGACCCTCTGCGTTTCCCCTGGGTAAACCACGTTTTCCACCGAGACCACAGAAAAATTGTGGTGATTGACGGTAAGATAGCTTATACAGGAGGCATGAACGTTGCCGACTATTATATAAAAGGTACAGAGCAGGTTGGTCGTTGGCGCGACATGCACTGCCGGATTGAAGGCACAGAAGTAAACACACTTCAGACAATCTTCCTGAAAATGTGGAACAAAGTAACGGGCCAGAATGTTTCCGGAGCCAAGTATTATCGCGGAATACACGGTGCTGACTACATACAGGGACTTGCGAAGGATACCACCGCATCTGCTTACGGAAAGGAAATAGGTATAATAAATCGCGAGCCGCATACAGCCAACAAGATAATCCGTCAGTTCTATATTGATGCCATCAACGATGCACAAGACAGCATAAAGCTGGTTAATCCGTATCTGACGCTCAGCCACAAACTGAAGACGGCATTGCGCAAAGCTGTTCAGCGTGGCGTGAAAGTGGAGGTAATGGTGTCTTCACACAGTGACATACCGCTTACGCCAGATTGCGTGTTCTATAACGTAAACAAACTGCGTCGCCACGGAATTGATGTGTGGATATACGAAGACGGTTTTCACCACACAAAGGTTATGACCGTGGACGGACGTTTCTGCACCGTAGGCAGCGCCAACCTAAATTCGCGCAGCCTTCGTTTTGACTACGAGGAAAATGCCGTGGTCATCGATGCTGCAACAACACGACAACTTGACAGGATGTTTGACAAAGACAAAGCCTCGTCGTTCAAACTCACCAGCGATTCGTGGAACAGATGGCGCACGCCATGGAAAAAGTTCGTGGGATGGTTCGCCCATCTTCTTGCACCTTTCCTCTAAATCAACTGTCTTTTTTCACAACCGTCGGAAAACAGATACAAAACAGACCATGGCAAAGAAAAAATTCGAACTTACAGTGCCGCTAGGCGAAACGCGCGTGTTGCTCCACACATGTTGCGCTCCATGTTCTTCGGCAATAGTGGAGTGCATGATGCAACACGGCATAACACCGGTCATATACTACTGCAATCCAAATATTTATCCGCTGCAGGAATATATAACAAGAAAAGACGAATGTACGCGCTACGCCCGTTCGCTTGGACTTGACATTGTTGATGCCGACTATGACCACGCCGCTTGGCTTCAGAGAATGAAAGGTCTTGAGGCGGAGCCCGAGCGCGGAGTCCGATGCTTGCAGTGTTTCAAGTTGCGTTTAAGAAGCACGGCACAGTATGCACACGACAACGGCTTCAGAGTGATTACCACAACGCTTGCATCTTCCCGCTGGAAAAGTCTTGAGCAGATAAATGCTGCCGGCGAATGGGCCGTTTCTCCGTTTGAAGACGTTGAGTGGTGGGCACAAAACTGGCGCAAGGGAGGATTGAGCGAGCGCCGTGCCGCCATAATAAAGGAATACGATTTCTACAACCAACGCTATTGCGGATGTGAGTTCAGCATGAGAAAAGACATCAACGGATAGTCTGTTGGCATGTTTTTTGCAAATAATGATAAGTGGGATAACTGACAAGAGATGAATCCCATGCGTGGAACATTTATTCAACAACACGCAAGAGATTGCCGCAAAGGCACAGCTACATGGTATTAACGAAAAGAAAGAACACCTGAAAATATGACAAATCAGTTTTCACAGGAAGTATTGGACATCCTCAACTTCAGCAAGGAAGAGGCGCTTCGCCATTCAAGCAAAGAGGTGGAGCCGGATCATCTGTTTCTTGGGCTTTTGCGTCTGAAAGGCAGAACTCCCGCCCTGTTGCAAGAGTTGCATGTTGACACGGGATTGATGAAACGGCAGATAGAACAGCATATTGATTCAGAAAGCCATGCTGAAAATTCCGACCAACCTCTCTGCATAGGCGAGGATGCCAACCGCATACTGAAGCTTGCCATACTTGAGGCAAGGAAGAGGGCAAAGCAGACTGTTGACGAGACGCACCTGCTTCTTGCCATGATACATACTCCGCAAGACAACTATCCAAAGGAATACTTGAGACAAAACAATATAGACTACGACACAATGGCAGAGCACATAAGCAAGGCTGACAAGATAAAGAACGGTATCGATGTGCCGGATGCAGCAGAAGATGACGATTTGGCTACGCCGCGGCAAAGCCAGACAGGAAGTACGCAAACTGCCAACGGCAACACGCGCCCGGGTTCAACCAAAACACCGATACTCGACAATTTCGGAACAGACCTGACGCTTGCAGCAGAAGAAGGCAAGCTCGATCCTGTTGTTGGGCGAGAAAAGGAGATAACCCGAATAACCGAAATCCTTTGCCGCAGAAAGAAAAACAACCCCATACTTATAGGCGAACCAGGAGTGGGCAAGACTGCCATTGTGGAAGGGCTGGCAACGCTCATTTCAAAAAAACGCACGTCGCCTTTGCTGTTTGGCAAGAGAGTCGTGTCCATAGATCTCGGAGCTATCGTAGCGGGAACGAAATACCGCGGACAGTTCGAGGAACGCATAAAGGCAATGGTCAAGGAAATAGAACAGTCGCCTGACGTAATCATATTCATCGACGAGATACATATGCTTATAGGCGCAGGGTCGGCACCGGGAACGATGGATGCAGCAAACATGCTGAAACCGGCACTTTCGCGCGGTACGATACAATGTATCGGCACGACAACACTCGACGAATACCGCAAGACAATTGAAAAAGACGGTGCGCTTGAGAGAAGATTCCAGAAGATCATAGTCGACGAGACGACCGCTGAGGAGACATTGGAAATTCTGAACAACATCAAGGAACGCTATGAGAGTCATCACGGCGTAAAGTATACCCCCGAGGCCATTAAGGCATGTGTGGAATACACCGGCAGATACATCAGCGACCGCCAGTTTCCCGACAAGGCGATAGATGCTCTCGACGAAGTGGGTGCAAAGGTGCGCCTCGGAAGTGCGCAGCTTCCGCCGGAAATAAAGGAACTTGAAACGCGCATTGAGCAAGTGGCAAAGAAAAAGCAACAGGCCGTGCTGAACCAAAATTACGAATTGGCAGCAAGCTTCCGCGACGTTCAGAACGAGTTCAATGCCCAACTTGCCGAGTTGGAAGAAAAGTTCAAGAGCGGCGAACTGGGCAGTGTGGTTGAAGTGACAGAAGCCGACGTTGCTCGCACCGTGTCGTCCATTGCCGGTGTGCCGGTACAGAGAGTTACCGAAACGGAAACTGCACGGCTTCGCGGTATGGGCGATGCGTTGCGCCACACTGTCATAGCACAGGATACTGCGATAGAAAAAGTTGTAAAGGCCATTCAGCGCAACCGCGTTGGCATCCGTCCGCAGAACTGCCCCATAGGTGTGTTTATGTTCCTTGGTCCTACTGGTGTGGGCAAGACTTATCTGGCAAAGAAACTTGCCGAGTATATGTTTGGCAGTGCTGACGCCCTGATACGTATCGACATGAGTGAATACAGCGAAAGCTTCAATACGTCGCGCCTTATCGGTGCCCCTCCAGGATATGTTGGCTATGACGAAGGCGGACAACTTACCGAGCGGGTGCGTCGCCGTCCTTATTCTATTGTGTTGCTTGACGAAATTGAGAAGGCGCACTCCAATGTCTTCAACATGCTTCTTCAGGTTCTCGACGAGGGAAGGCTTACCGACGGCAACGGCAGACTGGTGGATTTCCGCAACACCATTATTATAATGACCAGCAATGCGGGCACTCGTCAGCTGAAGGACTTCGGACGTGGCATTGGCTTCAACGCCGGACGCCTGTCTGCCGACATGAAAGATTCCGACAAACAGTATGCCCGTTCTATAATTCAGAAGAGTCTCAGCAAACAGTTCAGCCCCGAGTTCCTTAACCGCCTCGACGACATAATAACCTTCGACCAGTTGGGACTTGATGCCATCAAACAGATAATCGACCTGGAGCTGTCTTCGCTGAAACAGCGCCTGGAGGCAATGGGATACAGCATGCAGCTGACCGACAAGGCAAAGGATTTCGTTGCAGAGAAGGGCTACGACGTACAGTTTGGAGCTCGTCCGTTGAAGCGCGCCATACAAAACTACATCGAAGACGGCATCTGCGAACTTCTTTTGAACGGCGATATAGAAAAGGGCAGCACCATAACCGTGGGCAAGAACCCAAAGAAGGAAGAGCTGACGTTCAAAAAAAGCGTCTGAACCATTAAGAATGTAAAAGATTATATATAACTTTGCAAATGCATCGTGTCTGAAATGTCCCGAAAGGACACCGGGCACGATGCGTTTGCAATGAAATAAACAAAATATAACAACTATGTATAGGACTAACACGTGCGGAGAGTTGCGGCTCTCTGACGCAGGAAAGAAAGTTACACTCGCTGGTTGGGTTCAGCGCAGCCGCAAGATGGGAGGCATGACCTTCGTTGACTTGCGAGACAGATACGGCATTACGCAGTTGGCTTTCAACGATGAAGTTGACGCAGAACTGTGTGCCCAGGCCAACAAACTGGGGCGCGAATACTGCATCCAGATCGAAGGCACCGTGAGTGAACGCCAAAGCAAGAACACGAAGATACCTACAGGTGAAATAGAAATAACGGTATCTGCACTGAATGTGCTCAGCGAAAGCGCTACACCGCCGTTTACGATTGAAGACAATACCGACGGTGGCGATGACATAAGGATGAAATACCGCTATCTCGACCTGAGAAGGCCTTGCGTCAGAAAGAACCTGGAACTGCGTCACCGCATGACAATTCTCATTCGCAACTTCCTCGACAACCAGGACTTCATTGAAGTTGAAACGCCAATCCTCATCGGAAGCACTCCTGAGGGAGCACGCGACTTTGTTGTTCCTTCCCGAATGAACCCCGGACAGTTCTATGCTTTGCCGCAGAGTCCGCAGACACTGAAACAATTGCTCATGGTGAGCGGATTCGACAGATACTTCCAGATTGCAAAATGTTTCCGCGATGAAGACCTGCGTGCTGACAGACAACCGGAATTCACACAGATAGACTGCGAGATGTCGTTTGTTGACCAAGACGATGTAATCGACCTCTTCGAAGAAATGGCACGTCACCTGTTCCGTGAAGTAAGAGGAGTGGAACTGCCTGCAAAGTTGCAGCAGATGACATGGCACGACGCCATGCGCCGTTTCGGAAGCGACAAGCCGGACTTGCGCTTCGGTATGGAGTTCGTTGAACTTATGGACGAGCTGAAAGGCACGGGCGAATTTTCTGTCTTCAACGATGCTGAATACATCGGCGGTATCTGTGCCGAGGGATGCGCTTCATACACGCGCAAACAACTTGACCAACTCACTGATTTCGTAAAGAAACCGCAGGTTGGTGCAAAGGGACTTGTATGGATAAAGGTTAATGAAGACGGTACGACAAAGAGCAGCATTGACAAGTTCTACACTCCTGAAACATTCGCCAAGGTAAAAGAGAAATTCAACGCCAAGGCAGGCGACCTCATTCTTATTCTCAGTGGCGACAATGCAAACAAGACACGTGTGCAGTTGTGCAGCCTGCGACTTGAAATGGGCGAGAGACTTGGACTGCGCGACAAGAACAAGTTTGAGTGTCTGTGGATTGTCGACTTTCCGCTCTTTGAGTGGAGCGACGAGGAACAGCGCCTAATGGCAACACACCACCCGTTCACAATGCCGAATCCAGACGACATACCTCTGCTTGAGGAGCATCCGGAGCGCGTTCGCGCAAAGGCATACGATTTCGTTTGCAACGGTATAGAGGTAGGCGGTGGCAGTCTGCGTATACACGACGGCAAGCTACAGGAAAAAATGTTCAAGATTCTTGGCTTTACGCCGGAGCGTGCAATGGCACAGTTCGGCTTCCTCATCAACGCATTCAAATACGGAGCACCGCCACATGCAGGACTGGCCTTCGGTCTCGACCGCTTTGTTTCAATCATGGCGGGTCTTGACTCAATTCGCGACTGCATCGCTTTCCCGAAGAACAACAGCGGACGCGACGTAATGCTCGATGCTCCGTCTGCAATTGACGAGAAACAGTTGAAAGAACTGCAAATAAGCGTTGACGTAAGTCAAGAAAATGCATAAAACCTTGCAGTGTAGTGTGTTTCTGCCAAACAAAGAATGCAAAAAGTAATTCTGTGAAAGAAAAAAACGTTACATTTGCAAATAATTCATAAAGTTATAAGCAACAACGGCTTATTGCAGAATTAAATATAATCATTATGACAGAAAAGAAAGTTACAGAAAAGAAGGTTGCTTCAGCAACAGCAGCAAAGAAAACAACTACCAAGAGAACCACAGCAAAGAAGGCTGCTTCTACATTCGTTATCGATGTGCAGAGCGTAGGTTTCAAGGCAGGTGATGTTTATCAGGCTCTTTCAACGGCTGAGGCTCCAATGACCGTGGCTGAAATCTCAAAAGCGGCAAAAATCACTACCGAAGAGACGCTTCTCGGAATGGGATGGCTTCTCAAGGAAGGCAAGATTAAGGGCGAGGACAACAAATTTTCATTGGCATAACCAAAGGAAACTTGAATAACAGGAGGGCTGTTGATATTCAATATATCTTCAGTCCTTTTTGGTTTAATGCCACTTCAACAGTGCGGCAGAACATTTACCGTATGAACTACGACCAAGACATAAAAAGGATACTGTGGGAAGCAGGAACAACAGGACTGTCGGTAAGGAAGATTGCCCGTCATCTGTACAATCTTCACAACGGACTATTTGAAGTTGTTGCCTATGAAGACATATATCAGGCGGTGGTAAACTGCGTTTCAAAAAACCGCAAGTCAAAGTCTCCGTTCATTGAAAATGTGGGAAAAAGAGGCATCTATCGCCTGACAGAAAAATCTTGCAAGGAGACACAACTGATGTTCGAATTTAAAGACGAGCCGGAAGAAGCGGCTGACAACAAAACATACACCGACCAGTCTCTGTCGCTCTTCTGAAACTTTCCGACAGCAACTATTAAAAACTCCATTCACACAGACTTATTACTAACATAACAAACAAATATAAATTTTATACTATGGGAAAACAATATTTTCTTGGACTTGACGTAGGCAGTTCTTCCGTCAAGGCTTCACTCGTTGATACGGAAACGGGCAAATGCGCCGCCACAACCTTCTATCCCGAAAGCGAAGCTCCAATCATTGCCGTAAAGAGCGGATGGGCAGAACAGGACACACAGATGTGGTGGGACAACTGCAAGCTATGCATAAAGAAAGTGAAGGAAATGGCAAACGCAGCTGCTGAAGACATAAAGGCCATCGGTATATCCTATCAGATGCACGGACTCGTTTGCGTAGACAAGAACCTTGAAGTGCTCCGTCCGGCAATAATCTGGTGCGACTCAAGGGCTGTTCCCTACGGTGAGAAGGCGTTTTCAGGAATCGGCGCAGACAAATGTCTTGGCCATCTGCTCAATTCGCCAGGAAACTTCACTGCTGCAAAGTTGGCGTGGGTAAAAGAGAACGAACCTGAGGTATACAACAGGATATACAAGTTCATGTTGCCAGGCGACTTCATAGCAATGAAGCTGAGCGGAACGGTGAATACCACCGTTAGCGGCTTGAGCGAAGGAATATTGTGGGACTTCAAGGAACGCAATACAGCTAAGTTTGTGCTTGATTACTATGGTATAGACAGCAGTCTCGTGCCAGACATCGTGCCTACATTCAGCGTTCAGTGCGAGGTGTCTGCAAAAGCTGCCGCAGAGACAGGACTGAAGGAAGGCACGCCAATAAGCTACCGTGCCGGCGATCAGCCGAACAATGCGCTTAGCCTTAATGTTTTCAATCCTGGAGAGATTGCTTCCACGGCTGGTACGTCGGGTGTCGTATATGGTGTGCTTGGAAATGTCGGCTACGACAAGAAGAGCCGTGTGAACACATTCGCACACGTTAACTATACCGACAAACAGGATCGCCTGGGAGTGCTTCTATGCATCAACGGCACAGGCATACTCAACGCATGGACAAAGCGCAACGTTGCGCCGGAGGGTATATCATATGCTGAAATGAACGACCTTGCGGCTGGAGTGCCCATCGGAAGTGATGGAATCTCCGTCATTCCGTTCGGTAACGGAGCTGAGCGCGTGTTGGAAAACAGGGAGACAGGATGCTCAATACACGGTATCAATTTCAACAAGCACAGTAAGGCGCACATCGTACGTGCCGCTCAGGAAGGCATCGTGTTCAGTTTCTGCTACGGAATGGAGATTATGGCAGAGATGGGCATGAACATTACAAAGATTCACGCGGGAAAGGCAAACATGTTCCTGAGCAAAATTTTCCGCGACACGCTTGCCGGCGTGAGCGGGGCACAGATAGAACTTTACGAAACCGACGGAAGTGTTGGCTCGGCAAAGGGTGCAGGAATGGGTTGTGGCTACTACAAGGACAACAACGAGGCTTTTGCATCGCTTGAGAAGCTTGCAGTAATCGAGCCGGACGAGGTGCATCGTCCCGAATACCTCGCTGCCTATGCGGCATGGAAGGACAAACTGTCCAGAATATAAAAAAGATTAGAGAGGTCTTTGTGTTTGCATGGAATCACGAAGACCTCTCTATTTGTTTGAAATTATTGCTGTCCGGTAAAAGTCAAAAGGACAAAAATCAGATACCCGAAGCCCAGAAAAATCGTGCTTCGGGCTTTGCTTTTTGAAAAGTAAGCCCCC
>CAVAPC010000044.1:0-18270 GCA_963590505.1 uncultured Alistipes sp. | reverse complement strand
TCTTTTTAGACTGTCCGAGATTTTTGCCTAATCCACACGTTTTTGCAAGTGACCCGGAAAAACACCTCGCCATCAAACCTCTTTTTAACATATCAAACGGTGAAATCTGATTTGGGTGACGCATTGACGAAGTCAGGATAGATTCAAACTTTTACGTTAATTCTTGTTTGAAATATGTGCATGACGACATGCCCGCATATTGTAGATATAATATCATCGATGATACATTCAATACTCTATTTTACCTTGTCACCTTCCAACGAGAACACATGGCCAAAAATTCATGACAAATGTCAGCCAGAAAGATAGTAATAGCCTATCTTTCTGGCAATACCATTCCTATTTGTAGGCAAAGCATGCTTCCTTATTGTCTAAGGTCAGAACCTTGGCGGGCGTCCGCCACCGAAACCGCCAGGTCCGCCACCGGGAGCTCCTCCCGGAGGCCCCATACGCCGGTCGCCGTCGTCGGGCCTACCGGGGCGATTACCCGTGTCTCCACGTTTCTTGTCGAAAGCATCCTTGCCGCCAAAAAGGTTGAAACGATAGACAACGTGCAGCATGGCATAACTGTTGATGCTGTTATAATATGTATCGCTGCGCTGCATAGCATTCACAGTGCGCGAGAAATTGCTCATGTTCTCAAGAATGTCATAGAACTGAAGCGACACACTCAAGGCATTCCCCTTAAGGAAACTTTGGCTTATCTGCGCATTCCAAATAAGTTCGTTGGTGTTTGCCCCTCCATCATAGCCTCGACGGCTGTTTTCATGAAGGTCGGTTGTTATGCTCATGTTCCACGGCAGATAGATATTCAGGTTGCCGCCATAAGAGAACTGCCATGTGTCAAGGTTTGACGACTGCTGCAAAAGGTTTCGTGTGCGCATATAGTTAAGAGAACCGTCGAGACTGACGTCGAGCCAGTTCTTGCGATAGCCGAAACTGAGCTTCTCACCTACCTGCGTAGTACGGGTGGTATTTTTCTGCGAGGTTTTCAGTTCGTTGGAATAAAGGTAACCTACGTAGTTGTTGTAGCTGAAGTTCGTAAAGGTGTTTACGTTCCAGACACCAACTGAATCGATGGAAGTATTGAACATGAATGCCATGTTTGTGCTCCAGTTGCCATTTATATTTTCAGGTCTTGTTGTCCGTCCGCCAGTCAGCTCGTCGTATGTAACGGCATTGCTCACACTGTTCCGTTCGTTGCGATAGTTTATGTAAGTCATAATGGCGGTTTGGTGAGACAAGAAATATGTGTTGTACATAAGACGGAAGTTGTTCGTGAACGAAGGCTTCAGTCCCGGATTACCTTTCTTTATGTTTAGCGGGTCGCTGTCGTCTGTTATGTCGAGCAAGTCAGACATATCCGGTTGAGAAGTAGTTCCCCGATAGTTTATTCGCAGGTTGCTTACCTTGGATATCTTGTATCGCAGTTCGAAAGTTGGCGAGAAATTGATTACGTTCCTCACAGTATCGGTGCTGACGCCGCGGTATTCCTGTATGAACTTGGACGTTTGCGGTTGCATCATAATACCGACATTCATGTTGAATTTCTTCTTTATCACCTTCAGGGCAAGCTGCATTTCGTGGATATAGTTCTTGTACTCGGCGTAGCGGCTTTGCTCGCGGTCATAGTATGTGTCAAGGTCGCCTGTCAGCAAAGCCAGATAGCTATTCCAGTTGCGGTAAGACGACGGTATGCCGCTGAAATAATCCTCGCCAAGGTTGCTGAAATCGTATGTAGAGCGGTCGCTCTTGCTATAGTTATAGGTGAATTTATAGCTGAACTGTAGGAATGCCGATTTCCATAAAGGTTCGCTATAGGTCAGTTGAACTGCCGTTGACCATTTTCGGCTTGGCGTCAGGTTATAGCGATTGGTCTGATAAGTTGAGTCTGCGCCTAAGCTGCTCTGCACTTGATAGAGATGGACATTTGAAAGTGACAGACTGTTGTTGCGGCTGTCGGTATAGCTCATGTCGCCACGCAGTGTGATGTTTCGTCCTCTGCTTCCGAACTTTCGGTTTATCTGGAACATAAGTCCGGCAGACGTGTTCTTGCTGTAGCTGACGGAACGGTTGTTCCTGCTGTTTACAGCCAAGCCGCGTTCAGCAAGCAGTTGAAGAGAATCAAGAGGATAGTCGGTATATTGATAAGGGCTTTCCTGAAACGTTGCCGATTTGCCTATGCTTAGAGCGTCGCTTGTAGAATATGAAAAGCGTGGACGCACAAGTATATTCGTCATTGAGTCTGGAGTCCATTCCAATCTCATGCGGGCATCATAGCTGTTGCTGCGCGTTAGGTTTGCATCGGTGCTGTTGGAAAAAGCTCCCGTTTTGTTGACAAAGTTTTCAGTAGACTGCGACTGTTGCTTGTCTCCGTTGGAATGTTCCCAGCGAACGCTGCCGTCAAGTTTCAGTTTTCCCTTGTTTTCGTAGTTGATGTTCGCACCAACCATTTTCTTTGTGTTCAGTCCTTGTTGCGCACCACCCCATCGGCCACCGCCTCCGCCGGGGAAGCCCATGTCGTTGACGTTGTTAAGGTTGCCGAAGCCCATTACGCGAAGTTTGTCACTAAAGGCCGCTCCCATAACTTTCTCGGAGTATCTGTCGTGTGTTCCAGCAGAAAGGTCGACATTTCCGAACACACCTTTGTTCATGCCACGCTTAATGCCGAAATCCAGCACAGTTTGCTCCTCTCCGTCGTCAATGCCAGTTATCTTGGCCAAATCGCTCTTTTCGTCGTATGCCTTGACTTTTTCAATGATTGATGTAGGAATGTTCTTCATTGCCGTCTTGGTGTCGCCGGTCATGAATTCCTTTCCGTCGAAAAGGATTTTCTTTACTTCCTTTCCGTTGATGGTTATCTTGCCGTCATCGTCGACCTGCGCTCCAGGCAGTTTCTTTACGAGTTCTTCAACAACAGAACCTTCTGGAGTGCGGTATGCCGAAGCGTTGTATACGAATGTGTCTTCTTTCAGCGTCACCTTTGCAGCTTGCCCCGTTACGGTTGCACCTTTCAACATTATTGCATCAGCGCCAAACTTTATACGCCCGAGGTTTGCTTCGGGTTTGTTTGCGCTTACGCTGAATGAAGCGGACTTCGTTTTGTAGCCTACACTAGAAAAGCGGACTATATATTTGCCTGGTTCATCTATCGGAATAGAAAAAGTTCCGTTATCGTTTGTCAATACTCCTTTAATAAATGTACTGTCAGGGCGAAGCAATTGAACGGTGGCCATGAGCACTCCCTCGTTTGTGTCGCGGTCAGACAGAGTTCCCGTAACTTTCATCTGTTGTGCCAGTGCCGACCCGGAAAACAGCAGCATCAGTAATAGCGAACAAAATTTGTCAGTCCTTTTAACCATATATTTTATCAGTTATGCGTTTTATTGTATTTCGTTTGTGTTGCCACATTACAAAAAGATATAAACTATAACAATAAGACGTGCAAAATTAGCGAATGTTTAGTGAGTAGAAAAGAAAAAAGTGAACACAAATGCATTTCTCGTTCAATTTGTATAATTTTGCATACAAACAGGGACACTTCAATATTTTATAACAACCGAAACACAAATCAAAATGCAACAGATCATCATCTCTCACAACATAGAAGCGGAACTGGACAAAGTGCTCGACAGTATAAGTTACGACCGTCTGTTCATACTCACCGACGAGACAACAAATCGCCTATGCCTTAATGCAACGGCCGCAAGCCGCAAACTGAAAGAGGCCAAGCTTATCACAATACCGGCCACTGACGAAAACAAGACCCTTGAAAGTACGGCACATGTATGGAAGGAGCTCGGAGCGGGGAAGTGCACACGCCATTCGTGCATGGTTAACATTGGCGGCGGAATGGTAACAGACCTGGGCGGATTTGCCGCATCTACATTCAAACGCGGCATTCCTTTCGTTAACATACCCACTACGTTGCTCTCCATGGTGGATGCGTCTGTTGGCGGAAAGACGGGAATAAACTTCGGAGGACTGAAAAACGAAATTGGCGTATTCAACGATGCACACAGCGTTATAATTGACCCAGTTTTCCTTGCAACGCTCGACAGGCAAAATATATGCTCAGGATATGCAGAAATGCTTAAGCACAGCCTTATAACCAACGACACTATGTGGGCAAGCCACCTGAACTATCCGCTCGACAACGACGACTTTTCAACCTTGCTGCCGCTGATAGAGCAAAGCATATGCGTGAAAGAAAGAATAGTCGCGGAAGATCCTCACGAAAACGGCATACGAAAAGCCCTTAACCTGGGGCATACATTCGGGCATGCCTTCGAGTCGCTCAGCATAAGCAAGGGGCAACCTATCCTCCATGGATATGCTGTGGCATACGGACTAGTTTGCGAACTGTATCTAAGCTGCATCCTTACAGGCTTTCCCACACAGAAAATGCATCAGACCGTGCGCTTCATCAATGAAAACTACGGGAAGATGAACATAAACTGCAACGAATACGACACTCTGCTGGCGCTTATGACACATGACAAGAAGAATGTTGGAAACGAAATAAACTTCACTCTGCTTGAAGACATCGGGAAACTGAAAATCAACCAAACGGCTACAAAAGAACAGATATTCGAAGCTTTCGACTTTTACCGCGAGGGACAATAAGGTTACAGGGCGAAAGGACATATTTTTAGCGCAAGCTATGCACAAAAGTCAACGAGGATGCTTTCTTTCCCTTTGTTCTAGGGGACAGAAACATCCTCTTTTTAAAATACACTTTTGCAGTTGTTATGAAATAAACGGGAATGCACTTATCCAAGGAACAAAGGGTTCAAGTACTTTGTTAAAACAAAGAACTTCAAGCATTTAGCTTGAAGTTCTGATGAGGTACCTAGCAGAGTCGAACTGCTCTACACGGTTTTGCAGACCGTTACCTAACCGCTCGGCCAAGGTACCATTTCTTAATTGCGAGTGCAAAGGTAATGCTTTAATTTTAATCTGCAAACTTTTGTCTGCTTTATTTTTCAAGAAAAACAAAAAAGCGTGCAATTTCAAGCTAAGAATCCTCTTTCTGTTTGACTGCATTCCGCTTTAAGCATCCCGAATTACCGTCTTTCAAAGATTTGGCAAAAGGACAATACGTGCATCCGCCCCCACAAACATTTCTCTTATTTAGCTCAAGCTCACGCCACACCCTGTAGACAACGTAAAAAACGGCTGCTGCAAGAATTATTGATACTATAATATACTGGGCCATAACATTGACTGCGACATTTTTTTCATTAGCAAATATAACACTTTTCATTGAAAGAGAACATTTACTGCCGATAAAATTCTGGATTCAGACTTTACTGATTAGCGCATGCGGCAAAGTTTCTTAACATTTTGACCAGATGTGCAAATACGACGAAAAACATATCGAAAACAATTGACGGCAACTTGCAAAAGGACCGTACACATTCTTAAGACTTTTATAAGTCACTGAATATCAAAATGAGATGTTCAACAAGAGTTTTTCATATTAAAAATATCTCAAAAATGAGTGACTTTTGTTTTTGCGTATCGGAATAATTTACTAAATTCACACCGTCAAATGAAAGCACACCTTATATTATGATATACGTTAACCTGCCACAAATGCATGATCATCGCCTGACATTTTATTTGGCGATGGAAGAATACGTTGCAAGACATTTGCCTTCAGAAGATTATTTCTTCATGTGGCAAGTTGACCCAACCGTAATATTCGGAAGAAACCAGTTGATTGAAAATGAAGTGAACCTGGAATTTTGCAGGAAAAACGGTATCGCTACTTACCGCAGGAAAAGCGGTGGAGGATGTGTATACGCAGACAGAAGCAATATCATGTTCTCTTATATCACATCCGACGGCAATGTCGGTTTCACATTCAACCGATATATAATGATGGTAGTTGCCGTATTGCGTAAATTGGGCCTCGATGCCACAACAAGCGGAAGGAACGACATTCTTGTTGAAGGACAAAAGGTATCGGGCAACGCTTTCTACCGTTTGCCCCAAAGAAGCATCGTGCACGGCACCATGCTATACGACACCAACATTGAAAATATGGTGGGAAGCATAACACCCGACAGTGAAAAGCTAAGAAGCAAAGGTGTAGAGAGCGTAAGGCAACGCATAACACTGATTAAAGACCATTTGGACATTAGCATAGAAGATTTCAAGGCGTTTGTGCGTTCCGGCCTTTGCGACAGCGAGGTCACACTCAAAGAAACCGACGAAGAGGCAATTTCAGAAATAGAAAAAGAATATCTTTCCCCCGAATTTATCTATGGCAATAACCCAAGATACAACATTACACGCAGCGCGAGAATTGACGGTGTGGGCAATATGGAAGTGAGAATGGAACTGAAAAACGGCAGAATAATGAAGATAAACCTTATGGGAGACTACTTTCCTTTGGGCGATATCAACCGCAGTCTGCTGAGCCCACTGCACGGCATTTCACTCAACAATGAGGAGATAAATGCGGCACTGCCGGAGAAACTCGACAATATAATACTCAATTTGAAAAAACAAGACTTCGTAAGTTTGCTCATTTCGTAACGTCTACAACGTGCAATACGGAGGAACCACCAAAATTGACCCTTTGGAAAAGAACTGAAATACTACATATAAAATACCAAATCAAATAACTATGAACGAAAAGAAAACATGCCTTTACGACAGCCATGTGGCACTGGGGGCTCTAATGCAGCCATTCGGCGGATTTATCATGCCGATACAATATTCCACAATCATTGACGAACACAATGCGGTACGCCAACATTGTGGAGTTTTCGACGTTTCGCATATGGGCGAAGTTACCGTTTCGGGACGCGATGCAGAGCGATATGTAAACCATATATTCACCAACGACGTTACGGAAGCACCTGTGGGGAAAATATACTACGGTATGATGCTTTACGAAAACGGCGGCACAGTTGACGACCTGTTGGTATACAAAATGGGAAAAGACCATTTCTTCATTGTGATCAACGCTGCCAACATTGACAAAGACTGGGATTGGATGACAAAACAAGCGAAAGGTTTCGACATGGAAATAGAGAACCGCTCTGACTACTACGGGCAACTTGCAGTTCAGGGACCTGAAGCCGAAAAAGTTATAGAAAGCGTATTGTCGTTGCCTTGCAGCGAACTGGTTTTCTACACTGCAAAAACAATTGACACCGACGGAGAAACAATAATAATAAGCCGAACAGGCTACACCGGTGAAGACGGATTCGAAATCTACGGAAGCCACGCTTTCATACAACGAAGTTGGAACAAGCTGATGGAGAGTGGCACTTGCAAACCATGTGGACTGGGTTGCCGCGACACTTTGCGCTTTGAAGTAGGTCTTCCGCTTTACGGCGACGAACTTTCTGCTGAGATTTCACCTGTAATGGCAGGACTCAGCATGTTCTGCAAACTTGACAAGCCGGAATTCATAGGGAAACAAGCTATTGAGAAACAAAAAGCCGAAGGCACCGAAAAGAAAATCGTGGGCATACTGTTGGCCGACCGTGCCATTCCTCGCCATGGCTATGCCGTGTTACACGAAGGAGAGGTTATTGGCGAAGTGACAACGGGATATCATTCCATATCGACAGACAAGAGCGTGTGTATGGCTCTTGTTGACACACGCTTCACTAAACTCGGAACGAAAGTGGAAGTCCAGATACGCAAAAAGACATTCCCTGGCGAAGTGGTAAAAAAACGCTTCTATGACAAGCATTACAAAAAAGACTGAACATAAAAAGAATATTAACTTAAAAACACTTTTAATACTATGGCAAAAGTTATTGAAGGACTCTATTATTCAGAGTCGCACGAATACGTGAGAGTTGAAGGCGAATACGGTTATATCGGTATCACCGACTACGCACAGAATGCATTGGGCAATGTTGTTTACGTTGACATGCCCGAAACCGACGAGGAAGTTGAAGCGGGAGAAGAATTCGGCGCAGTGGAAAGTGTAAAGGCCGCTTCTGACCTTATCTCGCCTGTCTCTGGCTCTGTAGTTGAAGTAAACGAAGAACTTGAAGAAACACCGGAACTTGTAAATACGGATGCCTTCGGCACATGGATAATCAAGGTAAAACTCTCTGACAAGGGCGAGCTGGACAATCTTATGGATGCGGCTGCCTATGAGGCTTATTGTGCAAAATAAATCCTGACACTATGGCATTCAAATATTTTCCTCATACAACAGCCGATATTGAAGCTATGCTCTCAAAGATTGGCGTTGACAGTTTGGACGGACTGTATGACGACGTGCCGGAATGTGTGCGCTTTAAGGGAGAATACGACATTCCGTCGACCAAGAGCGAGATTGAGCTGCGCAACTATTTTGAGAAGTTGGCAAATGAAAACAAACTGCTCACCGTTTTTGCAGGTGCAGGAAGCTATGACCATTACACACCTGCCGTAATACCATCCATTATTTCACGCTCTGAGTTCTTGACGAGCTACACGCCATACCAAGCGGAAATATCGCAAGGAACACTGCACTACATCTTTGAATATCAAAGCATGATGGCAGAGCTTACAGGCATGGACGTTTCAAATGCATCCATGTATGACGGCAGCACGGCCACTGCCGAAGCAGCCCTTATGGCTATGGCTTCGGTAAAGAAAGCCTCTCGTGTGCTCGTTTCTGAGACGCTGGACCCGAAGATCAGACAGGTTGTCGACACTTATGCACACTTCCATGGATTTGCAGTATGCACTGTGGATGAAGACAACGGTGTTACCAACCGCGACATCATGGCCGAGAAACTTGCTGAAGGCGGCGTTGCAGCAATGATTGTGCAACAGCCTAACCGCTACGGCATAGTGGAAGACTTTACAGGGTTCGCCGAACTATGCCACCAGAACAAGGCTCTGCTGGCAATAAACAGCGTTGCTGCCGATTTGGCTTTGCTGAAGACTCCGGGGGAATGGGGCGCAGACATTGCCGTCGGCGACGGACAATCGCTTGGCATACCGATGAACTTTGGCGGTCCGTCGGTAGGATACATGTGCTGCACCGAACGCTTGATGCGCAAACTGCCGGGACGCATAGTGGGACAGACCGTAGACAACCGCGGACAGCGCGTATTCGTATTGACACTTCAGGCGCGCGAGCAGCATATCCGCCGCCAAAAAGCTACGTCAAACATTTGCTCCAACGAGAGTCTCATGGCTCTCTTCGTTACGATATACATGTCGCTGATGGGACGCGAAGGAATAAAGGAAGCTGCGCGGCTTTCATACGCCGGCGCCCATTTCCTCTGCGACAAGCTTTTGGCTACGGGGCATTTCCGCATGAAGTACGACCGCAACTTTTTCAATGAGTTCTGTGTGGTATACGACGGCAACGTTGATGCTCTGCAAAAGCGCTTTGTTGAAAACGGCATATTGGGTGGAGTGAAAGTGGCAGCAGATACAATTATGTTTGCCGTTACAGAAAAACGCACCATGGAAGAGATTGAAAAACTTATTGACACAGTAAAGCAGGAGGAACGGAAATGAACAGCAAATTATACGGGAATCTGATATTCGAGCTTTCCCGCGAAGGGCGCAAAGGCTATTCCTTGCCAGCAGAAGACTACGGGAAATATGACGTTCCTGCCGAGATATGTCGCGAAAACGACGCGCGGTTGCCTGAATGCGACGAGCTCACCGTAGTGAGACACTACACGAACCATAGTGCAAACAACTTCGGCGTAAACAACGGGTTCTATCCTTTGGGCAGTTGCACAATGAAATACAATCCCGTCATAAACGAGGAAATTGCAGCAATGCCTCAATTCCAGCAACTTCACCCCATGCAACCGGAAAGCACTTGCCAGGGAGCGTTGCACGTTTACTATGACATGCAGCACTTGCTTGCAGAGCTTACAGGGTTGTCTGAATTTACTCTAAATCCTTTCGCCGGTGCTCATGGCGAACTGACAGGTCTGATGGTGATAAGGCAATACCATCAAAGCCGCGGAGACAGCAAGCGCACGCGCGTAATCGTGCCGGATTCTGCCCACGGAACAAACCCTGCATCGGCGGCAGTATGCGGACTTGAAGTAGTTGAAGTAAAGAGTACTGCCGACGGAACAGTGGATGTTGAAAATCTAAGGGCGCTTCTCGACGACACCGTGGCTGCCATGATGATGACAAACCCCAACACGCTTGGACTGTTTGAGCGGGAAATTCCCGAAATAGCGAAACTTGTTCACGAATGTGGCGGACTTATGTATTATGACGGCGCCAACCTCAATCCTATGCTTGGCGTTTGCCGTCCGGGAGACATGGGATTCGATGTCATGCACATCAATCTTCATAAAACATTCTCCACTCCTCACGGCGGCGGCGGCCCTGGTTCTGGTCCTGTTGGCGTGCGCAAAGGATTGGAACAGTTTCTGCCTGCCCCAAGAGTGGTTTTGAAAAATTCGCAATACACGGTGGAACGCGACAAGAACGCCATAAGCGTGAGCGAGTTCCTAGGCAACTATGATGTCATGCTACGTGCCTATGCTTACATTCTTACGCTCGGAAAAGAAAACATAAAGGATGTGGGTCCGCTTGCAACGCTGAATGCAAACTATATAAAGGAGTGTCTGAAAGATTGCTACGAGCTTCCAATCGGCGGATTGTGCAAACACGAATTTGTTTTCGACGGACTGAAAAACAAGCAATCGGGCGTTACGACAATGGACGTTGCCAAGAGATTGCTCGACTACGGATACCATGCGCCAACCATCTATTTCCCGTTGCTTTTCCATGAATCGCTCATGATTGAACCGACAGAAAACGAAAGCAAAGAAACAATAGACGGTTTCATTGACGTTATGAGAAAGATTGCCGACGAAGCGGAAAGCCAGCCCGAAATGGTAAAGACTGCACCACACAACACGCCAACAGGAAGAGTTGACGACGTTATGGCTGCAAAACATCCAGTGCTGAAATATTTTCAACGAAACGGAGAAAAATAAAAAAGGACTTTATGTTGAAAATGAAAACAACTGACTTGTTAATAATAGGAAGCGGTCCTGGAGGATATCCAACGGCCGTCCATGCCGCACGTAACGGATTTCAGACTGTTGTCATAGAAGCAGAATCAGCTGGCGGCACTTGCCTTAACTGTGGTTGCATACCAACAAAGACGCTTTGCCGCAGTGCTGAGGTGGCAGAAACCTTACGCGAGGCTGAAACATACGGCATGGCCGACGTGTCGTTCCGTCTTGACTTTCAGAAGGCAATGGAACGCAAACGCACCGTAGTTGAATCATTGCGCAATGGCGTGGAGACGCTGATGCAAACTCCTGGAATAACATTCATAAAAGGTTGTGCCACTTTCAAGGATGCGCACACTGTGGAGGTAAACGGCGAAGAAATCTCTGCTAAGAACATTATAATAGCAACAGGTTCAAAGCCAAAGATGCCGCCAATCAAGGGGATAAAACTGAATGGAGTTGTTTCATCCACAGAACTTCTTGAGATAGAAAAATGCCCTGAACGTCTATGCATTGTGGGAGCAGGGGTGATAGGCATGGAATTCGCTTCGGTTTTCGCTGCTTTCGGCAGCAAAGTTACAGTGGTTGAATTTCAGAAAGAATGTATTCCAACTTTGGACAGCGATATAGCCAAGCGCCTCCGACAGTGTATTGCCAAGCGCGGCGTTGAATTCCACATGCAGTCTGCCGTAAGCTCTATTGCCGAAACGACGGACGAAGCCGGAAAAAGGCAACTTTCAGTATCATTCGAAAAGAAAGGCAAACCTGACGTTGTGGATGCAGACCTCGTTCTGATAGCTACTGGCCGTCAGGCTCTAACCGATGGACTTTGCATAGAAAATGCCGGCATTGAAACATGTGCCAAAGGCATATCCGTTGACGACAACTTTATGACAACCGCTGACGGAATATATGCTGTTGGAGATGTAAACGGCCTGTGTCAACTGGCTCATGCGGCCACATTCCAAGGTATGCACGTTGTAAACCATTTGCTTGGACACACCGACAATATAGATTTGGATATAGTACCATCAGCAATCTTCACATATCCGGAAGCGGCAAGCGTTGGATTGACAGAAGAACAGTGCAAGGAAAAAATCGATGGATACGCCTGCAGGAAAGCATTCTACCGGGCTAATGGAAAGGCTTTGGCTATGAACGAAACCAACGGCATGCTGAAACTGCTTTCATCTGCCGACGGAGCCATTGTGGGATGCCATGTTTTTGGGGCACATGCAGCAGATATCGTGCAGGAAGTGGCTGCACTAATGAACAGGGAAACAACAGTTCAACAACTTGCAGACATAATACATATCCACCCCACACTGTCGGAGATTCTTCATTCCGCTGCATTGCAATAGCATTCCTGCGATGCTTGTTATGCCAGCAAACAGAAAAAAAAGCCGTTCACACTTACAAGAAGCATGAACGGCTTTTCTTTATTTATGAATTTCTTATTCGATTACGACAAGCGGCGTGTCTTCCATAACACTCTCGCCCGTCTGAACCAAAATTGCCGTAACCTTGCCGGATTTTTCTGCCTCAAGGTTATTGGCCATCTTCATCGCTTCCAGTACAACAACAGTGTCACCTGCGTTTACCTCATCGCCCACGTTCACCTTTATCTCAGTTATGACACCTGGCAGAGGAGACTTCAACGCATTGTTGGTGTTTACCTTTCCTGGTTTTGCAGAAGTCGTTTCCTGAGCAGGCTGCGGCTGGGCAGCAGGACGCACAACAACCTTCTTCTTTTCCGGTTCGGGTTCTTTTTCCATCTCAACGCTATAGCTTTCACCATTTACGCTGACAGTGGCAATGTTTTCAACAACGTCCAATATCTGGACATCATACTTGTTGCCATTGATAGTATATTTGTATTCTTTCATCACGTTTGTTATTTCAGAGGTTGAGGCGTCATGTGGAGAAAATGGTTTCCCCATTCAGAACGACGCGCTTTTATTGTTATCACGCCAGACTCCTTGTCGTGCACGTTGTTACCTTTATATTCGTGCAAAGCCAAGGCAATGGCGGCATAAACCTCATTGTTCAATTTTGCCATATAGAAAGGTATTAGTCATTACATAGGAATGTTGCCATGCTTCTTGGCGGGCAAGCTATCACGCTTTGTGGCCAACTGTGCCAAGCCGCGGCAGATACGGAAACGGGTGTTGCGTGGTTCGATAACGTCGTCGATGTATCCATACTTTGCAGCTTGATAAGGATTGGCAAACATTTCGGTGTATTCTTCTTCCTTTTCGGCAAGGAACGCCTTTGGATCTTCCTGTGCCTTTGCTTCTTTAGCGCAAAGCACTGCAACGGCACCGCTTGCTCCCATAACGGCAATCTCTGCCGATGGCCATGCGTAGTTCAAGTCAGTGCGCAACTGCTTGCTTCCCATCACGATGTGGCTGCCGCCATAGCTCTTGCGCAGTGTAACAGTAATCTTTGGCACTGTAGCCTCTCCATATGCATAGAGCAGTTTTGCGCCATGAAGAATTACGGCATTGTATTCCTGACCTGTGCCAGGAAGGAAACCGGGAACGTCTACAAACGTTACGATAGGAATATTGAATGCATCGCAGAAGCGGACGAAGCGTGCACCCTTGCGGCTTGCATTGACATCCAGCACACCGGCATAGCATGAAGGCTGGTTTGCAACAATACCTACACTCTGCCCGTTGAAGCGAGCGAAACCGACAATGATGTTCTTGGCGAACTTTGGCTGTACTTCAAAGAATTCGCCGTTGTCAACAACTGCGCTGATAACCTTATACATGTCGTAAGCCATGTTCGGGTCTTCAGGAATAATCTCATTGAGGGAATCTTCCATACGGTTGATGGGGTCGGTGCACTCCTTGCGGGGTGTTTCTTCCATGTTGTTCTGAGGAATGTAGCTCAGCAGCGTCTTGATCATCTCAAGAGCTTCCTCTTCTGTCTTTGCAGTAAAATGTGTAACACCGCTCTTTGTAGAGTGAACGCTAGCACCACCAAGGTGTTCCTGGTCGATGTCTTCGCCTGTTACGGTCTTCACTACCTTTGGTCCGGTAAGGAACATGTATGATGTGTTCTCCATCATAAGGGTGAAGTCTGTAAGAGCAGGAGAATAAACGGAACCACCGGCACACGGACCGAAGATACCGCTAATTTGCGGAACAACGCCAGATGCAAGGATATTGCGCTCGAATATTTCAGCGAAACCAGCCAGTGCGTTGATACCTTCCTGTATACGTGCGCCACCGGAATCGTTTATGCCTATTACAGGTGCGCCCATCTTCATGGCCATGTCCATAATCTTGCATATCTTCTGAGACATCGTCTCGGAAAGAGAACCGCCGTTAACGGTGAAGTCCTGCGCAAATACGTAGACTAGACGTCCGTCTATTGTACCACAGCCAGCCACGACACCATCGCCAAGATATTGTTTCTTCTCCATACCGAAGTTTGTGCAGCGATGGAGTTTGAACATGTCGTATTCTTCGAAGCTGCCTGCATCCAGCAACATATCAATGCGCTCACGTGCAGTGTATTTGCCGCGCGCATGCTGCTTCTCGATAGCCTTTTCACCACCGCCGATGCGTGCCTGCTCGCGCTTTTCAATCAACTGTTTGATTTTTTCTAATTGCTTGCTCATTATTTCTAATATGATTATTGTGCGTGTATAGTGTTCACGCTAAAGTTTTCAGGTTTAAGTTGCAGCGACTCTAAGCAAAATGACTTAGTGTTCGCAAAGCTCGGTGAGAATTCCGCAAGTTGACTTTGGATGCAGGAAAGCGATGTTGAGATTTTCAGCACCCTTGCGTGGAACTTTGTCAATAAGGCGTATGCCTTTTTCGTCACACTCTGCAAGAGCGTTGGCAACGCCGTCCTCTATGCAGAAAGCAACATGGTGTACTCCATGGTTGCCTTTGTCAAGCCATTTCTGAATAGTGCTGTCGGGAGATGTCGGTTCAAGAAGTTCAAGCTTTACTTCACCGCACTTGAGGAATGCAGTCTTTACTTTCTGGTCTGCCACTTCTTCAATAGCGTAGCATTCAAGACCCAAAACATTCTTAAAGTAAGGAAGAACTTCCTCTATGCTGGGAACAGCTATTCCCAAATGTTCAATGTGTGAAATTTTCATATTGCATTATATTTAATCAATAATGCAAAGTTACGAATTTTTATTTCACACGCACAAGCTTTTGTCCGTTTTTACATTTTTTCGCCCTTTTCAAAGGCGTAAGTCAATACAAATTCGGTAGTTGCAATAAAATGCACATCAACGGCTACGTTGCGACGAAGATTCTCTGCGATTACTTTTCCTGAAGATAACCCGTCGTGTTCAGGCAAAGCTGAAACACGCATTTCGCTGAAAGCAAGCTTGTCGGTGCTATGAAGTTTGTAAAGCGTTTCCTTAGCACACCAGCACAACAACATTGCTTCTGTTGAAAGGGGTATTTCATCAGTACGAAGAAAACGACTGGCTATGCGTCGCACTCTGTCGCTGCGGTATTCCATGTCAATGGCAACTGTCATGCTCTCCGACAAGGCTACGGCTGCATATCCTTTTGTATGTGTAATGCTTATATTGACTTGCTCTGGCAGGAACGGTTTACCGTCGGCATTGTGCTTAATTTCAGGAATACAGCCAAGCATCTTTGACAAAAGATGCCTAACGGAAAGGTATTCAAGACGACGTGTTGCTGATTTCATAGAGTTTAACTGTGCTGAAAAGCGCAGAAGCTCTTGATTTGCTGCAAGAAGTTGTTTCTCGCTTTCACGCATCTCCCATATTCCTATTTTCATATCACCTTGAACAGGCGTGCCACAATGTATGTATTCAGGCATTTTCAGCAACATTTTTCACGTCGGCCGTTTTCCCGCCAACAGTTACCTTTACGCTTGATATGCGTCTTTCTGATATAGCAAGTATTTCAAATGAGAAATTAGCATAACTAATCTTCTCGTGGACCTTCAGAAAGTCACCCTTCATCTCAAGCAGCAAGCCTGCGATAGTGTCAGCCTCGCCTTCGACTTCAGCAAACGTATCGCCGTCAATATTCAAAATGCGGCAGAAATCACTTAGCAAAGTTTTTCCGTCGAACACATAGGTGTTACTGTTAAGTCTGCGGTAGCTTTTGTCTTCGTCATCATACTCGTCTTGTATATCTCCGACAATCTCCTCGAGCACGTCCTCAAGTGTTACAAGACCGCTAGTGCCGCCAAATTCGTCAACGACAATGGCAATGTGTATGCGATTTGACTGGAATTCACGCAGGAGATCGTCGATTTTCTTCGTTTCCGGAACGAAATAAGGTGGCCGAATAAGGCTTTGCCACCTGAAAGCATGGGACTTTCCGATATAAGGCAAAAGGTCTTTGATATAAAGCACACCACGTATATTGTCGGAATTGTCCTGATAAACAGGTACACGACTGTAGTTACTGTCAATCACACATTCTATCACTTCCGAGAAACTGGCCTTGATATTTATGTCAACAATGTCATTGCGGCTTGTCATTATATCTTTCACGGTTTCGTCTCCAAAGCGGATGATTCCCTGAAGCATGCTCTTCTCGTCTTTTATGTCATCCTTGTCGGTCAGTTCGAGAGCCTGCCCCAATTCATCCACACTTAAAACATGGTTGTCTGTGCGCATAAAATGCTCTGCCAAGACACTGCTTTTAAGCAACACGTTTTCCAACGGCCAAAACAGACGACGCACGAACATTATTCCCCCCACGCATCTTCGGCAGAAAGCAAGAGGATTCTGACGTGCAAAAACCTTCGGCATTATTTCTCCGAAAAGCAACAGCAGGAAAGTGAGCAGTATGGTGACAAAAAAGAATTGAAGCAGATACGCATTTCCAAAATCCACAATTCCGGAAAATACGTAATTCAGCAACATGATTATCGTCACGTTGACGAAATTGTTGGTTATAAGGATTGTGGCAAGAGTGCGTTCACTGTCGTTGCGCAGTTTCTGTATGGCAGCATCATTTGAATTGCGCTCTGTATCCATCTCGTCAAGGTCAGACGGCGAAAGACTGAAGAATGCGATTTCAGAACCGCTGGCAAACGCCGAAACACCGAGCAAAGCCACGGCTATTAGCGCAGCTGCAATGCAACCCAATGAGGGTGATTTGAAGGAGATTTCGTTAAATGACTCCTGTAAAAAAGAAATATCCAAAACAGTTTTTATGTGGGCTATTTAGTTTAACCCGAAGTTATTACTTTATATCCATACAGTTGTTTTAAAAGTGACGCAAGAATAACCAGGCCCTCAGAGTTATCATTCTGCTGTGGGGGCTTGAGACTGCATCTGTGGCTTGGGAGAAAGCATCTCCATACTTTCACCCACAATTTCAACAACATATTTCTTTACGCCTCTCGAATCATCGTAGGAACGTGAACGAATTTTTCCTTCTATGTACAGTTTATCGCCTTTGCGGATATATTTTTCTGCTATTTTTGCCAATCCTCTGTACAATACAATATTGTGCCATTCTGTACGGTCAGGAACCTGAGTTCCATTAGGCAGAGTATATCCGCGTTCAGTAGTGGCAAGCGGAAAAGCAGCAACGGCTTGATCTCTTTCATAATAGCGGACATCCGGATCCTTGCCCACATTGCCAATAAGCATTGCCTTATTCATTATCTGTTCTCCTTTTCATTTAAAGTAAATTGTGTCAGCTCTTCCACAAGCCCAAGAAATTGAACTTGAAATTCTTGCCTTTTGCAGAAGGGAACTGGCTTCTTGGATCAACGCGGTCACGCAGATATTCAACAATACGGTTGTAGCAATCAATGCCAGAATGCGCCTTGCATGCCGCAACAAAATGCGTGTCGCGATATTCGAACTTGCCCGTTGCAGGAATTTGGACAACCCTTTTGAAATCAAGAGCCCCTTGATACCATCCGTGTTTCTCCGCAGAAAGGCGCGTAAGCACGTTGGCAGCACTGTCGTTGAAGGGATTGTCACCATTTCCGGGCAGCATGTTTGAGCGCAAAGCCTTCTTTTGCTTGAAGTCAAGCATCGTTGCAGCCTCAGTCTTGATAATGATAAAGTAAACGCGAGGCCGTATTTTATAACGCTTTGGATAGTAGACGTCACTTGCAACATACTCACGTATATCTGCTTCAAGCTCAGGATTCATGCCGATCTCCTGAATAGAATACAAAAAGTCTATTGCGTCTTCAACATGATGAACAAGCGTTTCGGAATCAAAATAGCGTAAATATAAATTCATTTAAATGTTTTTCAAAAAAGAATGAGCGGAAAACGGGACTCGGACCCGCGACCCCAACCTTGGCAAGGTTG
>CAVAPC010000043.1:0-18751 GCA_963590505.1 uncultured Alistipes sp. | reverse complement strand
CCTTAATAATCTAATACCATGAAAAACACGATGCAAAGGTAATGTGTCGATTTTTTTTTTGCAAGTGTTTATGTTATAATGTTTTTAAAATAAATATTATTTAAAGAAACCATTCTCCCATTTAAGTGATTTTTGCATTTTTATGTTTTTAAACATGTTTTTCTCTTCTTCTGTGAGTAGAACTGTATCTAAGTAGAGCGTAAGTGTGCCGCCTTCGTTTTCTGAAAGCGTTGTTCTTGCCATTACAGGATTTAGTTTTGATTTCAATTCCTCTGCTTTTTCTTTGCTAAGGCTATCATTTTCTATAGGTACGATGTTCATAAGGGCTTTTTCGTTAGATGTGTCCGGTAGTCCAAATGATTTGTCAATGCGTGCCCAATTTGTAGAGTAGAATGTCACTTCGCTTTCAAGAACGGGAGAACCAAAACTTTTTTGCATGCAGAGGATTTGTGTTGAATCGTTTTCCTGTAGCAAAAGAATCTGCAATGATGAGGCTTTAGTAAGTTCTACTTCAATAAACTTTGGGGTAAGTTTGCTTATTGTTGTTTTCCCTCCTAATGCATTACTTGTTCCTAATGTATCTTTGCTTTTATATAGTGCTACAAGTTCTGCTCTTGTTGTTTTGTTTAGTATAGGGATAATGCTGTCTGGCATTTCTTTCCAACATGTTTCAATGTCTGTTTGTGCATAGGTACTCAAAGCGGAAAGGAACATTGTAATTATTGCTGTAATTCTATGGTTTAACGTCATTATAAATTGCTATTTGTTTACTTTGCAAAAGTAATTATATTTATCTAAATGAATATACGGTTTGAGGGTATTTTATTTGTCATCTATTTATCCGAATGTAATAAAATGTTTTGATATTGGTGCTTTTAGTTGTTTTTTTTATAATTTTGCATTTTAAATTTTAACAGGCAGTCATAATATCTTTAATATTTTAGCCAATGAACCCTACCGCAATATTGTTGCTGCATTGTCCCGATGAACTTGGAATAATTGCTGAGTTGACAAAATTTATAACAGACAATAAGGGAAATATTGTTTATCTTGACCAGTATACAGATAGTCAAGATTGTATGTTTTTTATGCGCTTGGAATGGGAAATGGATAAATTTCTTATACCGCGCGAGAAAATCCGAGAGTATATAGATATGCTTTATACAACTAGGTACAAGATGGAATTCAGCCTCTCGTTCAGTGATGAGCGGCCTCGTATGGCGATCTTCGTAAGCAAAATGAGCCATTGTCTGTATGATTTGCTTTCCAGGTACCGTGCTGGCGAGTGGAATGTCGACATTCCTTGTATAATAAGCAATCATGATGATCTTCGGTATGTTGCAGAGCAGTTTAATATACCATATTATGTTTGGACTATTAACGAGGACCGTTCAAACAAGGGCGATGTTGAAGCAGCCGAAATGGGTTTGTTGAAGAAAGAGAAAGTTTCTTTTATCGTGCTTGCACGATATATGCAGATAATTTCTGACACAATGATAAATGCATATCCGCATCACATAATAAATATACATCATTCGTTTTTGCCAGCCTTTGTCGGTGCAAAACCTTATCATCAGGCTTGGGAACGTGGTGTAAAGATTATTGGGGCAACAAGTCATTATGTTACAAATGAACTTGACGCCGGCCCGATTATAGAACAAGATGTGGTAAGGATAAGTCATAAGGACACACCTGATAGTCTTGTGCGCAAAGGTCGTGATTTGGAAAAAATAGTATTGAGCCGAGCAGTTACCAAACATATAGAACGAAAGATACTTACTTACAATAATAAAACGATAATCTTTAGTTAAAATATGGATGTCGCTATTGTTAAATATAACGCTGGAAATGTCTATAGTGTTGTAAACGCATTTCGTAGACTAGGAGTTAATCCTATGCTTACAGATAATGCGGAAGATATAACAAAGGCTGATCGTGTCGTATTCCCTGGGCAGGGAGAGGCGAGTTCTGCAATGGCATATCTTAAAGAACATAATTTGGACAAACTTATATTGTCATTGCAGCAACCTGTATTGGGAATTTGTATAGGTCAGCAGCTTTTGTGTAGACATTCGGAAGAAGGAAATGTCGATTGTTTAGGCGTGTTTGACGTTGATGTGAAGAAATTTGTTCCCTCTTGTCATATGGAAAAGATACCTGCAATGGGTTGGAACCAGTGTTATGACGTGGAAAGTGGATTGTTCAAAAATTTTGAAGAGACAGACGGATTTGTCTATTTTATTCATAGTTATTATGTACCTCTTTGCCGATCTACTGTAGCTAAGGCTGATTATATACATCCATATAGCGCCGCATTACACAAAGATAATTTTTATGCGACACAGTTTCATCCGGAAAAAAGTGGAAAGACAGGTGAAAAATTATTGTGTAATTTCTTAGACATAACAAATTTATGATAGAACTTATACCTGCTATTGATATTGTGGGAGGAAAGTGTGTGCGCTTGTCCCAAGGTGATTATTGTTCAAGCAAGAAATACTCAGACAATCCTCTTCAGGTAGCGAAAGAATTTGAGGCAGCCGGAATAAAAAGATTACATGTCGTAGATCTTGACGGTGCCAAGAATAAACACATTGTAAATGTTGACACTCTTAAAAGTATAGCTTCTTCCACAAAATTAAAGATTGACTTTGGTGGAGGTATAAAGACAGATGAAGACATACATATGGCTTTTGATTGTGGAGCAGATATGGTAACAATCGGTTCTGTAGCAGTAACTAACATCTCATTGTTTGAAAGATGGTTAAAAAACTATGGTCCAGATCGTATTATATTGGGAGCTGATACACGTGATGGCAAGGTATATGTAAATGGTTGGAAGGAAGGTTCTGAGAATGACCTCATTCCATTTTTAAGATATTATATTGGCAAGGGCGTGAAAAACGTGCTTTGCACAGATATTTCAAAAGACGGTATGCTTTCCGGTCCTTCCTTTAAGTTATATTCAAGTATCATGCAAGTTTTTCCAAAAATAAATCTCATTGCAAGCGGTGGTGTTTCGTGTGTTGATGATATACGGGAACTTGACCATTTAGGCGTTCCATCAGTTGTTTTTGGAAAGGCTTATTATGAACGTAAGATTACTTTAGACGATTTGAAAACTTTTTGATGATTATGACTAAAGGATTGGCAAAAAGAATAATACCGTGTCTTGACGTTAAGGACGGTGTGACAGTAAAAGGTATAAATTTCGAACACTTACGTCAAGCTGGCGATCCTGTGGAGTTGGGTAGGGCATACAGCGATTTCGGGGCTGATGAACTTGTCTTCCTTGACATTACAGCAACTGTGGATGGCAGACAAATATTTACAGAAATGGTAACCCGTGTGGCGCAACAACTTAATATTCCGTTTACAGTTGGTGGTGGAATCAATTCTATTGAGGATGTAAAACGTTTACTTAACGCTGGAGCTGATAAAGTTAGTGTCAACAGTGCAGCATTGAGGCATCCTGAACTTATATCAGAAATTGCTTCAAGGTTTGGTTCTCAAGTTTGCGTTTGTGCTATTGATGCACAATTGGAAGAAGGAAAATGGTATTGCTATTTAAATGGAGGACGTGTGAAAACCGATGTGGAACTTTTTGATTGGGCAGAAAAAGTTGAGCATTTGGGTGCAGGTGAAATACTCTTTACGAGTATGAACAATGATGGGACGAAGGACGGCTTTGCACTTGATGCAACTCGTAGACTTTCTGACATATTAAACATTCCTGTGATAGCAAGTGGAGGTGCAGGCAAGAAAGAACACTTCCTTGATGTATTTGAGAGTGGGCATGCAGATGCAGCTTTAGCGGCAAGCGTTTTTCATTTTGGTGAAATAAAAATCAGTGAATTGAAAAACTATCTTGCAGAAAATGGGATAAAGGTTAGAACTTCTTCTCTCCTTGCCTAAGTCTCAAGGCCAACGAAAGGAAAAGGACATTCAGTCAGAGCATCAGCGTTGGGGGTATTTGTGTGTTCTTATTCTTAATTTTGCACTTGCGGCTTGACTCTACAATTGTGTTTTTATGTGCTAAAGAGTAATTTCTGCATTGATATTTTGGTTACAACCTATAAAATTCTTAATTTTGCTTTAAAGATGGCTATTTTTTGCTTTTGCATTATAGATATAATACTTTTTCTTTGATTCCCAAAGAGTTGGTGTTTAAATGTCCTCATATTTTATTTCACAATGAAATATGTTAGATATAGAATTTTTGTAATAAGTAATCTTCTTACCACTAATACAATTAAGAGAAAATGAACAAACAACATTTAATTGCAGCTTTAGTAGCACTGCCTATGATTGCTATGGCTCAACAAACGTACAAGTCTGAGGTGTGGTGTCCCGACAATGGAAACGGTACATATACAAACCCTGTAATTGATGCAGACTATAGTGATCCTGACGCATGTGCGGTTGGCGAAGACTATTACCTTACCGCCAGTTCGTTCAATTGTATTCCAGGTTTGCCCATTCTCCATTCAAAAGACTTGGTAAATTGGAAAATTATCGGCCACGCAGTAAAAGAGTTGGAACCTAAATCCATGTTCGACCAGCCTTCACACGGAAATGGAATTTGGGCACCGTCAATCCGTTATCATAAAGGAGAATTTTATATTTATTGGGGCGACCCTGACAATGGTGTGATGATGGTAAAGACAAAAGAACCCGCAGGGGAATGGGAAAAGCCTGTTTGTGTGATTCCCGGGAAAGGAATGATTGACACAACACCTCTTTGGGACGATGATGGACGTTGTTATCTTGTTAACGCTTACGCAAACAGTCGATCTCGTTTTGCAAGTGTTATTGTCATACGTGAACTGTCTGCCGACGGAACCAAGGCCATCGGAGATCCTGTTATAATATACGATGGAAACGGTAAATCTTCACGTACTTGCGAAGGTCCCAAAATCTACAAACGAGATGGCTGGTATTGGGTTATGTTTCCTGCAGGCGGTGTCCCTACTGGATTCCAGGTAGCCATGCGTTCAAGAAGCCCCTTTGGTCCATATGAGAGCAAGATTGTTTTGGCACAGGGTGAATCAAAAGTGAACGGACCTCATCAAGGTGCTTGGATACACACTCAGTTTGGAGAAGACTGGTTTTTGCATTTTCAAGATAAGGAATGCTATGGCCGTGTTGTTCATTTACAACCAGTTACTTGGAAAGACAACTGGCCAGTTATGGGTATAGACAAAAATGGAGACTATTGTGGAAGTCCTGTTACCACGTTCAGAAAGCCTAAAACTTCAGGCAAGGTTGAAATAGAAAATCCTGCCGAAAGTGATGAATTCAATACTACAAAACTCGGTCTTCAATGGCAGTGGCATGCAAATTACGATCAGACATTCGGTATGCCTACTTGTTTTGGAACTTATCGTATTTATACCCACAAAGTTTCTGAAAACTTCCAAAATCTATGGGAGGTTCCTAATCTTTTGCTTCAGAAGACACCGACAGATAAATTTACCGCGACGGCCAAACTTAGGTTTACTTCAAAAGAAGAAAACCAGTGTGGCGGTATTATTATGATGGGACTGGACTATTCTGCCCTTATCGTAAAACGTGTTGGTAATGAATTCCAACTGCAGCAACTTGTTTGCAAGAGTGCGGACAAAGGTAAAGCTCAGACTGTTAACGTTTTGGCAACCTTAAAGCCAACAGCGACAGATAAGATTGATTACCAGCCGGGCACCCACGAAGACATTTACATGCGAATGAACGTAAAAGATGGCAAGATGACATTTGCTTATAGTCTTGACGGGAAGAAATTCATTAAATGTGGTGAAGAATTCCATATGCGAGAAGGAAAATGGATTGGTGCAAAAATCGGATTTGTAGCCTATGAACCGGCAGGTAAAGCTAACAGAGGTTGGGTTGATGCCGATTGGTTTAGGGTTACAAAGTAATCTGTTTATTCTATTTTGATACATTTTCATAATATTGCTGTCCTGTAGAATTCAAAAGAACGCAATATTTGCAAAGACGAAAGTAACATAAAAGGTCGGATTCCAAGCAAGGAATTCGGCCTTAATTTGTATGGAGTAGCTTCAACTTTTAACGGATGCTAATAAAAAAAGACAAAAAAACACGAATGTCTTATAATCTGTAACAAGTTCCGTTAATAAAATAACGGAATGTTTGTGAAACTCATGGAAAACGTTTAACTTTGCATGAACAAAAATAGCAATGGAGCATAAATACGTTATTTTACATACATTCTTGTCTCTACAGCTAAAAGGAGAGGCAATAGTTGAGAAAGCATGTATTGTTATATAAAAATGTATATCATAATTCTAAAAGCCTTTCTCACAGAGCCAGTGTGAAAGGCTTTCAGAATTCATTACGGAAGTTGTTTAGGCAATTAACGAATTTAAACACAAACATAAAAGGAAATATAAAGAAAATGAGCGACAGATTATTTATTTTTGATACAACATTGAGGGATGGAGAACAAGTACCAGGATGCCAACTCAATACTGTTGAGAAAATTCAGGTGGCCAGGCAACTTGAACAATTAGGCGTTGACGTTATCGAGGCAGGATTCCCAATCTCAAGTCCTGGTGATTTTAATTCTGTTATTGAGATTTCAAAGGCTGTAACATGGCCGACAATCTGTGCACTGACACGTGCCGTAGAAAAAGATATTGACGTTGCCGCAGAAGCCTTAAAGTTTGCCCGCCATAAACGCATACATACAGGAATCGGAACAAGCGACTCTCATATTAAATATAAATTCAACAGCACTCGTGAAAAAATAATTGAACGTGCTGTTGATGCTGTAAAATATGCAAAGAGGTATGTCGAAGACATAGAGTTTTATGCTGAAGATGCAGGTCGAACCGACAACGAATATCTCGCACGTGTTGTAGAGGCGGTAATAAAGGCTGGGGCAACAGTTGTGAACATTCCGGATACAACAGGCTATTGTCTGCCAGAGGAATATGGGCAAAAAATTAAATACTTGATGGAGCATGTTGATGGCGTTCATAAAGCAATAATATCCACGCATTGTCACAATGATTTGGGAATGGCTACTGCCAATACTCTTTGTGGAATTCAGAACGGAGCTCGTCAGGTAGAAGTTACAATCAATGGTATTGGTGAACGTGCAGGTAATACAGCTCTTGAGGAAATAGCAATGATATTGAAATGTCATAAAGGATTAGGAGTTGAAACGAACATCAATACACAAAAAATATGCTCAACAAGTCGTATGGTTAGCAGTCTGATGAATATGCCTATTCAGCCGAACAAGGCAATTGTTGGCCGTAATGCATTTGCACATTCTAGCGGCATACATCAAGATGGAGTGCTGAAAAACGTTACAACATACGAGATAATAAATCCTAAAGATGTTGGTGTTGACGATAATTCCATCGTGTTGACAGCACGCAGTGGCAGAGCTGCCCTTAAACACCGCCTTTCAATTTTGGGCGTTAATTATGACAGTGAAGAAAAACTTGATAATATATACAAACAGTTTCTATTGCTTGCAGACAAGAAAAAGGAAATAACTGATGATGATATTCTTATGTTGGCAGGTGCAGATCGCGCTGAGGCTCACGCCGTAAGGCTTGATTTCCTTCAGGTTACTACGGGAATGGGAGTAAAGAGCGTTGCTAGCATAGGACTTGATATTAGCGGTCAGAAATTTGAAGAAGCGTCTACGGGTAATGGACCTGTTGATGCTGCTATAAAGGCATTGAAAAAAATCATTCAAAAGCAAATGACCCTTAAAGAATTCACTATTCAGGCTATAAGTAAAGGAAGTGATGATGTAGGAAAGGTGCACATGCAGGTTGAATACGACGGGCATGTTTATTATGGTTTCGGCGCCAATACAGATATCGTTTCTGCATCTGTAGAGGCATATATTGACTGTATAAACAAATTCAAACATTAACAGTATAATTAAAACATTGTGAATACACTTTTTGACAAGATATGGGACGCTCATGTTGTACAGAATGTAAATGATGGTCCTACACAACTTTATATTGATAGGCTCTATTGTCATGAGGTAACTTCCCCTCAGGCATTTGACGGATTGAGGAGGCGTAAACTTAAGCCGTTTCGTCCAAAGCAGATTACATGTATGCCTGACCATAACATACCTACCCATGATCAAGACAAGCCTATCGAAGACCCTGTTTCAAGGAATCAGGTTGAAACACTATCCGCTAACGTAAAAGAATTTGGCCTTACATATTTTGGTGTAATGCATCCTGATAATGGAATTATCCATGTAGTAGGTCCCGAAAAAGGACTTTCGCTGCCAGGAATGACTATTGTTTGTGGAGATTCACACACAAGCACCCACGGAGCTATGGGGGCAATTGCTTTCGGTATAGGTACAAGTGAAGTTGAGATGGTCATGGCTTCGCAATGCATACTGCAACAAAAGCCAAAGACAATGCGCATTACAATAGAAGGCAAACTCGGTAAGGGAATTACGGCTAAGGATCTTGCTCTTTATCTTATGTCGAAGTTGACCACTTCCGGAGCAACAGGGTATTTCGTTGAGTACGCAGGTGAAGCTGTAACCAATCTTTCTATGGAAGGACGTTTGACTTTGTGTAATCTCTCAATAGAAATGGGAGCAAGGGGCGGCATTGTTGCTCCTGACGATGTTACATTCAACTACGTTCGCAACAAAGAATATGCGCCCAAAGGGGAAGATTTGGAAAAAGCTATTGCTCGGTGGAAAAAACTTAAAAGCGATGATGATGCCCAATTCGACAAAGAATACTCATTTAGTGCTGATGATATAGAACCAAGAATAACCTACGGTACTAATCCTGGCATGGGCATAGGTATCTCTGAGTGTATTCCTTGTAAGGAAAGTATTGCACAAGAAAGTGTTGTTTCTTTTGACAAGGCTTTGCATTATATGGGATTCTCTGCTGGGGAGAAACTTGTAGGACACAAAATCGACTATGTATTTCTAGGTGCATGCACAAATGGTCGTATAGAAGATTTCAGAGCTTTTGCGTCAATAGTGAAAGGACGCAAAAAAAATGAAGATGTTGTTGCATGGCTTGTTCCCGGGTCCTGGAACGTGTTGCGGCAAATCAAAGCTGAAGGGTTGGACAAGATTTTTGAGCAAGCAGGATTTGAATTACGCCAGCCTGGTTGTTCGGCTTGTCTTGCAATGAACGATGATCAAATACCCGAAGGTAAGTATTGTGTTTCAACGAGCAATAGAAATTTTGAAGGGAGACAAGGACGTGGGGCACGGACAATATTGGCAAGTCCATTGGTAGCTGCAGCTGCCGCAGTCGAAGGAAAAATAGCAGATCCAAGAAAATATTTATAAAAATGAAACAGAAATTCAACATCATAACATCTACATGTATACCATTGCCCTTGGAAAATATTGACACCGACCAAATAATACCTGCACGTTTCCTTAAATCAACAACGCGGGAAGGCTTCGGTGAGTTGCTCTTCAGGGATTGGCGTTATAACGAGGACGGATCTGTTAACGATGGATTTGTTCTCAACAATCCAACATTTAAGGGAGATATCCTGGTTGCAGGGAAGAATTTCGGCTGTGGTTCAAGCCGGGAGCATGCTGCATGGGCTATTGCCGATTATGGATTCCGGGTCGTAATTAGCAGTTTTTTCGCTGATATTCACAAGAACAATGAACTTAATAATTTTGTTCTTCCTGTTGTGGTTAGTGAATATTTTCTTGCAAGGTTGTTTGAAAGTATAAAGTCTGATCCTTCAATAAAGGTTCAAGTAAATTTGCCAGGACAAAGTGTAACCAATCTTTCCAATGGGGACACTGAACGTTTTGAAATAAATGGATACAAGAAATATTGTCTGATGAATGGACTTGACGATATTGATTTCCTTGTTGAAAAAAGGATGGATGTCGAAAAGTACGAGGCGGAAAGGAAAAACATTTAATAAGGAACAAAAACGTAACAAGAAATGAAACTGAAAATTGCAGTATTGCCGGGTGATGGAATTGGTCCGGAGATTATAAAACAAGGTGTTGCTGTTTGCGAAACAATAGCGGAGAAATTCGGTCATACAATTTCATATTCAGAGGCAATATGTGGTGCGGATGCGATAGAAAAGGTCGGAGATCCTTTTCCTGAAGAAACATATCAGGCTTGTTTGGATTCTGATGCAGTATTCTTTGCTGCTGTAGGTGATCCTAAATATGACAATGACCCTACGGCAAAGGTTCGACCAGAACAAGGCCTGTTGGCGATGCGCAAGAAATTGGGACTATTTGCAAATATACGTCCTGTTCAGACATTTAAATGCCTTGTTCATAAGTCACCTTTAAAAGATGAAATAGTGAACGGTGCGGATTTTATTTGTATACGTGAACTTACAGGTGGCATGTATTTCGGAGAGAAATACCAGGACAATGACAAGGCATACGATACGAATTTCTATACGAGAACTGAAGTGGAGCGTATTCTGAAAGTTGCCTTTGATTATGCAATGAAGCGCAAAAAACATTTAACAGTAGTTGACAAGGCAAATGTCTTGGCTTCCAGCCGACTATGGAGACAGGTGGCAAAAGAAATGGAAGGTAACTATCCAGAAGTGACTACCGATTATATGTATGTTGACAATGCGGCAATGAGAATGCTTGTTGAACCAACATTCTTTGACATTATGGTTACAGAAAATACTTTTGGAGACATATTAACAGACGAAGGCAGCTGCATATCTGGTAGTATGGGGCTTTTGCCGTCAGCTTCAACAGGGAAAAAAACGCCAGTGTTTGAACCAGTGCATGGTTCTTGGCCGCAAGCAAAGGGAAAGAATATTGCCAATCCTCTTGCACAAATCTTATCAGCAGCAATGCTCTTTGAATATTTTGGACTTCAAGAGGAAGGTGCCATCATTAGAAAGGCAGTTGACGCTTCCCTTAACAACTTGGTTAGAACTCCTGAAATCCAGGTTGAAGGCGGAAACCAATATGGGACAAATGAAGTTGGACAATGGATTGTTGACTTTATCAAAAAGGCATAAGAAATGCAATTAATCAAGTATGTAAAATGTAAAACCTTAAATAGGGCACCATGGTTGATTCCTTTAATGTCGACCATGTTGTTTACATTCTCATCAGTCAAAGCTCAACAACACAATGCATTGCGCGATAGCTTAAAAATGGCAACAGAGCGTTTGGCATATTCGCCTTCAGATATAGACTTACGACTGCGCAAGGCTAGCTTTAATTTGCAACTTGAGCAATGGGCATATGCAAAGGATGAGTACGACTATATCCTAAGGCAAAATCCACAGAACGTCGCAGCTCTTTTTTATAGGGCTTATACAAATGTGAAGTTGCACCGCAACAAATTTGCGCGTCTTGATTATGAGACAATGCTTTCAATAGTTCCGGGGAATTTTGAAGGACAATTGGGATTGACAATTCTCAATCAAGAGGATAAACATTTTACTGAAGCTCTTGATATGGCTAACAGGATTGTCAGTCAATATCCAGACAGTGCTGTTGCTTATGCTGCGAGGGCAGGAATAGAAAAGGAACAGGGGATGGTTTCTTTATCACTCTTTGACTATGAACAGGCTTTGCGCTTGTCTCCAAACAGTAAAGATTTTCGTATTGATTACATTGATGCTTTGTTGCAAGAAAAAAGAAATGCTGATGCACGGCGCGAACTTGACTATCTTGTATCCCAAGGGGAATCAAAAGCTTCTCTGAGTCAATTTTATAATAGATGTAAATAAAGAAGTTCCCTTTCTGCATATTGCTGAAGGGAACTTCTTATTGTTTTTAAAAAGAATAAGCGAAGCCTATAGAAGCATATTCTTTCAGTTGCCAGTAGCCATGCTTTTCGTCTCTGCTTGCACCATCGTCAAAACGCGGATACACAAATATATTGGATGCTATGTAGCGATTAAATTGTAGGGTTAATGTGTTTTCCCATTCCAATTCCGCACGTTTGTATGTTGTATATCCATATAAGCGTGTCTTCCATTTTATCATGTTTGACAAAGCCCATGTTAAGTCTATAGTACATTCCGAACCAAAATCATTCAGCGTGTGTCTTCCTTCTTTGAGTCCATAACGTGTTGCAAGTTTTTCTCTTCCAACATATTTAAAGTTATATGCAAGAGGAGCAAAATGCATCGTTCCTGTGAGTTTTTTATTGAACCACTCTACAGAATAGTCCATACCAATGGATAAATTTACGTTCAATGGTGAAAAAATGTCTGAATAAACATAATCATCGTTGCTCTTGAAACCTTTCATAAATTGAGTATATGCAATCAATTGCAATGAATAATACCAATTTTTAGTGGCTTGAAGTCCTAATTTACCTGTATAGCGAAGAAGGTCTTCTGATGTTTTTACATTATGCAAAGAGTCTCCTCTTGTTGTTTGGAAACCCAACTTCATTTCAAGCTTATTGTCAAACTTTACTTTCTGTTTGTTGTTGTAGTTAGCCTGTAATGTAACACTTCCAACCATGGAGTAGTTGCTCTCTCCGCCTTTGTACCAATTGGATGATACATAATTTTGCAATATTTGCAGAAAATAATCGCCACTTACTTTCCAAAAGTTTGGCTTCTTTACGACAATCTCCAATGGCATCCCTATTTCGTCATCATAAGCGGTAGCCTTTTTGCTTTCTTCTTCAACTAGTGATGTATTGTTTCTGATGGGTTCTTTAAAAGCATTATGTACTTTTGCCGCCTTGTTAATACGGTTCTCGCTTTTTGTCACTAACTCGGGATGATTTAGATATATGTTCATCATAATATCTTCTATAAACAAATTCTCATTGCGAGTAAGCGACCTGTTTCCGGATATTAAGTCATTATCTTCTAAGTTTCCGATTATATCTGAAAATATTGAATGATAAAAAGTAATGGGGGAGAATAAATAGAAATTTTTACTAGTATTATCCCATTCCGTTCTTTCCTGTTCTGTTGTATTATATATAATATTTCTAGCAGAAAGAAGAGAGTCGTTATATGTTTTAACTAAGAGTGTGTCATTTGTAAAATGTTTCTTAAAGATTGGGATTCCGTTTACAGAAACAGCTACAAATGACACGCTCATAAAAATTATCAGATACGAAAAATATTTTCTCATCAGTCTTTAACAGTCATATCACCTTCTATATACAATCTTACGACTTCGGGTGTTCCATTAGTTCTTACAGTGATACTTTTTTTGAAGTGTCCGGGAAATTTTCCCTTACCATTATATGTAACCTTTATTTGTCCGGTCTGACCTGGAGCGATAGGGCTTTTTGTATATGTTGGTACAGTACATCCGCAACTTGCTACTGCCTGGTTTATTATAAGAGGAACACTACCTGTATTTATGAAAGTAAATATACAAGTCTGAAGCTTTGCCTCTTCAAATGTACCGAAGCTATGAGTTGTCTTGTCGAATGTTATCTGTGCTTGATTTTGCTGATTAACGTTTTCTGTTTGCGTTGCAATATTTAGCTTCGCATTGATGTTTGTGCAAATTATTACTGCAAACATTGCTGCAATTAAAATTCTTTTCATTTCTATACATGTTATGTTTCTCTTGCAAAGTTAAGTCTTTTTTATTACACACCACATGAAATAGACTTTAATTTAATTAAAGCTAAATGAATTTACTTGTATTTTCATCAGAAATCGACAAAAACACAACATAGTAAATATGCTTAACCTGGAACAGACAGGGGCATTCCTTCTATTGATGGATAAAAAACGACAAGTTCTGTAGGTTCATTACCGCGATTTTCTCCTATATGTTTGGTGGAAACAGTTTCTGCGACAGCATCTCCTGCATGGAGGGTTATTTCCTGTCCATTATCGGTACGTTGAATTGTAAGTTCTCCACGAATAATGTAGCCATATGACATTACATCGTGGTGGTGTTCTGGTAAAACTGCATGTGGAGGTACAATGATATGAAGCACTCTTACTAGTGGATTTGAAATTGGATATGAAGGGAGTTTCGTTCCATCCCAACTATTGTTTGTTGAAAGAATTTCCTTGACTTGTAACTTTTGTTTACTGTTTTGCTTTACAGACAAACTTTCTATAACGTTGATCTGTTTTTGAGCCTCAATATTTTTAATTTCCGTTGCCTGTGCAATACTGAACGGTGTTGCTATTAAAGTTGCAATAGGAGCAATGTTTGCAACGATTTTAACGTTTCCTTTTTTCATATAGCTTTAGTGTTTAATGTTATCTTTTTGTTCTTTTATGCTGCAAATATAGTTAATACTGCTGTTGTCTCAAAATGTTTTCAATTTTTTTAATAGAAAAATCTTCAAGGCCGATTAAAACATTAATTGTCCCAAAAGCAGCCTTGAAGATTTGTATTGATTATCTAATTTTGTTTATTGTTACCTAAATTGCTTTACAAGCCAAGTCTTTCTTTTATTTCTTTGCTTTCTTTCTCGTATCCAGGTTTGTCAAGCAGTGCGAACATGTTTTTCTTGTATGCTTCAACTCCTGGCTGGTTAAATGGGTTTACGCCTAGAAGTAATCCGCTGATACCGCATGCCTTCTCAAAGAAATAAATCAGCTGACCAATATAATATTCATCCAGCTTGGGTACGCTTATATGTATATTAGGAACACCACCATCTACATGAGCAAGTTTTGTGCCCAGTTCGGCCATCTTGTTAACTTCATCAACTCGTTTTCCTGCCAGAAAGTTAAGTCCGTCAAGATTGTCTTCGTCAGATGGGAACATAAGCGTATGTTCTGGTTTGTCTATACTGATTACTGTTTCGTAAATTGTTCTTTCTCCTTGTTGAATCCACTGTCCCATGGAATGCAGATCAGTAGTGAAATCGCAAGAAGCGGGGAATATTCCCTTATCGTCTTTTCCTTCACTTTCACCAAACAACTGTTTCCACCATTCTGAGAAATAATGCAGCTTCGGTTGGAAATTTACCATAATTTCAATCTTCTTCCCGCCCTGTGAATAAAGGCAATTCCTTACGGCTGCATATTGGGCAGCAGGGTTTTCATTGTATGGAACGTCGATACCACATGCTTTCTCCATTTCTTTTGCTCCAGCCACAAGTTTATGAATATCATATCCGGCACATGCTATAGGCAAAAGACCGACAGGAGTTAATACAGAGAATCGGCCGCCAACATTGTCGGGAATGACAAATGTTTTATAGCCTTCTTTATCAGCTGCTGCTCGTGCTGCGCCTTTTACTGCATCTGTTACTGCCACTATTACTTTCTGTGCTTCCGCTTTGCCACGCTGCTCTTCGCACTGTTTCTTGAGAAGGCGGAAGGTAAGAGCAGTTTCAGTTGTCGTTCCAGACTTGGAAATGTTGATTACTCCAAATTTCTTTGTCTTCAGCCAAGAAGTGAGTTCAAACAAGTAGTCTTCGCCAATATTGTTTCCCGCAAAAACGATAGTTGGATTTTTTGTGTCGTTTACCAGCCAAGCAAAACTGTTTCCCAATCCCTCAATCACAGCACGTGCACCGAGGTAACTTCCGCCAATGCCTGCAACAACAATAACTTCACACATTTCTCTAAGTATATTTGCAGTTGCCTGTAACTCATCAAGAAATTCGGATGTTATTGAAGAGGGGAGATGAAGCCAACCAAGAAAATCGTTGCCAGGGCATGTTGCCTCTTCAAGACACTTTTGGGCTTCTGCCACCTTACTCTCATATCCTTGAACAGCGCTTTCGTCAAGGAATTTGTTGGCGTTGCTAATGTTAAGTTTGATATTTTCCATATTTTTAATTATTTATGGTTAAACATTATGTTTTCAGTATTATCTGAATGAATCTGTCAGCAATTTTACTTCTATCTGTGGATTTATACGCTCATACAGTATGTTATATACAGTATCCAATATTGGCATGTTTACATGTAGATGACGGTTTATTTCTTTCATACATTTTGTTCCAAAATAACCTTCTGCAATCATTTCCATTTCAATCTGAGCACTTTTAACACTGTAACCTTTTCCTATCATTGTTCCAAAAGTTCTGTTTCTGGAAAAATTACTGTATCCGGTTACGAGTAAGTCTCCAAGATATACGGAGTCGTAAATACTTCTTTTAATGGGATGAACAGCATTGAGAAAGCGATCCATCTCCTCAACAGCGTTTGATATTAAAACTGCTTGAAAATTGTCGCCAAACTTTAAACCGCTACATATTCCAGCTGCTATTGCATAAACGTTTTTAAGTACTGAAGAATATTCAATTCCGACAACGTCAGAACTGGTCTTTGTCTTTATATAGCTATTTACTAGTACATTGGCAAACGCTTCGGCTTTCTTTAGATCTGAACATCCTACTGTTAGGTACGACAAACGTTCAAGAGCAACTTCTTCTGCATGAGAAGGGCCTCCCAAACAGGCAAGATTCTCATCTGGAACATCATAGACCTGTCTGAAATATTCTGAACAGACAAGATTCTCATCTGGAACAATACCTTTTATTGCCGTAACTATAAACTTTCCACTTAAATTAGTGCGCAACTTCTTCAAGTGGTTTTTCAAATAAGGCGAAGGGGTAACAAAGACAAGAGTGTCATATTCCTGCACTATTTTATTAATGTCGGACGAGAAAAAAATCTCGTCGACATTAAATCTAACGCCAACCAAATATGTAGGATTGTGACTTAATCGCTTAAAATCCTCAATATGGTCATTACGGCGTATGTACCATCCAATATGGTGCGTCTTTTCAACAATTATCTTAGCTATGGCTGTTGCCCAACTTCCACCGCCGATGATCGCTATTTTTCCGCAGTCAAACATTTTACTTTGTTTTTACACAAATGCTTTTACCCTTGTTGCATGTTTATCAATTGGCTTTGTCAATCCACGTTTGAATAACGTCAAGTGATGGCTTGTCATAGCCAAGTTTATACTTCTTGTTAATATCGCATATTTTTTGTTGCAGTCCTTGGGCTTTTTCATTTTTTATATCCGAGATTAAGTTAAATCCTGCTTTACGCATAACATAAGCCCAGTTCTCACTAACTCCAATTCCTGCCCATTCTTTTATTGAACTTTGTGGCATCTTTTTTTCCGGCTTCATCTGTGGGAAGAATAAAACTTCCTGAATATAAGTTTTGCCGGTCATAAGCATAACAAGACGGTCAATGCCAATACCTATTCCACTAGTTGGAGGCATGCCATATTGAAGCGCACGAAGGAAATCTTTGTCGATAATCATTGCTTCGTCGTCACCTTTGTCTGCAAGTTTCATTTGTTCAACAAAACGTTCTTCTTGATCTATAGGGTCATTTAATTCTGAATAGGCATTTGCCAATTCCTTACCGTTTACCATAAGTTCAAAACGTTCTGTAAGTCCAGGTTTAGACCGGTGGCTTTTCGTTAGTGGCGACATTTCAACAGGATAGTCCGTAATGAAAGTTGGTTGTATAAACGTACCTTCACAGAATTCCCCGAAAAGTTCGTCAATGAGTTTTCCTTTCCCCATAGTCTCGTCAACATCCATACCTTTTGATTTGCAGAACTGTCGAATTTCATCTTCTGATTTACCGTTGCAATCAAATCCGGTCTTTTCTTTGATTGCATCAAGTATAGGAAGTCGGCGGTAAGGTGCTTTGAAACTTACGATTTTTCCGTCGATTTCTCTTTCTGAACTTCCGTTAACGGCAATGCATATTGTTTCAAGGAGCTTTTCCGTAAAAGACATCATCCAGTTGTAATCTTTATACTGAACATACAACTCCATACATGTAAACTCTGGATTATGGTTGCGGTCCATACCTTCATTGCGGAAGTTCTTGCCAATTTCGTATACTCCTTCAAAACCACCCACTATAAGACGCTTAAGATACAGCTCTGTAGCAATTCGCATATACATATCCTGATCCAAAGCATTAAAATGGGTTGTAAAAGGTCGAGCTGAAGCTCCGCCTGCAATACTCTGTAGTGTAGGAGTTTCTACTTCAGTATAGCCAGCATCGTCAAGGACACTACGAAGTGTTCTCAATACGGTGGCTCTTTTTAAAAAGGTATCCTTTACTCCATCGTTAACAACAAGGTCGACATAGCGCTGGCGATAGCGCAATTCAGGATCGTCAAACTTGTCATAAGCTACACCGTCTTTATATTTGACTATGGGCAAAGGTTTTAAACTTTTTGACAAAAGTGTAAGTTCCTTAGCATGAACAGATATTTCGCCTGTTTGTGTGCGGAACACGAATCCTTTCACACCGATGAAATCACCGATATCCATTAGTTTTTTGAAAACAACGTTATAGTAATCTTTGTTCTCATCAGGACAAATTTCATCACGTGCCACATAAACTTGAATTCTTCCTTTAGAGTCCTGAATTTCAGCAAAGGAAGCTTTGCCCATAACTCTACGGCCCATCAATCTTCCTGCAATGACAACCTGACGGGGTGCTTCATCATCTTTGAAATTTTTGCGTATTTCATCGCTGAATGCATTAGTCGGATATTCTGCAGCTGGATAAGGATCGATTCCCATCTCGCGCAATGTCTGTAGACTTTGTCTGCGTACAATTTCCTGCTCGCTAAGTTCAAGGATATTCATTTCTTATTGATTTATATTTTTTCAATTTTTTGTGCCAAATACTTATGTTCAATTCGTTGTGCTAAAGTGAAAAAGCAAAAGACAACATAACTTTATTACTGCAAAGTTAGTATTTTTATTTATAATCTCTTGCCTTTACAAAGAAAATATGTAAGTATATCAAAAGCCCAGAGCATGAGCCAAGCTACTATTACTATTGAACCGTAATTTTAAAT
>CAVAPC010000042.1:0-19926 GCA_963590505.1 uncultured Alistipes sp. | reverse complement strand
CATTATATGCAGGAATTCTCATTTTTTTGTAAAGAAGCATCAAGAGTTTTGTGATTTCTTGCCAATTATAACGAGCAAGCCCCTAACGCTTATGTATATGTTAGAGATTCTGCTAGTTTTTAAAAGACCAGGATGCACATGTATAAACGAGAATGGAAGAAAAACATTTTTGAGTAATTCTACTTTTTATTGATTTTCTTCAACCTACGCATTGCTTCTGGTATGTCAGGGCAAAGTTTTAAAGACTTTTCATAATTGGCAATTGCGGCCTTAACCATATTTTCTGCCTCACATTCTTTTCCTAAAACAACATATTCAACAGCTAATTTTTTAAGAAAAGCAGTTTGCTCATTCAATTTGTCCTTAAGCATTTTATTTTCATTGCGAAGAATGTTAACAATATTGAGTTTCTTCCGCATAAAACGCCTCGCTAACGGCTTTTCTATATCATATCGACTGTGTATAGCTTTGAAGAAATTATCCAGACATGCCTCCATATCTCCTCGATCGAAAGCTTCAACACTGTCACGATATTCAATATCTGCTTTTGATTCAGACAATGCCTTGTTTATAACTACGTTATTATTATATGTTTGGGAAAATTGCAACACTTCCGATTTTACAAAGACGTCACTTCTTCTTATTGGCTCCTTAAGAGTTATACCTTCAAGTGATGTACAGCGCGAGAGAGCTACATAAGTTTGTCCGCCGGCAAATACCCCGCCTGTAAAATCTATATTGACACGACGGAAAGTTAGTCCCTGACTTTTATGAACGGTTATAGCCCAAGCCAAACGCAAAGGAAACTGAGTATAAGTACCTATCTCCTCTTCTTCGATTTTTTGCTCTTTTTCATTATACTTATATCTAAGATTACTCCATGTTGTAGGTTCAACCTCAAATTCCTTTCCATCGTCGGTTATTACGTAGAGGATTTTATTGTCTACGTCCATGGCTTCTATAACTCCTAACGTGCCATTGACCCAACGCTTGTCCAAATCGTTTTTAATGAATATAACTTGAGCTCCGACTTTTAGTTCAAGAGACATAGGAGTTGGCAAACTGCCATCAGGGAAGTCCCCTGTTATACGCCCTTCGAATTTAGACGCCATACCTGGAAGAATTTTCAGTTCACGCTCATTGATAAAGTCAACCGTATCTCTTCGGGTAGACAAAGTTATAGACATTGTATTGTCATGTTTTTGCGACTTCCCTCCTACTCTACTGTTAAGTTTCAACAAATCTCCTGTTGTCAGATTGTTTGTGCGTATGTGATCAAGAATATGGATAAATTCCTGGTCGGATTGCCTGTATACTTTACGCAATTCTATGCTTATCAGTTGAAAATTGCGAAATACGCTTGCATCAAAAAAATAAACAGACGGATAAAATGGACGAAGAAACTGCTTGTCTTCTTCTTTTGCCACAGGTTCAAGCTGATAGACATCGCCAACAAGCAGCAATTGTTTTCCGCCAAATGGTTGACGCATATTACGTGAATAGATACGCAGCACCTTATCAACGAAATCAATAATATCAGCGCGAACCATACTAATCTCATCAATAATGAGAAGTTCCAGTTCACGTATGATTTTACGCTTCTCGCCGTTATATTTAAGCGTATCCTTAATATTACGCATTGAAAAGCGTGAATCTGTCGGAATAAGAGGATGGAATGGCAACTTGAAAAAGCTATGCAAAGTTGCACCCCCTGCATTTATTGCAGCTATTCCGGTTGGAGCAAGCACCACGTGCTTCTTTTTTGTATGTTGGCAAACGTATCGCAAGAAAGTTGACTTTCCTGTTCCAGCTTTACCTGTAAGAAATAGCGATCTGTTAGTATAGTTTATTATCTGCAGAGCTTTCTGAAACTCAGGATTGCATGTATCAATGTTTGCTTCCTTGTCCAAATTTTCCATAGTTCTGTTGTATAAAAACAGTTTGTCCCATTCCGTTGACACGAAACAGGACAAACAAATAATAGAGACAACATCAGAAATCTTCTAATGACAATTTCTGATTGTTTGGTTTAGAATGCTTTGAGTTCTGTTCGGTAGCGCTTTGTTGTTTATTTTCCTCCACAGCAGAAGCATTGCCGTTATGAGAAGGATTAATTGTATGCTCTTGAGAAATAACATTACCGTTCTCGTCGAGAATTTCCTCTCCCTCCATAATTATCTGAGTACTGTCAATGCGGGTTGTATCGCGTCTTGATGGTGAATAACTGGCACAATTGTACATACCGTATGAAATGTCATTATCACGCGGCTTATCAAATTTAGCATGATATTGTCTAAAATCAGAATCATTCATCACCGACTGCATGAAATATCCACATACAGGCAATGCAGTCCTGCTTCCCTGGCCCAGTGCTCCAGTTCGGAAATGTATACAACGATATTCACCTCCGACCCATGCTCCAGCAACAAGTTTGGGGCTGACACACATGAACCACGCATCAGAATGATTGTTTGTAGTTCCTGTCTTACCGCCAAAATCAGTGTCCTTAGCGGCATTGTTTATATATCCCCAAAGACTTTGCGATGTTCCTCCTGGTTCGCGCATTCCCCCCATGAGCAACTGTTGCATAAAGAAAGCACTCTTGTATGGAATAGCCTGTTGTTCACCCTCTGGTGACTGATATACCACCTTACCCTCCTTATCGACAACCTTTGTTACCAAAATGGGTTGCAATTGTTTTCCATTGTTTGCGACCGTGCAGTAAGCGTTGACCATATCCAGCAATTTAACGTCGGAAGATCCCAAAGCCAATGACGGTGTATCGTCAAGGTCATTGGTTATGCCCATTTGGTGCGCAGTGTTTATAACGTTCTTTATTCCCATTTCCTGACCTAGACGAACGGCAATTGAGTTTATACTTCTTGCAAATGCACTCTTCAAGGCAATGGAATCTCCAGAGAAACGTCCGTTGGCATTTGTAGGTGTCCAAATTGTATTTTCATGTTTGACATTGTCATACACTTCCATTCTGATGTATTCGTCACGGCGCTTATCACATGGAGTCAATCCTTGGTTCATTGCTTCTGTATATACGAATAGCTTGAAAGTAGAACCTGGTTGACGGTCCGCTTCAACCTTGTCATATTTCCACGATTCAAAATCTATATCACCAACCCATGCTCTAACAGCACCAGACTGAGGTTCCATAGCAACAAACGCACAGTGCATAAACCTAACCATATAGCGAATAGAGTCCAATGTGCTCATTTCTTTCTCAATAGAGCCTTTTTCATAGTCGAAAAGCTTCACCTTATGAGGCTTATTGACATAATACTGGACAGAGTCCGGATTATTTGGGAAACGCGCCAGAAGTTGCTGATACGATGGTTGCTTCTGAAGTATGCCTTCGATGAATCCTGGTATCTCATTTCCCTTTTCATCCCGCCACGGATCTTGGTTACCCCAATGACTATTGAAGTTCCTTTGAACCTGGCGCATTTGCTTTCTTACAGCCTCTTCTGCATATTTTTGGAGCCGTGTATCAATCGTAGTATAGATTTTCAAACCACTTGTATACAAATCATATCCGCTTTCCTCACACCATTTTTCCAAATGCTTCTTAACTGCTTCACGGAAATACTTTGCCTGACCGTCATAATTCTCTTCAATATTGAAATCAAGTTCAATAGGCAACTGAGACAAAGAATCGCAAACATTCTTTGACAAATCACCATGGCTATGCATTTTGTTCAGAACAACATTCCTTCTAGCTTTGCTGTTTTTCGGATTTGACTTGGGATTATAATAAGTGGTGGCCTTCAACATTCCCACAAGAACAGCCGCTTGCTCTGTTTTAAGTTCTTTTGGGGTTGTATTAAAATAGGTCTTTGCCGCTGTTTTTATACCGTAGGAATTAGAGCCAAAATCAACAGTGTTGGCATACATTGTGATTATTTCCTTCTTGGTGTATACCGTTTCAAGTTTTACAGCAATAATCCATTCCTTACTTTTCATTATAAGGATTTTTAGCCCTGGTATTTTTCCAAGAAGTCCTGTAGAATAGTTTCGTCTGACACGGAACATATTCTTGGCAAGCTGCTGCGTAATGGTGGATGCACCTCTGGCATCATGATGAAAAACAGCATCCTTTATTGCTCCGAATAGACCAATAGGATCAATGCCCATATGCTTGTAAAAGCGTTCGTCTTCGGTATCAACCAAAGCCTTGAAAAATGACGGGGCTACTTCTTCATACTTAACTGGTGTTCTGTTTTCATTGAAATACTTGCCTATCAATTTTCCATCAGCACTGTAGATTTCTGAAGCCTCGTTTACTTGAGGATCGCAAATTCCTGAAAAATATCCAGGCGAACTTCCAAAGAGCCAAAGAAAGTTAATGTCAACCATGCCAAGATAAATGACAATAGCTGCCAGGAAAGAGCAGAAGCCAACAATCGTCTTAGTATACCAAGCCTTTCCTTTATACAGGCTTACATACCATTTGGAAAAGGCTTTGACCTTTGAATAAAGGTAAACTAAAATCGTTTTCGCTTTGTTTAACATGTCAAGTGTTGTTTATGTAAAGTATTTTAAGCATTTCCGCATCTTATACTAAAGGTATGCAGAATTGTCACTTTACCTTCACACAATAAGATTGCATTTATATATTGCATGAAAGTTATAGCAAAAGTACAAATTTTAAATTTATTTCCCTAACGTATCGATATATTTTATGATTTCTTCAATATCCGAAGGAGTAAACCATTTTATTGCTTCGTCCCGTCTAAACCATGTCAACTGTTTTCTACAATATTTACGGCTATCACACTTAATTCGGAATACGGCTTCATCAAACGTACATTTTCCATCAAAATATTCAAACATTTCCTTATATCCAACTGTATTCAACGCATTAAGACCACGATATTGATAAACACTACGCGCTTCTTGCTCAAGTCCATCGTCTATCATCTGCTCCACACGGGCATTTATCCTTTCGTAAAGTTCAGTTCTGTCTCTATTCAAACCGATTTTCACAATATCAAAAGGCCTCTTCTTGGCTTTGTTCGTACGGAAAGAAGAATATGTACGCCCTGTCATTAAGCATATTTCAAGTGCATGCACGACACGTTTAGGGTTCTTCCTGTCCACGATGTCATAATATTGCGGATCACGCATTTTAAGTTCATCGCAAAGTTTTTCAAGGCCTTCTCTTTCATATCTATCTTTCATTAATTGGCGAGTGTGACTGTCGATAGTCGGAATATCATCAATACCATTGCATACACTATCGATATACATCATGCTTCCACCAGTCATCAACGCAATTTTACGTTGCGGAGAAAAATAGTCACCCAATAACGACAAAACTTCTTCTTCATATTTCGAGGCACTATAATAGTCGACAAGCGATAAATTACCAACAAAATAATGTTTTATCCTTTTCTGCTGCAGAGATGTAGGAGCTGCTGTACCTATAGGTATTTCTCTATAAAGCTGCCTGGAGTCTGCATTTATTATTGGTACAGAAAGATGTTCGGCAACTTGAAGACAAAGTTCAGTTTTTCCAACTCCGGTAGGTCCCAATATTACAACAAGTGTATCGTTCATTTATATCGCAAAAAAGGAAAAGGAAAATGAATAAACAAATATGTTTGGCATGCCACGTTCAAAACAACGGTAAATGCCAAACATATTTTCTGTATTATTAAAAGCACAAAGCATAACTATCTGACAATTCCGCGCTTGGAAGCAGAAACGAAATCTATGATATACTTTAGTTCTTCACATTCAGGAAGATTTTTACGAATCTCCTCAATGCCTTCAGCAATAATACCCTTAGAATACAACAACCTGTAAGCATCATGTATCATCTGTATTTTTTCACTGCTGAAGCCACGACGACGTAAACCTATAAGATTAACGCCACAGAATTTAGTGGGCTCCTTGCCTACAATAACATAAGGAGGTATATCCTGACTAAACCTACATCCCCCTTGTATCATGACATATCCACCTATACGACAGAATTGGTGGCAAAGTACAGTACTACTGACAATCGCGCGGTCATCAATGACCACTTCTCCGGCAAATTTAGTAGCATTTCCGATTATACATTCATTGCCAAGTTCACAATCGTGTGCAACATGCACACACTCCATGAGAAGATTGTTATTGCCAACTCTTGTGAACCCTTTTGAAGCAGTTCCACGAGATATTGTTACATTCTCACGAATACTGTTATTGTCACCTATGAAACATTCCGTAACTTCGCCGGCAAATTTCAAGTCTTGCGGTTTTGTACTTATAGAAGCTCCGGGAAAAAATTCATTTCCGTTGCCAATTCTTGCTCCGGTATGTACCGTAACACTATTTAAGAAGTTATTGTTATCGCCGATTACGGTATTTTTATCTATATAGCAAAACGGGCCAATTATGTTGTTCTCGCCGAGTTTAGCCTCAGGATGAACATATGCCAATGGACTTATTTGGTTCATAATATATTATTTAAACGTGTAGCCATGACTCACGTATAACAGTTACTTATTTATTCTTAACAATCTGTGCCGTGAATGTAGCTTCCGAAACTACTTTATCGCCAACAAAAACATAGCCTTTCATTGATGATATGCCATGTCTAACAGGCTCAAGTAGATCAACCTTAAACAAAAGGGTATCACCTGGAACAACTTTCTGACGGAACTTTACATCATCTATCCTCATAAAATAAGTCGACCAACGTTCAGGGTCTTCCAAGGTATTAAGGACTAGGAGTCCACCGCACTGTGCCATAGCCTCAATCTGAAGTACTCCAGGCATTACTGGTTCTTTAGGAAAATGCCCAACGAAAAAAGGCTCATTGCTCGTAACATTCTTCACACCAACGATACTGTTGGCGCCAAGTGCAACAACCTTATCAACCAGTTGCATCGGATATCGGTGTGGAAGAAGTTCACGTATGCGGTTAACGTCCATAATTGGCGCTTCATTACAGTCATATATAGGAGCCTGTATCTCATGCTTTCGTATCTCACGACGCATCAAACGGGCAAACTTGTTATTTATTGTATGACCAGGACGTGTAGCTATTATTCTTCCTTTGATAGGACGACCAATAAGGGCCATATCACCGATTATGTCAAGAAGTTTGTGTCTTGTACATTCATTTTCCCAAACCAAGGGCTTGTGTTGAATATATCCTAACTTGGTTGCATCCAAACGAGGTACTTTCAAGAAATCGGCCAATTGATCAAGACGTTCCTGGCTTGTTTGACGCTCATAAATTACAATGGCATTGTCCATATCCCCACCCTTTATCAGGTTTGCTTTCAAAAGTGGCTCAATGTCTCTGACAAAGACGAATGTACGTGCCTGTGCTATCTCTGCCGCATAGGAACTCATCTTATCAAGGGTAGCGAACTGACTGTTGATGAATTTAGATTCAAAAGAGCACATTGCGGTAATACTGAATTCTTCATCTGGAAGAATAGTGATACAGGAACCTGTTTCCTCATCTTTTACTTCTATTTTGTGACGAATGATATAGTAATCTTTCGGGGCATTCTGCTCTTCTATCCCTATCTCGGATATTTTTTCCACATACATTGCAGCTGAACCATCGAGAATAGGGAACTCAGGACCGTTCACCTGAATGAAACAGTTGTCTATTCCCATTGCATAAAGTGCAGACATACCATGTTCTATAGTGGAAACGCGGATATCTCCTTTTCCAAGAACTGTGCCACGTTGGGTATCAACGACATTTTCAGCAATCGCTTGAATAACAGGCTGACCGTCAAGGTCTATTCTTTGAATTTTATATCCGCTATTTTCAGGTGCCGGATTGAATGTAACAGTTAAGCTAAGCCCTGTATGAAGTCCCTTGCCACACAAAGCGAAACTGCCTTTTAGTGTTTTCTGTTTAGACATAATATTGATATTTTCAATTTTCAAAGAGTAACGTTTAATCTTCGCCTTTGAGCTTCTTCAGTTCTTTTTCCAATTCATTTATCTTGGCATAGATTTCTGGTAATCTCCTAAAAATTGCCTGCGACTTGAAATATTTTCTTGGTTCCATTGGCGGTGTACCAATAAGCGTCTGATCGTCTTTAATATTTCCAGGAACTCCTGACTGAGCGCCCAAGAATACTTTATTACCTATTTTTATATGTCCGGCAAGCCCAACCTGTCCACCAAACATACACCATTGTCCTACCTTGGTACTTCCAGCAATGCCGACTTGGGCTGACATTACTGTATGTTCGCCGATATCCGTATTATGAGCAATTTGCACAAGATTGTCGAGTTTTACCCCCTTACGAACATAAGTGCTACCCATTGTCGAACGGTCAACACAAGTATTTGCACCGATTTCAACATCATCCTCTATCGTGACGATGCCAATTTGCGGTATTTTGTCATATCCATCGGCATTCGGGGCAAAGCCAAAGCCATCAGCTCCTATCACAGAACCCGAATGAATTATTACATTGTTCCCTATACGACAACTATGGTAAACTGTCACGTTTGGATAAAGTACACAATTGGAACCGACTTTTGAATTGTCTCCAAGTGTAACATGTGGATATATTTGAGAATGATCACCAACAACAACATTTTCACCGATACAAGCAAAAGGACCAACATAACAGTTTTCGCCAATTGTTGCAGTTTGCGCTATGCTTGCCAATGGACTAATACCTGTTTTTTTAGGTTTCATAGACTCGTAAAGCTGAAGCAATCGGGCAACGGCTTCATATGCATTCTGCACACGAATCAGCGTTGGCGATACATTTCGATCAAGCTTTAGATCCGCATTTACAAGAACAATGCTAGACTCTGTTGTATAAAGATAGTGAGTATATTTAGGGTTTGAAAGAAAAGAAATAGCTCCGTGCTTGCCTTCTTCAATTTTGGCAAAAGAATTCACGGTAGCATTTCCATCACCTTCAACGTTTCCATTTACGAATTCAGCGATTTGTTTTGCAGTAAATTCCATTTTCGTTTCATGTTTCGTTTATTTTGCAAATATAATAATATTTATTTGTTGAATGAAATATTTACCGTTTTTTTTGGAAACAGCAGGATTGACATGAAACCATTGTAACACTGCCTTTTTACAGACCTTCATACGCTCTAACATCTTTGCCATATAAAGACTATATAGAAAAAAACAATAACACATTCGCTAAAAACATACGGAATAGGAATATTGCGGAAATTTATTATTAAAACGATACACTAACCTCAAGCTGAAAATGAGAATAAATCAAAAATTACTGTTACTGTTTTTGATCATTATACAGGACAAATAATATTCATATTTTTAGAACCAATAAAAAAATTATCCCCCGATATCTCATCGGAGGATAACAACAACACAAACACAAATACAACATGCCTGTAAATAACAGGTCATGAGTTTTTATCTTAATATAAATACCATAAAATTCAATAACAAATTGTGGTTCTCATAATCCGTCTGCAAATATAGCAACTATAATCCAATTAAAAAACTTGTTTTTGATTTTATTTCTAAATAAAAATTAAATGAACAAATACAAACCAACAAATTGCATTCCTGATAGAGATTATATCAAGCGCATAAAAATCAATTCCGTTTTTCAAAACATAAAAAAACAGTAATGCAATTAGAATACGAAAAAATCGAAGAAACAAATCAGAAGAACAATATATCGATACAGCAAACTACGACAGACGGTCTGACTAGTGCCAAAACAAAATAGCACTGCAGAACTTTCATATCCAAAAACACGAAACAGCAGTTGTGTTTTATAATATATAAGTTCTGCAGAGCTATTAAATTATATACAAAACGGTCTAACGTCAATTAAGGCCAAATAAAGCTTTAAGCCCACCGTCAACTCCAGAAAATCCCATAAAAGCAAGGCTCAGCAATCCTGCTGTAACAAGAACAATTGACATTCCGCGCATTCCTTTGGGAATATTTACAAAAGCGAGTTGTTCACGTATACCAGCAAAAACAGTCAAAGCCAAAGCAAAGCCTACTGCAGTTGAGAAAGCATATACAACACTTGTGAGAAGTGAGAAATCTTTCTGAATAACCAAAATGGCCACACCGAGCACGGCACAGTTGGTGGTTATAAGTGGAAGAAAGATTCCCAAAGCCTGATAAAGAGCAGGTGAAACTTTCTTTAGGATTATTTCTACCATCTGCACAAGTGCAGCTATGACAAGAATGAATGCTATAGTCTGCAGATACTGTAAGTCAAAAGGATTTAATATGTAAATCTGAACAAGGTAGGTCACTATTGTTGCCAAAGTGAGCACGAATGCAACCGCAGCTCCCATACCCAAAGAAGTACTTATTTTCTGAGAAACACCAAGAAATGGACAGATTCCAAGAAATTGCGACAATATGATGTTATTGACAAAAATTGCCGAAATAAATATTAATATGTATTCCATATTATGCTTTCTTAAATTTGTTTACTATTGCAATGATATATCCCAAGGTAATGAATGCTCCTGGAGGAAGGATAAACAACAGCATGTTGCATGTTTCCGGCAGCAGTGTTACTCCAAAGATAGCACCTGCACCCAAAAGTTCCCTAACAGCACCAAGAAGAGTAAGAGCTATGGAAAAGCCCAAGCCAATACCGATTCCATCAAAAAGACTGGCAACAGGACCATTTTTGCAGGCAAAGGCTTCTGCACGACCAAGGATTATACAGTTTACCACAATTAGAGGAATGTACAAACCAAGAGTTGCATAGATTGCAGGGACAAATGCCTGCATTATCATCTGAAGGATTGTCACGAAAGAAGCTATGACAACTACGAACACAGGTATACGCACCATATCTGGCGTGAGATTCTTTATAAGAGATATCACAAGATTTGAGCATATAAGTACAAACATTGTGGCTAGTCCCATTGAGAGACCGTTGATTGCAGATGTGGTGGTGGCAAGTGTAGGACACATACCAAGAAGGAGAACGAACGTCGGGTTTTCCTTTATTACACCATTAAGTAATATTTTTATATAGTTCATTGCATCTACTTTTAAATTGTTCTACTTGTTGGCACTTAATTTTGTCGCACCGCTAGTTGCATCAGTCTTACCTGCTTTATAGGCATTATAAGCATTGTTTACTGCCTTGAGGAAAGCACGACTTGTTATAGTACTAGCAGTAATGGCATTTACCTGACCACCGTCTTTGCTTACAGCAAGAGGACCTTCTGAGGGATTTTTACCGATGATATTACCTTTGCCGTCTTTTTGGAACCAGGTTTCAGCCTTTGCCCCTAATCCTGGGGTTTCTGATGTTTGAAGAATTGTATAACCAAGAATTTCGCCCGCAGGACTAAAGCCCACCAACACCTTTAAATCTCCTCCAAAACCACTTGTAGTACTTTCAACAGCTGCGCCCAATTTTTCGCCTTTTACACTTTCTGTAACATGAACGACGAACGTTACGGGTTTGCCGTCGAGATTCTGAGATACGGTATCATTGCTTGTGACCTTAAGATCTCCTCCACCCATTACTTTCTTAATGCCTTCTGTGAGGGTCTTTTCAGACTGCTGACGGATTGGTTCAGTTGTAATGTGGTTGACATAAGCAAGGATTGCTCCTGTTATAAGTGCCACACCAACCAAGACAAGAACCATATTGGATATTGTTGAATCTAGTTTCTTCATTTTATTTGCCCTCCTTCTTTACTACTTCACCGTAACGCTTTGGTTTAATGTAAGCGTTAATAAGTGGAGTAAACGCATTCATAATAAGTATTGCAAACGACATACCTTCAGGATATGCTCCCCAGTTACGGATTACTACGGTAAGGAAACCTATCGCTACACCATAAACAAGTTGACCTTTATATGTCATAGGTGATGTTACATAGTCTGTCGCCATGAAAATAGCACCTAACATCAATCCACCACTGAAAAGTTCTGCTAAAGGTGAAGCATAAACAGGATTACAAAGATGAAGTATCCCGCTAAACACAAATACGGTTGCTATGATACTAATTGGAATATGCCATGTTATTATCTTTTTCCAAAGCATATAAATCAAGCCGATAATCAGCGCCAAAGCACATATTTCGCCAATAGTTCCGGCACCATTGTTTAAGCCAGGATTACCCAATAACATTTGCATTGAATCAGGAAGCTTATCAAGAACTGATGGATCGTTGCTCTTTATTGCCTCTTTCATTACACTTAAAGGAGTTGCTGCTGTCTGAGCATCAGTATAAGACAACAGTTGCCCAACCTTTGGCCATGTTGTCATTTGCACTGGGAAAGAAACCAAAAGGAAACAACGGCCTACAAGTGCAGGATTAAACGGGTTGCATCCCAAACCGCCGAACGTCATTTTACCGATTCCAATTGCCACAAGCGCACCAATGATAACAATCCATACTGGAAGATTTGAAGGCAAGTTAAAGCCCAAAAGCACTCCTGTAAGTATAGCAGAGCCATCAAGAACAGTTGATTCTCTCTTCAAAATGTATTTTGTTATAGCCCATTCAAAGAAAACACATGCCGCCACACTTGAAAGGCATACTATCGCTGACCCTATGCCGAAATAAAAGAATGAGACAAGCAATGCAGGTATCAATGCAATCAAGACCCCGTACATGTTGCGCTCTACACTGTCCGTGCCATGGGCATGCGGCGACAAAGATACTATCAATTTACTCATTTTGTTTTATTGTTTATTCACGCCCTCATTGCAAAGAGGGTATGGTTATGATTTAAACTGTAATCTACAATAATATTATTTTTTAGCGTTTCTCGCACGTATAATACCCATTACAGTGCTCTTGCCTAAACGAATATTGTCTAGCAAAGGACGGTGAGCAGGACATGTAAACTGGCAAGAGCCACATTCTATACAAGAAGTAATGTCTTCCTGTTCAACTTTTTCCCAATTGTGAAATGAGCTTGCAGCGGCCAGTAAGAAAGGTTCTAGTCCCATCGGACATGCACTTACACACTTTGCACAACGTATACAAGCCTGTGGTTTCTTTCGTTTTGCCTCGCTGTCAGTAAGAATCGTTATACTGTTTGAACCTTTGCACACTGGTACATCCAATGTTGTTAGAGCTTTACCCATCATCGGACCACCGCCCAATACTTTGTTGTCGCCTTCGGGAAGACCTCCACAAAAGTCCACCAAATCTTTCATTGGAGTTCCCATACGGACAAGGAAATTACCTGGCTTGGAAAGTTTCTTACCTGTCACTGTTGTATAACGCTCAAACAACGGTTTGTTCTTCATCACCGCTTCATACACAGCAAAAGCCGTTCCTACATTCTGAACTATAGCACCCACGTTTACAGGAATTGCTGGTGGAGCCGGAACCTGTCGACGAATAACGGCGTCAACGAGTTGCTTTTCACCTCCTTGCGGATATTTCTTTGCCAAAGGTACAACTTCAATCTCAGGATTTCCCTGAGTTTTTTCCTCAAACAAACTGATTGCAGCAGGCTTGTTATCTTCTATTCCGATGTAACCTTTTGACACTTTAGCTGCCTTCATCAACAATTTCAGGCCTTCTAGCACTTCATCTGCATGCTCCATCATCAAGCGATAGTCTGCTGTGATATACGGTTCACATTCAACTCCGTTGATTATTACACATTCAGCTTTTGCTCCAGGAGGAGGACACAACTTTATAAAAGAGGGAAATCCAGCTCCACCCATTCCTGTGACACCAGCAACCTTTATGCGGTTAACAATCTCTTCAGGAGTTAGTTCAGGATGTGCTTCAACTCTTTCCAATTTATCTGAGCGGTCTATGCTTTCTTCCCATTCGTCGCCCTCTACCTTTATTATTATGCAGGGTTTGCGATAACCCGAAGCATCTACTGCTGTATCTATTTTGAATACTGTTCCTGAAACAGACGAATAAATTGGAGCAGAAACAAAACCTCCTGCTTCCGCCAAAAGCGTTCCAACTTTTACTTTGTCACCTTTTTGTACAACAGGTTTTGCTGGCGCTCCTATGTGCTGGGACAATGGAAATATCGCTTGCTTAGGCAAAGCAGCCACCTGTGTTGCAGACTCTGCTGTGATTTTATTTTCTTCGGGATGAACGCCACCTATTCTAAATGTTTTCAAATTCATCATTATGCCTCCTTTTTTGTTTCTACTTCAGGTGTATCTGAGACTTTTGCAGCATTTTTAGTCTCCTCTGTTGTTTTAGGTGATGCTGCAACATTCTTAGTTACATTATCTGCGATGTTTGTAACTTCCGACTTTTGACCTATCACTGTTTTTGCGCCAACAGAAGCTTCACCTTCGGCCTTTGGCTTACGCGGAGAAAAATTGGCTGCAAATATAGCGCCTGTAGGACAAGCGGCTTCGCATTTACGGCACATGCGGCACTTATCTGCATCTATATAACTTAGATTATTTTCTACAGTAATCGCTTCGAATTTGCACTCCTTCAAGCATTTGCCACATCCTATGCAAGCTACTTTACAAGCTTTCATTGCCACTGCACCTTTATCCTTGTTCACGCAACGAACATATACACGTCTGCCTTTAGGACCTTTTTTGCGAAGCTCGATGATGTGGCGAGGACACGCTTTTGAGCAAGCTCCACAACCGATGCATTTTTCTTCATCGACTTCAGGAATACCTGTTTCTTTGTTTATTGCAATAGCTCCAAATTGGCAGGCACTGACACAATCGCCACAACCAAGGCAACCATAGCCACAACCTGTTTCACCGGCACCGCAAGTATTGACTGCCGTGCATGTTTTTAAACCATCATAAACAGCTATACGCTGACGAAGTTCACAAGTACCATTGCAACGTACGACAGCAATTTTTGCTTCACTATTTGCAACCGCCATTCCTAACAAATCTGCGACTTGACCCATAACAGCAGAACCGCCAACAGGACAGAACAGCCCATCAAGTGACCCTTTGTCTGCACCTTTTACCAAAGCATCAGCCATACCTGAGCAGCCAGCAAAGCCACATCCACCACAGTTTGCACCAGGAAGAAGGCTTGCTACCTGACCGATACGCGGATCTTCATGCACAGCAAACTTCTTGGAACAGATGTAAAGTATCACAGCTGACACAAGCGCAATACCTCCCAAGACAATAAGTGCGATTAAAATGAAATTCATAATCTTTGTATTTGTTTTAGTTATAATGTTTTTCTATATTCTATTCGCATATATATTCTGATATATGCTACTATAAAGCCTTTTGTATACTGAAACTTACCCTCTTGTTTATCTGACTTTTAAACAGGTAAAGTATAATGTAATAAGGTATTAGTATTCCAAGGCTGAACATGGCTGAGAAAATTTCTGAAACCCCTGCGGCAATCATTATAAACAAAGACATCATCATGAGCATCATTGGAATAAGCATTGCCAAACAAACGGCCATCATACCCACGCCATAAGAAGCCACGACAAGCACATTTTCCCCCTCATGATAACAATTATCGTCTGTATAGACAAAGACTGTCTTTTCCTTACTTTCTGAAGCATGACACTGTTTAGAGGCTTTGCAAGCTGCACACGCAGAAGACTGCACAATCTTAACGGAAATTCGTCCTTTGTCTATTGCTTGAACAATGCCAACATGCCTTATTTTGTTTTCCATAACTATATATACCCATTTTGCAACACAGAGTTTGCAACTGCAAATGTAGTATTATATTTTCATATTACAAACAAAATAAAAATAAAATACGAATTCAGTGCATACGTTTCATAATTTCTTTATGTGAAAACGTTTGCGTTATTTCGTTTTTTATTTTTCCTCCATAAGTTTGTCAAGAAAGGAATCAAGATCTTTATCCCAACCCTCCATTATATCACCACCTATTATATTTATGTCATCACCACATACATAAAGTTCGGCAACATGCTCCTTGTCCTCATTCTCTAAAACAAAGCTAAAAGGTTTCAACAATCCGACATTTTCAATCTCGTTAGCCATTGTATTCAACCGGCTGCGCAACAGTAAAGCCGCATCTGGATAAAACTGTTCGCTCTTATTGTCAATCCACTCTTCAACAACACAACGAGAAATTTCAACATCGTCATCATCAAATGCCATCAAGTCGCCGCTTTCAGGAGAAGCAAGAAGATGTATATCAGTTAATAATACAGGATCTTCAACAGAAGGAAATTTCTGTAGTACTTTTCGCAAAAAACGGTCTACTTGTTTTACGGACTGCTCATTATAGTTTTCCATAATATTTTTGTTTTTATTTGATTTCACAAAAAAACGTGGTCCAATTAAAATAAGACATCTGTTTCTTCACAATTACGACAAACTAATATTTACATTTGCTGTTTGAAGATTGATTGCCTATATTTTTATCTTAACCTTTTTAGGCTTACTCTCGTTAGACATTCTGTCTAAGGAAGTAACAACAAAGACCATTTTTTTTATATTCTCAGAATTCTTTTGAGGCAACTTAAAGAACGTGTCTTTTGTGACGGCTTTTATTTTTGATGCATCAGACAAATCAATTTTTTCATTTGTTTCAAATTGATAAACCACATATTTTACAGCCTCGTTTTCCCAGCCCTTCCCCTTTGGCTTAGTCCAAAATAAGATTTTTTCGTTACCAATATCAACAATTTTCAAAGCTTTAACCTTATTGGGAGCTTTCCCGTCTATAAAAGGCATCAAAGGTTGTAGAGCAGGATATCTCCAATAATTTTGACGCAAGACAGACTGATAATTTCCGACATTGTCAACAACGGCTTTAGCATACCAAAGAACCGTTCCTTGCACGTTGACCATTTGTTCATGCAGTTTGTACTTTGCCGGCATCTGGTTTATATTAGGATTAGTTAAATCGGACTTCTTTACTGTGCGCTCTACATCTTCTCCAATATAAAGGGGACGTGTTCCCGCATATTTGCTCCACCAACGTATAAGAGTTTCATAATCTGCGGCTTTGTTTCCAATTTCCCAATACAATTGAGGCACACAATAATCTAACCAACCATTGTTTATCCACATAAGTACATCTGCATACAGATCGTCATAGTTCTGTAAGCCATTTGTTGCGCTGCCAATACTCATATCGCTTTTGGCATTGCGATAAATACCAAACGGCGAAACGCCTAGTTTTACCCATGGCTTTGTAGAATGGACCGTTTCATAGAGTTGCTTTACAAATACACTGACATTGTCTCTGCGCCAGTCACCGATATTCGAAAAGCCTTTGCTATTAGCTTTAAAGTCCTTTTCATCTGGAATTTTCTGGCCTGCTACAGGATATGGATAAAAATAATCATCTATATGTATACCATCTATATCGTAACGAGTTACGATATCCTTTACTACTTCACATATATAATCACGGTTTTCCTGTTTTGCAGGATTCAATATCATTAAGCCATCATAAGAAAAGACGTTGCCGGGTTTACGTATTGCGATATGATTTGTAGACAATTCATTCGTTGTTTTAGTTTTTGCCCGAAATGGATTTATCCAAGCATGCAGTTCCATTCCACGTTTGTGACACTCGTCTATCATCCACTGCAGTGGATCCCAATACGGCAGCGGAGCCTTACCCTGCTGTCCTGTCAAGAAACGGCTCCATGGTTCAAGTCTACTTTCATACAAAGCGTCACATTCCGGTCGAACCTGAAATATTATAGCGTTTACACCATCTTTACAAAGTTCGTCAAGCTGACTGCTTAACGTTTGTTGCATCTTCTCCGTACCCAACCCCATGAATTGTCCGTTTACACATTGTATCCACGCCCCACGGAATTCGCGTTTGGCTCCTGTAACCTCATTGCATACCAATAAAAAAAGAAACATAATTCCCCAAATGGTGGTATAACGTAAAGACCATTTCATGTTACAGCGAAATTTACGTAATAGAATTTGTATGATGTAGTACATTGATACGGAGTAAGTGTTATTGGTAAAGGTATCTTTTTATACTCTTCTTGGGAGTCTTCTCAAATTCCTCCTTCATGAGACGTATTGCCGATATTTTACAATAGGCAGGTTGCACGGCATTGAGTCCTTGCCGATTTTGTTCCATAACGTTATTTAAGTCCTCCTCTGAAAGCCCCATACTTTGAGCTTCTTCAAAATCAGGAAAAACAAGTCCGATTAACTTTCCGTCCTTCTGTATAACAACACTTTCTGTCACCAACGGCATACTGTTAAGCTTGTCTTCTATTTCTTCAGGATATATATTCTGACCATTGGCACCCAGCAACATATTCTTGCTTCTTCCCTTGATGAATATATTTCCTTGATTATCCATCAGCCCAAGATCTCCCGTATGATACCATCCTTCGTTATCAATTGTCTGTTTTGTCGCTTCGTCATTCTTATAATAACCCAACATCACATTCAGGCCCTTTGCAAGAATTTCTCCAGGAATCTCCGCTGGATTATCGCTGTCAATCTTCACTTTCATGTGAACGACTTCGCGTCCGCAAGAAGTTGGCACGAAATCTTGATAATCTGAATAAGATATTATAGGAGCACATTCTGTTGCCCCATATCCAACAGTAAAGGGAAAATCAATGTCTTTCAGAAATGTCTCTATTTCTTGATTCAATGCGGCTCCACCAATAATAACTTCATAGAGATTGCCCCCAAAAGCTTGATATACCTGTTCGCAAATCTTTTGTTTTACCTTTTTACTGATGCCTGGCATTTTCAGCAACAAACGCATTTTGCCATTTTGCAATTTAGGCAAAACTTTCTTACGTATAATTTTCTCTATTACCAGTGGAACAGCAATTATTATGGCAGGTTTAACATCTTTGAAAGCTTGGGCTATGATTGCCGGACTTGGTACTCTTGTCAAATAATACACGTGACACCCATGGCTGAACTCAAACAGAAATTCAAATGCCATACCGTACATGTGAGCCATAGGCAGAATACTGATTGTATTAGCACCTTCAGGTATTTTTTTACCAAGAACATTATACGCAAAGTCCAAATTGCTCCAAAGGGCGCGATATGGCAACATTACACCCTTGGAAAAGCCCGTAGTACCACTAGTATAATTTATAAGAGCAAGTTCATTTGGTGACTGTTCTTTATAATATTTTACGTGCTGCTGACGAAAGGCCTTGGGGTATTTCTTACCGAAAAGTTCGTTCAAATGTTCACGTGCATAGGTCAATTTGTCTGTACGAGAAACCACAAGCGAGTAATCGGGAATGTAAACAATACCTTCAAGCAGAGGCATCTTAGTTGGGTCAATCTGCGTAGCCACGACATCACCGACAAAGAGAAGTTTCGCCTCACTATGATTCACAATATTATGAATTTGGTCAGCCGTAAACTCATGAAGAACAGGTACAGCCACTGCACCATAAGTCAGTGTTGCCAAAAAAGCAACTGCCCAACACGCACTGTTTCTTCCACAAATTGCGACCTTGTCCCCCTTCAAAACCCCACTGTTCTCAAACAATATATGGAGTTTCTCTATCTTTCTAGCAACATCCTTATATTGAAGAGTTGCTCCCTTGTAATCGGTTAGTGCATCAAGATCCCAATTTTTAATTATACTTTGCTCTATAATTGAGTTAAAACTCGGTACAGATTCCATGAATGTTTTTATATTTATTTTTGCAAAGTTACACTTTTCCTTGCACACAGCAAAAAATATTGTGCAATTATTATCTTAAACATTGAGCACAACACTTACCATTCAACTATAAAACAGTTTTTACGTGAATAAACACGCATATAGTTCACATGAAAGAAAGCACCAATAGATAAAAATCATTTAAATATTTAATAAGGTGAATACGAATATAAAATATATTATCACATGGTCTTTTATAATTTAAAACGCCTTTAACAAAAAAAAATAGTATAAGAATTTGCATGTTATAAAAAAAACGAATACCTTTGCAACCGCAATTAAGAAAATGGCTCCGTAGCTCAACTGAATAGAGCATCTGACTACGGATCAGAAGGTTGTGGGTTTGAATCCCGC
>CAVAPC010000041.1:0-21377 GCA_963590505.1 uncultured Alistipes sp. | reverse complement strand
CAACACCAAGAACCTTGTGGCAAAGATACTCCTTGAGGGTGATGAAAAGGCAAACGGAGACAATAGCCACAAATGACAGGCGTTATAATATTGTATAGGGATTGGCGCAGTTTTTGCTAATACAATCTTAGCAACTTGCTAATCCGTGCTTGCATTAAGCCAGTTGTCTGTATCTTTGTCAAAAATCATTAGAAATGGGAAACAAAGCATATACAAGAAGTTTCAGCTATGGCAGTCCTGTAGACTACCAAGGCAGCCTTTATCCCTCAACAACGATGGATATAGAGGATGACAAAGGCAATGTGGCAAGCAGAAGTGTCTTTGCAGGTGCCAATGGACAGTATTATTCATTGAATGATGACGGCAATGCAGTGCCAGTAATACTGCAAAACAATTTTGATGAAGTGGTGGTTGCTCCTACCCCAAGGCAAGCTACTGCTGAAGAGCGTATAGCCAATCAGCAGAAACAAGCAATGATGAGGGCAGCAGGTTATAATGTTCCTTTGGATGGCTCATGGGGAGCTTATCAGGAAGCCATTTGGCATAACCTCACAACAAAGCCTAAGGAGTATGACAATACACTTTTGGGATATGGACTGTTTCAAGGTCTGATGGATTTGTATAATGGAAATGCAACAGAAAGGACTAATCCTCTTTATCAAGGTGAAATAAGGACTTATGACCCAAACAATGTTGATTGGGCAAAGACAAGAAGGTCTCAGAGCAATGTTGTCAAAGCACTAGATGGCACATGGGGGGCAATAGTAGCAGCTGCTTTATCTCCCACATTAGCTACCCAAATCATACATGCTCCTTTAGCAACTGCTGGTACATTAGTTGGTGGTTATGTAGGAGGTAAGACTGTAAATAAAGCTTCAGAACTTCTTACAGGAAGAGACTTTGGTACTAATGTTTCCATGCACACTCCTCTTACTCCAGGAATGGGAGACATGCTTAATCCTGGATATGTTGCTGGAGGTTATGGAGCAGAAAGAAGAATGTTAGATGCTATATACAATCAGGTAACTCCTTATGGGTATCAAAACCAAGCAATGGGTATAGCGGGAATACCAAAAACAGAGGAACTAAAATTAGCATTTAAAGATTTTTTTACTCCTAAAAGAATTAGGACATCTGTTGATGATATTCCAGCATGGAAGCAAAGATGGGCCGCTTCAAATATCAATAATGATGCTGATACTAAATTATTTGCAGATTTTAGGGATGATGCATGGAGACTGGCTATGAGGCAAAAGGCTAGAACTATAGATATAAATGGTAAACCTCATACTTTATATATAAAAAATCCAGATGGTACATATAGTTATGATTTGGATTATATTAAAAATGCTAAATCATCCGCAGGGGTAGGTACCTTAGACAAACAATGGGTACCTATATTTTCAAACAAAGGAACCTTACATGAAGGTAATAATAATGTTGTATCAGGTGATATTTTTACTTACAATGGAGGACATATTGGATTAGGTCTTAATTTAGGTAAAAATTGGAAAGGACGAAGTGGGAATGGTAAAACACAAGTTAATGTAGACCAACCTTTTAGGGTCTTTGATCAATGGGATTTACAATTTCTAAAAGAACCTAATAGATCTTTATTCCCTGCTTTTTCAAGATGGCTGACAAAACATCCTAACAAATTAACTAACTATATTAGAAATATAGATGGTGCTAGTATGGTAGGTGGAAACCCATTTATGTTAGATATGTATGTTAATCCAAATGAGGTTAAAGGTTTTTATGTAGACAATTAAACTTAATATTAAATATGCTATTTTTTATTATACTTTTTATTATTGTAATGTTTTGTATCCTTTTATGGATAACAGTATTAGGCATGGGAAAGTGTTTTGATGCTAAAGAAGAGGAAATTTCAGAAATATTAGCTTTTCAAAATGAAATCTCAGAAATTTACAATAAAGGTAAAAACTTAAGAAACGAGGAAAACGATAATGAAAAGAAATAAAAATACTAGCTGTCAATATGTACCATTAGGGGCCATTATAGCAATTCCCTTTGCTTTGACAGTTAAAATACTGTTAGCTATTGGCAGAATCTTCCATCTATCATATAATGCAGTAAACATTATAGTTTGGTATATGCTTTTACCCCTTGCATGGGCAGCGATACTGGACTATAAACTGCATCAGATATTGCTCGCCCCAGCATGGCTTTTGTTTTGTATGTGGATTGGCTTCCTACAAAGGAAAAATTTCAATGGCTTCTGTGATACACTATTCAAGTTGTCACAGATTTTCATTGCGTCTTTTGGCAACTATTACAAATGGTCAGTAATCATTTGCTTGCTGATTCCAGTGCTGATAACAATTCTCTTGGTGCTATGCTAAAACAGAAAAGTTCATTAGGTTGAACCTGACGATTTCATCAGTTTGTCCAAGTAATGTTGAAAGGAAAGTAGAATCTTTGCAGTAGACAGACAATACAACTAATATCAAGGCACAACTCTTCACAAGGGGTTGTGCTTTTTGAATTTGTAAAGACATACAGCATGAAGAAAACTTTGGAACTTTGGGCTTTTACATTACAGCACCATAATAAATATGGTGAGCTGGATGTCTTTTATTGCAATAATATTATTTATTAAGCGTTATTCATTTACTATGCAATTGACAGACAGAATAAGGCAGGTTAAAATCTTTCTCGTTTTGGCAGCAATCATTATTGCTGTGGCTTCACTTATTGTCTCAAATAATTTTGTCAGGGATTTGGCGAAAGAAGAGAGAAATAAGATGGAAATATGGGCAGAGGCAATGCGTTCGTTTAACAATGCTGACGAAACTACAGACCTTGGACTTGTACTGAAGGTTATAAATGAAAACCATACAATCCCCATTGTTGTTGTTGATTCAAAGGGCAAAGTTCAGATATGTAGAAATGTTGATGTAGACGGACGTACAGATACAGACAGTGTCAATTATGTAACCTCTTTGGGAAAGCGGCTTTATTCGAACGGTCGTTATATTCGCATTGATATGGAAGGGAAACACAAGAAATCTTTCATTTACGTCTGTTATGATGATTCAAGCATATTAAAGCGTTTGTCGTATTATCCCTATGTCCAACTTGGAGTTGTGCTGATTTTTGTTGTAGTGGCAATTTTTGCTTTGCTTACTTCTAAGCGAGCCGAACAAAACAAGGTATGGGTGGGCCTTTCCAAGGAAACTGCTCATCAGTTGGGAACTCCAATATCCAGTCTTATGGCGTGGATAGAGATATTGAAGGAAAGTTATCCTGACGATGTCCTTATCCCGGAAATGGACAAAGACGTAAAACGCCTGCAACTTATTGCAGACAGGTTTTCAAAGATAGGGTCTTTGCCTGAACCTGTATCCTCAAGCCTTAACCTCGTGGTTCAGCATGTTGTTGATTATATGGATCGCCGTACGTCTTCAAAGGTCCTTATTACGCAGATTCTTCCAGATAATGAAGTCGTGCTAAAACTTAATGCTTCATTGTTTGAATGGGTAATAGAAAATCTGTGTAAGAATGCCGTTGATGCGATGGAGGGCGAAGGACATATCATTATTGAAGTGCATGACACTCCTGAGAAAGCAATCATTGATGTAACAGACAATGGAAAGGGCATAAAGAAGAAGAATGTGCGTAATGTTTTCAAACCTGGTTTTACAACAAAGAAAAGAGGGTGGGGACTTGGACTTTCGCTTGCAAAACGTATCGTTGAAGAATACCATAACGGACGTATCTTTGTGAAACGCAGCGAAATTGGTGTAGGGACCACTTTCAGGATAGAAATGAGGAAATAGTATAGATAGTTTCCATTTACATCAACAGCAAAATTCATTTTGCTGTTGATGGAGTTTTGTGTCATGCCGGAAGTCGCAATTGCTGTGGGATAAAAGCTATTTTATTTGTTTTGAAGATTGAAGCCCTTGGTATTGTTGCCTGTATGTAATGGACTAAACATGCGTATAGGCATTCTCAAAACGTTGCACTATTCTAGTGTGATAGGTTGTCCGACACAACCGTTTGGCGCCTGCACGTGGAGCATTGCGGCAATGGTCGGGGCGATATCCGTCATGAAAGTCTGTCGGGTTGTAGTACCGTGTTTTACTTTCCATCCCATGAAAACAAGTGGAATGTGGGTGTCGTACGGATTCCACATCCCGTGGTCAGTGCCTTGGGGTTCATGGGCGTAGAAACCAGGCTTTAATACAATGGCGACATCACCGCTGCGTTCTCTGTTGAAACCGTTGATTATGCGGTATTTCACTTCTTCAGGTATGCTCTCGCTTGCAGTGTTTTCCATGTCGCAGGCATAGAGAACAGTTTGGTCTTCCTTCAACCGCTTTGTTACAATGTCTTTAATCCTCTTGAAATCCAGTCCTTTTTCTCTAATGATGCTGCGATTGAAGAAAACCTGATAATTCATAACCGTCTTTATTGTATTTGATGCTTCCGGATATTCCTTTGACAATGACTCTTCCAAGTACGCCTTTGCTGTGTCGCTGTCCCAACTTCCGGCTGGCATCCTGTTGTCTTTCAGATAAAGAGCGTTGTTCATTGCGCCATGGTCGGCACTTAGGAATAAAAGATAGTTTCCTTTGCCAATTTTGCAGTCTAGATAATTTAAAAAGTCAGCTATGTCTTGATCAAGTCTAAGGTACGTGTCTTCCGTTTCAACGGCATGTGTCCCAACTTGATGGCCAATATAGTCTGTGCTGGAACAGCTTATCGCCAGCAAATCGGTGACTTCGTCGTCGCCAAGCTTTTCTCCAGCAATGGCAGCCTTGGCAATGTCGAGCGTCAGTTTGTTGCCGAACGGCGTGTTTCTTATAATTCCGTAGCCGTACTTCTTGTAAAGTGCCGGCAAGTCAAGCGGCAATATTGCTTTCACACCGTCCTTTATTCCCTTTTCGTAGTTGTTTTCATCAGCAGTGCTTTCCTTGTATGAGTCTTTCGGGTAAAGTGTATTCCATTTTCCTGAAAGATATTTTGCGGGCAACTTTCGCTTGTTGAAATCATCAACCCATTTGGGAAGTTTGTCCATGTAGTATGTGCTGGTTATGAAGCCCCCCGTCTCATCGTCAAACCAGAAGGCACCGTCGGGATTGTCTCCTGCGGGCAGAATGGATGCACGGTCTTTAAGTGCTACGCCAATAACTTTTGCCTTACCGTTGGTGGCAATTTTCATTTCATCGCCAATTGTCGTAACCCACAGATTGCGTGGTGACATCATGCCTGCTTGGCTTGTTGTACCGACCGACTTCACTGTATTGTCGTCAGTGCAGTAAACCTTTTCCCCGTCCTTTACGAAATTGTTTCCGGCAATGCCGTGTATTGATGGAATACTGCCGCTATAGATGCAAGTGTGGCCTATGGCCGTTACTGAAGGAACATACGGCAGGCGCGTGTTCTCGCAAGAGAAACCTTCTTTTAACAGTCTCTTGAAACCGCCTTCACAGTAGCGGCTTTCATAGCGGTAAAGATAATCCCACCGCATTTGGTCTACTACAATGCCTACCACTAGTTTTGGACGAGCTGTCTGTGCGTGCGTGTTGCTGCACATAATGGTACATGCCATAATGGCAAGAGTACAGATTTTCTTCATTCTTATGATATTGAATCCGTGATATGAAATTTTTAGCGCAAAGTTACCGCCACGGTTTTTCATACATGTTTCATTTGTTTTAATAGGTTGTTACTGTCGGATCCTGTTACAGTAAATTTTCAAGAAACATTAGTAAAAGTATCATGACTTTGAATTTTAAAATGACACTATTTGTGGGTTTTGGATATTATTTTGTAATTTTGCATCTTGATGAATGTGCTATTGTTAAGCACCGACCGCTAAAGCTTGTGTGAAAAAGTGAAAATGCCTCAAAAACGTTACAACTGAAATAACATAAACCAATAATAAAGAATGATAACATTTCTCATTAGTTTTGCCGCTCTTATACTGGGCTATTTTGTGTATGGACGCTTCGTTGAACATGTGTTCCGTCCGGATGATCGTCCCACTCCGGCCGTGACATGTTCGGACGGCCTTGATTACGTTTCAATGCCATACTGGAAGATATTTATGATACAGTTTCTCAACATTGCAGGCACTGGTCCTATCTTCGGTGCTATAATGGGCGCTAAGTTTGGCCCTGTGGCGTATCTGTGGATTGTGCTGGGTTGTGTGTTTGCAGGAGCAATGCATGATTATTTTTCCGGAATGCTTTCAATTCGCAACAAAGGCGTTGACCTTCCGATCACCGTAAGTAAATACCTTGGAAACGGAGCCTCACGCGTACTCACCATATTCACAATATTTATCATGCTTATGGTGGGAGCTGTCTTTGTCTACAGTCCGGCCGAGATTCTTGGCAGTATGGTTGGGTCTACAAAGCTATGGATGGCAGTGATATTCATATACTATATTATAGCCACCATGCTGCCAATCGACAAGATAATCGGCAAGATATATCCCATCTTTGCGTTCTCTTTATTGTTTATGGCGGTTTCGCTGTTTGTAATGCTGTTCGTCAAGATGCCGAATGTGCCGGAATTGTGGGACGAAGTAGGCAATCTTGGCCGGAAACTTCACCCCAACGATTTTACGCAAGACATATTCCCCGCTCTTTTTATAACCATTTCCTGTGGAGCGATAAGTGGATTCCATGCCACTCAAAGCCCCTTGATGGCCAGATGCATGCCGTCGGAACGCAAAGGCAGGCCGATTTTCTATGGTGCAATGATAACCGAAGGCCTTGTTACGCTTGTTTGGGCTACGATTGCAATGTGGTTCTTCTATGACGCTCTGCAGCCTGGATATATGCAAATTGCCGGCGGAGAAGAAAAAGGTTATCTTACGTCGGCACCTGTGATAGTAAACCTTGTATGCAACGACTGGCTGGGCGTTGCCGGCGGGATACTAGCCTTGCTCGGAGTGGTGGCAGCTCCAATAACAACGGGCGACACGGCGCTTCGCACCGCCAGACTGATTGTCGCACAACTGGCCAAATTGGACCAGAAGCCGATAATGCACCGTCTGTATATTTGCATTCCTCTCTTTGCCGCAACTTTCGCGATGCTTATATGGCAGTCTGAAAACCCAGACGGCTTCAGTGCCGTTTGGCGTTATCTGGGATGGGCAAATCAGACGCTTTCTGTATTTACGCTTTGGACAATATCAGTATATCTCGCAAAGGAACACAAACCTTACATAATTGCTCTTGTGCCGGCTGTGTTTATGACTGCCGTCTGCACATTCTTCCTAACAGGCGATGAAGCACTGCACTTGACTGAAGAACTTGGTATTGCCGTTACAATCATGTCGGTTGTCGTATGTTTGTTCTTTTACGGCAAGATGCTTTCAAGAAGAAAGCCAAAAGAATACTCGCAGTCCTGATTTCATCAGTTTATTCGACAAAACATGTGCGAACTGCTGATTGGTGCATACGTGCCGAAATGTGATTGAGACAAAAAAAAAGTATAATTGTTTATTGAATAGAAAAATATTTGTAACTTTGCAACCCAAATGTGGAAATGCGTGCTGCAATCGCCATATGCGCTTGGGCGTCTTGAGAGGCGGAAAACTAAGCAAAACGTAATCCTAACATTTTCATAAATTCAACAATGAACAGTCTGGAGTCTTTGAAGATAGACCTGAAGAGCCTTGACCAAGGTGAATTGAAATTTGCATGCTCGTTGAACGACGAGTTTTTTCAGGCAGCAGGAAGCGACGAAGTGAAGAGCGGCAATGTTCAGCTCAACGTTTCGGCGCATAAAAGCGTGTCGGGTCTTTATGAAATAGACTTTCATGCTGAAGGCACTGTGAAAGTACCTTGTGATTTGTGTCTTGACGACATGGATCAACCAATTCTTACAGACAACAGACTGATTGCCAAACTTGGAGAAGAATACTCGGAAGACGAAGACATAGTGACGGTAGACAAGGAAGACGCTGTCCTTGACACGTCATGGTTCGTATACGAATCCATTGCGCTGAACATTCCCATCAAGCATGTGCATGCACCTGGAAAATGCAACCCTGCAATGATAAAGGCTCTGGAAGAGCACTCGCCTGCCCGAAGCGGCGAGGAGGAAAGCTTACAGGCTACGGATCCGCGATGGAGTGAATTGGAAAAATTAAAATCAATAATTAAAGATTAAAACAAAATGGCACATCCTAAAAGAAGACAGTCGAAGACTCGTACACTTAAAAGAAGAACTCATGATAAGGCAGTAGCTCCTACATTGGCAGTTTGCCCAAACTGCGGCGCATATTATGTTTATCACACCGTATGCTCGACTTGCGGATATTACAGAGGTAAGCTTGCTGTCGTAAAAGAGACTGCAGAATAATAGCGACATGGAGAAAATTAACGCTGTAATCACAGGTATCGGAGGCTACGTTCCTGACTATGTCCTCAACAATGAGGAACTGTCAAGAATGGTAGACACCAATGACGAGTGGATTATGACGCGTGTCGGTATAAAGGAACGCCGAATCCTTACGGAAGAAGGTCTCGGAACTTCTTATATGGCACGCAAGGCGGCTAAACAACTCCTGAAGAAGACCGGTGTTGATCCGAACACTATAGATGCACTTATATTAGCGACAAGTACGGCAGACTACAAATTCCCCTCCACAGCATCAATTGTGCTCGGAAAACTGGGACTTAAGAACGCCTTTGCCTTCGATATGTGGTCTGCTTGCTGTGGTTTCCTGTACACACTCGATACTGCGGCGTCCATGATTCAAAGCGGGCGCTACAAGAAGATCATAGTTATAGGTGCCGACAAGATGTCGTCGGTCGTTGACTATACAGACCGCAGCACATGCGCACTTTTCGGTGACGGTGCAGCAGCGGTGTTGGTAGAAGGGACAACCGAAGATGTAGGACTTCAGGATTCTTATTTCCGCACAGACGGACAGGGCTTGCCTTTCCTGCATACAAAGGCAGGAGGTTCAGTGTGCCCCGCATCTCACTTTACTGTCGACCACCGTCTGCACTACCTCTATCAGGAGGGACGCACCGTATTCCGCTATGCTGTTACAAGTATGAGCAATGACTGTGCGCTAATTGCCGAAAGAAACAATCTTTCGAAGGACAACATTCGTTATGTCGTACCTCACCAGGCAAACATCCGCATTATCGAGGCTGTTGCAAAACGCCTAGACTTGCCGATGGAGCAGGTGATGGTCAATATCGAACATTTCGGAAACACCTCAGCAGCCACAATTCCATTGGCTCTTTGGGAGTACGAAAAAGATCTTAGGAAAGGCGACAATCTTATATTCACTGCTTTTGGTGCAGGATTCGTGCATGGAGCTTCATTCTATAAATGGGGTTATGATGGCGATAAGGTTGAACAGGCAAAATAAGGACATAGCAAATTTAGTTGATAATAGGCAAAGCGCATCCTGCATGACCAATAACATCATGCGGGAGCGCTTTTTTTCATTGTTCATGTTCAGTCAGACCGTTTAATGCGGAGAACATTGTGTAAGATGACGGACCAACGACTAAAACTTTCCCCTTTAACAGCCGATTTGGGCTAAATGCCAAAGCAAAGGTCAAAATGGCGCATAAGGAAAGGCAAAAGTTTGGAGTGCCGCATTTTTTACTTATATTTGCAGAGAAAAAACTACAAGAAACAACACTGTTGCAAGTCAATGGACAGCGTGCAGTGAACAAACATGAATATCAGATGCATAAGGCAGGATTCGTAAATATAGTAGGCAATCCCAATGTAGGGAAATCAACACTTATGAACCAACTCGTTGGCGAGCGTATAAGCATTGCCACTTTCAAGGCACAAACGACACGTCACCGCATAATGGGCATTGTGAACACCGACGATGCACAGATTGTTTTTTCTGATACGCCGGGTGTGCTGAAGCCAAACTATAAACTTCAGGAATCGATGTTGGCTTTCTCTGAATCGGCTCTCACTGACGCTGATATTCTTCTGTATGTTACCGATGTCGTCGAAAAGCCCGAAAAGAATATAGAGTTCCTCGAGAAAGTGCAGAAAATGACGATTCCGGTCATTCTGCTTATAAACAAGATTGACGAAAGCGACCAAAAAACGCTGGGCACACTCGTTGCAAAATGGCACGACTTGCTTCCCAAGGCAGAAATACTGCCACTTTCGGCAAAGAACAAGTTCGGGGTTGACATTCTGCTGAAGCGGATAAAGGAACTGCTTCCAGATTCACCTCCATATTTCGACAAGGAGCAGCTAACCGACAAACCGGCGCGTTTCTTTGTGAGCGAAATAATTCGCGAGAAGATACTTCTCTACTATGACAAGGAAATTCCTTATTCTGTCGAGGTCGCAGTGCAATCTTTCAAGGAAGAAGACAAACGCATAGAGATACATGCCGTGATATATGTAGAACGAGAGTCACAGAAGGGCATAATTATCGGTCATCAGGGCGTGGCCTTGAAGAAAATAGGCACAGAAGCCCGCAAGTCATTGGAGAAGTTCTTTGACAAGAAAATATACCTGAACTTGTTCGTGAAGGTAGATAAAGATTGGCGCAGTTCAAAACGTGAACTTGACAATTTTGGCTATAATCCCGAATAACGAGCGGCATAAAGAAAGATTTTTGGAAATCACAGCAAAAGAAAATACATAAACAATATATGGCAAATTTAGTAGCGATAGTAGGACGCCCCAACGTGGGAAAGTCAACATTGTTCAACCGACTGACCAAGAGCCGGCAGGCCATTGTCAGCGATATTGCAGGTACCACACGTGATCGTCAGTACGGCAAGTGCGAGTGGAACGGCAAGGAATTCTCCGTGGTTGATACCGGAGGATGGGTGGTAAAGTCTGACGATATTTTTGAAGAAGAAATACGCAAGCAGGTACTTATAGCCACAGAAGAGGCAAACCTTATACTGTTTTTAGTTGATGTAACCACAGGTGTTACAGATTGGGATATGGATGTGGCGCAGATACTGCGCCGCACAAAGTTGCCTGTTATACTTGTGGCAAACAAGACAGACAACAACGAATTGTATTACAGCGCTGCCGAATTTTACAAATTAGGTTTGGGAGATCCCTTGTGCATCAGTTCGGCAACAGGAAGCGGAACTGGTGATTTACTTGACGAAGTTATTGAAAAAATGGGCGACCTCCCGGAAGAGATACTTGAAGACGGTATTCCCCGTTTCGCAGTTGTCGGTCGTCCCAATGCAGGAAAGAGCAGTATAATAAACGCTTTCATTGGGGAAGATCGCAACATCGTTACTGAAATAGCCGGAACTACGCGTGACAGTATATATACGCGCTACGACAAGTTTGGCTTCGACTTCTATCTCGTAGACACGGCTGGAATCCGACGCAAGAACAAGGTTTCGGAAGACTTGGAATTCTATAGCGTAATGCGTTCCATACGTGCAATAGAAAATTCAGATGTCTGTATTCTGATGATTGACGCTACAAGAGGCATTGAGGCACAGGACATGAATATCTTCCAGATAATACAGAAGAACAACAAGTCGCTGGTTGTCGTGGTTAACAAATGGGATCTTGTTGAGAACAAAGACCAGAAAGTTATGGATACCTTTGTGGAAGCAATACGCAATCGCATGGCTCCATTTACTGACTTCCCCATAGTGTTCGCGTCTGCACTTACCAAACAACGCATATTCAAGGTGCTTGAAACAGCCAAACAAGTATATCAGAACAGGAAGATAAGGATCGGAACATCAAAGCTCTGTGAAGTGATGCTTCCGTTAATAGAAGCTTATCCACCACCATCGATAAAAGGAAAGTATATCAAAATAAAATACTGCACGCAATTGCCTAACACGCAGATACCGTCCTTCGTGTTCTACGCCAACTTGCCGCAGTATATCAAAGAGCCTTACCGACGCTTTCTTGAGAACAAGATACGTGCAAACTGGCAACTCACCGGTTCACCGATAAATATCTTCATACGTCAGAAGTAGCGTCTCCGTTGTTTCTGAAAAATGACCGAACAGAGAGGATATGGCCGCAGAATGGAATGTTCAACACTTTCACATGGCCATATCTTATAATTTACAATAGGAAATGCCATTCGTAAAAAGATTGCTGTATTCAGTGGTTTCAATAGCTTACATAGCAATAATGATGTCTGCTTGTTCAAAAGGTGAAACTAAACCCGACTTTGCTGCGGCAGAGGCGGCAAAGGAATACTATGACAGTTTGGCAAACGGAGGATACGAATATTTCACGAACAGAGCTTATCGGCCGGAACGCATTCCCGACAGTTATGCAGAGCAGCTTGTGGCAAATACAAAGATGTATTGGCACAGTCTCTGCGATGAGCGTGGCGGCCTGCACGAAATCCGTATCAGCGACTGCCGCAATGATAGTATTGGGGAAAATGCCTATGCATTCCTTCTCTTGTGCTTCAACGACAGTACTAAGGAAGAAATCGTTGTCCACATGGAAAAGCACGATGATGTGTGGTGGATGAAATGAAAATAACATAAAACTCATAAGATGCTACTATTCAAATATCTGCATAGCTTCGGCAAGTATCTCATACTCATGGGACGTTCGTTTTCCCGTCCCGAGCGTATGCGTATGTTTATGAAGCAATATGTAAAGGAGATGTCCGGACTTGGAGTAGACTCAATAGGAATAGTCCTTTTGATATCCTTCTTCATCGGAGCCGTTATCTGCATACAGATGAAGTTGAACATTCAAAGTCCGTGGATGCCTCGTTGGGTGTCTGGCTATACAACCAGGGAGATTCTTCTGCTTGAATTCTCTTCTTCCATAATGTGCCTTATTCTTGCTGGAAAGGTAGGCTCGAACATTGCTTCTGAAATAGGAACGATGCGCGTAACGCAGCAGATAGACGCTCTTGACATAATGGGCGTTAACTCCGCATGTTATCTTATACTGCCAAAGATGATGGGACTGATAACGATAATGCCTTTTCTCGTGATTTTCTCCTCGGCAACAGGTATCATAGGCGCATATGCAACGGCTTATATCGGTCAGGTTCTCAGCCCCGACGATCTTACGGCAGGACTTCAGCACAGTTTCAATGCATGGTTTGTATGGATGAGTATTATCAAAAGCCTTTTCTTCGCCTTTGTTATAAGTAGCGTATCGTCATACTACGGCTATACTGTTGAAGGCGGAAGCGTTGAAGTTGGAAAGGCCAGCACAAATGCTGTGGTAACAAGCAGTGTACTGATACTCTGTTCCGACGTGTTCCTGACACAGTTGCTCAGTTGATATTCCCCGTGAGGCATACCTAAACAAAACGAATAACCCAATCAAGCACAATGATAGAGATTAAACATCTTTGCAAGTCATTTGACGATAAGGACGTGTTGAAAGACATCAGCGCGGTGTTCGAAAACGGAAAGACCAACCTCATCATCGGTCAGAGCGGAAGCGGAAAGACGGTATTGATGAAGAACCTTGTAGGACTGCTCGACCCGTCAAGCGGGGAAGTGCTTTACGACGGGCGCAACTTCGTAACAATGACAAAGAAAGAAAAGGTTATGATGCGCCGCGAGATGGGAATGATATTCCAAAGCGCAGCCTTGTTCGATTCGCTTTCCGTGTTGGAAAATGTCATGTTCCCGCTCGACATGTTCTCAACGATGAACTACCGCGAGCGCTTGCACCGTGCAGAAGAATGTCTCGACCGTGTGAACCTTATTGATGCGCAGAAGAAATTTCCAGACGAAATATCGGGAGGTATGCAGAAACGCGTTGCGATAGCACGTGCCATAGCGCTAAATCCGAAATACCTTTTCTGCGACGAGCCTAACTCAGGCCTTGATCCAAAGACATCGCTTGTAATCGATGATCTTCTCCACGGTATAACACAAGAATATAACATCACTACCATAATAAATACGCATGACATGAACTCAGTGATGGGCATTGGAGAGAACATCATTTTCATCTACAAAGGCGAAAAGGAATGGCAAGGAAAAAGTTCAGACATAATGGGAACGACCAACCAAAAGCTCACGGATTTTATCTTTGCAAGCGATTTGCTCAAGAAAATGAAAGATGCGGAGATGGAAAAAATGGGTGAAAAGACAGAATGACACTTCTTATACGAAAAAGACATGAATCCCGGCAATGAAGATGAAAAAAACTCTTACATTGTCGGGATTTTCGTTACCTTTGCATAGGCGTTCCGCAATATCGGCAAACTATATATAGTCGCATTGTGAGAATGCTTCAGCGCAATCGGTTCGCCTTGCACTTATATTTTAGAGCAACAGGCGATTAAAAGGGAACACGGGTGGAAATCCCGGACAGTCCCGCTGCTGTGAACCGCCTTTTTGAGGACAGAACACACAAGCCACTGCACTTTGGTCGGGAAGGCGTTCTGTAAATCCTGGCGGCAAGTCAGAAGACCTGCCATTGCGCAAAGCCGCAGTTTTATGTTGCGGCAAGCTGTTCGGCGTTTCGAGGAAAACGGCCGAATAAGTCACTAAGATGTAATCTTTCATTTATTTAAATCAAACTAAATTCCAAAACATGCAAAAGAAGATCAGCAATCTTGTGCTGGCATTCGTGTTCTCTATGTTGCTGTTCCCGCTGCAAATGTGGGCAGACGATGCGAACACGGTGCTTCAGAAGCAGTTCGGTAGGCAAGACGTTACCGTTGCCACCGATCAGGAGATTACCTTCTACGACTGGAAAGGAACGGGGTCGATATCGGGCAGCTCAAACAATGCCCATTCGATGACGGTCTTTAAACCGGCCGAGGCAGGCTACTCCATTCAAGTCACGTTTGAAACGTGCGACATCCGTAACGACAACACATCATATTCCAGTTATCCTGGATTGGTGAGAGTGTACAACGGTGATGTTGACGACTCGTCGTTTTCTTGGGCAACCTCTACTTATGGCGTGCCAAGCGACATTACCTTGCCTGAAGGCACTGTGCTTAAAGATATGGACGGCACTTATGCCGACGAAACCTTCTATGGGTCCGGTGCTGACGGCGCAATCTCCGTTGCCGTTCAGTGGAAGTATGCCAAAGCCGGAGACGGATGGGTGGCAAAAGTGAAGTGCGTAAAGCTGGAAGACATGAAGGTTACGGGCGCAGGGTCCGACTATTCAATCATCGCAACCGCTCCGTTGAAGAAACAGGGCGTTGCTCTCGCCGCTGCCTTCGTTACGGCAACAGGCGTAACAAACGCAGACCACCTTACATCTGTGTCCTACAAACTCTCAAAGAACGAAGAATCACTCGTAAATCCTCTAGAACTCAAACTTTACAAAGGAAGCAAAACTGACTGTAGCGCAGAAACACCGCTCAGTGCGACTGTTTCTCAGGACGGTGACACCTACACTTTTGCTCTCGACCAGGAACTCGGGAGTGGAGCAAACTATTTCACCATTGCCGGAAACCTTTCAGAAAGTGCTCCTGTGGGCGCAAAGGTTCAGCTCGACGTTACATCTGTAACAACTACTGCTTGTCCCGACGGAGTGCAGCCGTTTACGGCCGCAGCCTCTGTTGAGGTAAACAATCCTGCTATTGTGGTGATGGGCGAAGAAAGCCAGACTGTTACAGTGACAGACATTCCCGTAAGTTTCTATGACGATGGCGGAATGGACGGGAAGGCTTCCGTGAAGTTCAACGGACAGACAACTTTCGTTCCAGGAGTTGACGGAAAGAAAGTTATGATAGACTTCTCTATGGTCGATATCTTCGAGAGTTCCCTTGCCCCCAACCTTGGAGGTGACGAGAAGTCTCAGCGAATCAAAGTTTACAACGGTACAACAGTTGATGATGCAAACCTGATAGCAACAGTGAAGAAAGGTACAACACCACGTTTGCGCTCAACTTCTGCCGACGGTGCCCTTACCGTTGTATTTGCAAGCGGCGACGAATGTTCATACACCGGACAGGGCTTTGCTGCACAGGTTAGCCTGTTCACGCCTCAGGCAATGACTGTTGATTCGGTTTCCGTGGTTCATCCTTCAAGCGAGACACTTGCCGCAGGCGACACCGACCAGCAGATGCTCAAGATAAATGTGGTAACAGAAAACACGGAGCCAGCGCTTACAGTGCAGAAATTCAGCTTCAACACCAACGGGACATATGCCCGTGTGGCAAAGGCTGCGCTATATTATACCAAGGCTGACGCTACCTTCAGCACAGCGACCAAGGTTGGTGAAGCTGTCGTTGCCGCTGATGAGTTTGACATAACGGCAACGTCGGCAGTGCAACTCTCTGAAGGCGACAACATATTCTGGCTTGCATACGATGTTGACGATGATGCTTTGAATGACGAAACAGTTGACGCACAACTTACAACAATGACACTGAGCGATGGCGTCCATTCTGTTGAAGCGGGCAATCCTGACGGAAACCGCAAGGTCGTAAACATCGTCTACTCTCACAAGGATCAGGGAACAGTTACGAAAAACGTAAACAATTCAATTGTATTGAAGACGAAGAGCGGCTCAAGCTACAGTGAGTACTATGAAGGCGGAACCGATACGCGTACGAATATCTTCCTGCCAAAGCACGACGGCATGGTATGTCAGATTGATTTCTCTGCCTTTGACCTTGCGTATGCCTCCAGTTCTTATGGCACCAAGGCTCTCTTCAAAATTTATGAAGGACAAGGCACTACAGGAAAACTGCTTTGGGAACTCACATCATACGACGACCGTAAAGTAGGGCCAGCCGAAACGCTTCGTTCGAGCGCTGCCGACGGTGCACTTACAGTTGTGTTCTGTCCTAACAGTTCTTCCAACTATTCTTATGCCGGCTTCACTGCAACCGTAAGCGAGTATAAGCAGTCGCCGATGGCAGTTGAAGGGACAGAGACGACACAGTCCTCAAAGAACATTGCCAGTGTTGGCGAAAAGAACATAGACCTTCTCACGCTGAATGTCAAGACAACTGGTATGCTTGATGCAAAGACACTCGACAAGGTGACGGTTAATCTGAAAGGCAACGAGAGCAAGATGTCAAAGCTCACTCTCTATAATGTGGAAAATGCCGACGCGTCGGTTTCTTCCGCGGCTCTTGCTTCTGTGGCCGTAGACGCTTCCACAACTGCTGCAACTCTTGTGCTCGATTCTGCATTCGTGCTTTCAGAAGGCAACAACTACTTCCGTCTGCAGGCTGACGCAGCCGAAACCACAGTTTCAGGCGACGTGATAGACGCTGCTGTCACAGCGATTACCGTTAGCGGTGAAACTGTTGACGTTACAGACGGTGATCCCGAAGGCGAAGTGACACTGAAGAACATATATGTGTTCAAGTCCGGAAACAACGGAGAAGTGCGCGTTTCCAACGGACAGCCCATTATGTTCTACGACGACGGAGGCGCTGACGGCGACTACACAAAGAACTTTGAAGGAACGGTAACGTTTGCTCCCAAGACTACTGGCGAGAGTGTCAAGCTAACGTTCAAGCAGTGGGAAATCCAGGGATACAGTGATAAATTCAATATCTACAATGGCGATACCGTAAAGACAACTGCCGACGCAACGTATTCCCGTTACGACCAGCCTAAATATTTCGTGTCTACATCTGCCGACGGCAAGGTTACGGTTAATTTCACAACCAAGTCAACAGGAGCCGGCTTTGCAATAGAAGTCAGTGCCTACAAGAAAGTTCCCCTATATATAAATAAGGTGACAACAAAGGCCGTTTCTCCTGCAAAGGCAATGAAGGGTGAAACCGATGTGCAGATGGTTCTTGCTGAGGTTAACGTGGAAGGCGACCTCGACACTCTCAGCATAAACAAGATCTGTTTCGCTCCTGCCGATGTTCAGACTGTGGGCGATGTGGTTGTATATACAACGGATTCCACCACAACGTTTGCGCCGACTCACCTCGTTGGTAAGGCCGTTGCCGATGCGGGCGTGGTTAATTTGAACTATGGCATTACCCGTCCTGACACATACCACCTGTGGCTGGCCTATAACATAAAGGGAGATGCCGCTGTAGGTAACGAGGCTTCGGCAAAGATTACTGCCGTAAACGACAGCATCGTTGCAGAGCCTGCTTCAAGTACAGTTGCAATTGCAGAAGGCGTCAGCGGTACATTCACTGTTGGCGCAGGTGGCGACTACGGAACAATACAGGCTGCCGTTGACGCATTGAAGGACGGTATCTCCGGTCCTGTCACTATCAGCATCAAACGCGGCATATACAACGAAAAGGTTGAAGTTCCGGAGATTGCAGGTGCATCGGAGAACAACAGCATAACAATACAAAGCGAAACCGGAAACTGGAACGATGTGAAAATATACTACGACCGTTACGACGAACCGGCATACAGCGACGACAAGATGTCGGCTGAATACGGCGTGTTCTCAGTTTCAGGCGCCGACTGGCTCACTCTGCGCGGACTGCAGATAACCACAACTGACCTTCAGTTCCCCGGCGTTCTGCATGTAAAGAACATGAGCCGTCACCTGACGGTTGACAGTTGCTATATCCATGCAGCGACGTCAGAATCCTACAGCGATGACATTAACCTCATATACACCTATTCAAAGAACCTTGCCAACCACAACAACGACTATCTCACCGTTAAGAACTCGCTTCTTGAGGGCGGATACATCGGTGTGCGCATGGGCGGAACAGGTAATGTCAACCCGCCGCTGCCTAAGGAAGTGGGCGGAGTTATAGAGAACTGTATCTTGCGCAACCAGGGCACCAAGGCTATATACTGCATGGACGAGCTTGGCGCAAAACTGCGCGGCAACCGTATCGAGAACAATGCAACGTCAAAAGACTTCTACGGTTTCGACGGTCAGCTTCGCGACGACTATGACGAGAGCATGGAGATAAGCGGCAACGTGTTCAATCTAAGCATCGACAAGGCTGAGGCTATATCGTTGCGCCAGATGAAGGGAACGGCAAACGCGCCCGTAATCGTTGCCAACAACGAGATAAACATCAGTACAAACAGCAACAGTGCATTCGGTATAAAGATAGGCTCTCCTTCTTCATATCTGAACATTGTCCACAATACCGTGCGTCTCACTGGCGAAGCTCCGCAGTCTACGGCTATGTATGTGAACGATGCAGATTTGGCTAATGTCAACATCGTCAACAACGTGTTCCAGAACGAAGCCCAGGGCTACGCTTACCGTTACTATAAAGAGGAATGTATAAACAAGGTTGTTTATGAGAACAACTCTGTATTCACTACAGGCAGCGTGTTCGCTTTCGACAAGTCAAACTCTTATGCTGACTATGAGGCATGGAACGCAAAGGCAAACGAAGCTGCCGGTTTGAATGATTCCGTCGGTTTCATTTCTGACGAAATACTCGAACCGCTCGAAGAAGGTAACTTGCGCACTGCAAAACCGTTGTCGTACGTCAAGGTTGACATTACCGGAACGCAGCGCGATGCACAGAAGCCAACCATAGGAGCTTACGAGTTCAACGCTTCTACTGATGCGCCTGTTGTGGCTCAAGGTTTCCCGACAATCACTGACATCACAGACTCAACGGCAACGCTCAACGTTAAGGCCGACATGGCTGCCGTATTGCAGACGGTTGTAAGGGAGTCTTCACTTGCAGAACCTACTCTTGACGAGGTTATGGAAGATACGATGCTCGTAACAGTGCGCAAGAATCAGATTGCATCGTGCGTGCTGACAGGACTGGAAAAAGACAAGGAGTATGTTGCATACATGGTGCTTACCAGTTTCCGTGGCACTACATCTGCGGTTGTCAAGAGCAGCAAGTTCGTGGCAGGTGGCGAGGTTATAGTTGAGATACCGGCTGTAAACATCGTCGCTGAAGCGCCGACGGCAGTGGAAGACGGTCAGAAAGCAGTATTCAAGGCTATTGTTTCCGACGGAACGGCTCCGTTCACCATAACGCTGAAGAACGGAAAACGTGACGATGTGGCAACGGCACAACTTGAAACCGCAGGAGAAACAACCGTTGAATATGCGCCGGAAGAATGTGATATTTACTACATGAGCGTTGTCGACGCCAACGGAAAGACTGCACAGGACACTTGCCGCGTGGCAGTTCTAGGCGAAGCAAAGACTGCAACGTTCGAGAATCTCTATCTTGACAGCGAGAGCTTCTGGACCGGACCAGACACAAAGGGCAACATAATAAAGGGTGCTTGGGGCGACAAGCAGTATGAAGGCTCAACAGTGAGCGGTTCATATCAGTTCTCCAACAACTACAGTATTGACTGGAACTCATGGACAGGCTTCGCTGTTTCCAACCGTACGGCTACAAACTTCAAGAAGACGACTCCAGACCAGTATAACTCTTATGCTGGTCACGGTTATGACAACTCTGAAAACTACGGCGTTGGTTACGACAACGGAACAATAACCGTTCTTAACAGCCTTGAAGGCGATACCATCCGCGGTATGTACGTTACAAACGAGGCTTGGGCTGCTGAATGTATAAACAACGGCAACGGATTGGCACGCAAGTTTGTTGAAGGCGACTATCTGAAAGTGATATTCACCGGAACGCGTGCCGATGGCACTGAAGCTACGGTTGACTATTATCTGGCCGATTACCGTTCTTCAAAGGAGGCCGACCGTTATCTTCTTGACACTTGGCAGTGGGTTGACCTGCGTTCTCTCGGCAAGGTGAAGACCGTTAAGTTCTCTATCGACGGCACTGATAAGGGCGGTGGATACCTGAACACATCTGCTTATTTCTGCCTTGACAATGTTAATGGTGAACGTGTAATGAATGAAGCTGCACAGCAAAACATTGGCTCTACTGTTGACCTAAGCCAATTCTTTAACTTCGATGATGCAACGGCTACGGTTTCTTACGCTTTTGCCGATGCTCTCTCTGAAGATGTGGCTCAGTATGTAACGCTCTCTGCCGACGGTAAACTTTCTGTCAATACAGACTACAACAAGGCTCTCAGCATTGTTGTAAGCGCAACGCAGCGTGGAAAGATTCAGTTCTTGTGCGTTCCGTTTGCCGTGGTTGACGGTGTGAACGGCGTAGAGAACAATTCTCTCGACAATAACGTGAGCGGTCGCTATAACATTGGCGGACAGAAACTGTCCAGCCGTCAGAAGGGTGTGAACATAATCCGCACAAATAGCGGAAAGACCTTAAAGGTGGCAGTGAAGTAACGCAACCATTTTAAACTAAACATGAAAAGTCCGGAAGCCTGCATATGGGTTTCCGGACTTTTTGTTTGCCCGTTGCTCGTTTCGCCGACATAGCTTCCTGACTTCGTCAATGCGTCACCCAAATCAGATTTCACCGTTTGATATGTTAAAAAGAGGTTTGATGGCGAGGTGTTTTTCCGTAAGGAATAACGTTTTGGTAATATTGCTGTCCGGTAAAACTCAAAAGGACAAAAATCAGATGCCCGAAGCCCAGAAAAATCGTGCTTCGGGCTTTGCTTTTTGAAAAGTAAGCCCCC
>CAVAPC010000040.1:0-21565 GCA_963590505.1 uncultured Alistipes sp. | reverse complement strand
TGTACATACAGTATGGTTTGTTCTGTTAGGACAAATGTTTTTGTCTTTAATTTCGGTTATAATTGATTTTATACGAAGACAGGTTCTATTGAAAGTCGGATTTAAGATAGGAATGTCATTGTTGTCTAAGTTTCTGATGAAACTATTTAGATTGCCAATGTCGTTTTTTAGCAGGAAACATACTGGCGATTTATTACAAAGGTTGTCTGATTGCGAAAGAATAAATGGTTTTATAACAGGACAAGTACTTAATGTCTTGTTTTCTTTTATAACCCTTATAGTATTTTCATGCCTATTGTTTAAGTCTGCCCTTTCAATTTTTATTGTCTTTTATTTGTTCAGCATTATTCTTATATTTTGGTCTGCTCTGTTTTTTAAGCGTAAAAAGATTCTTAATTATGAAACTTTTGATGCTCTTGCCGACAATAACGATAAAATTTGGCAGATGATGTCAAATATGCAAGAGATAAAACTTCAAAAGTGTGAGACCCGAAGGCTAAAAGAATGGACGATACAACAAGATAAAATTTTTAATCTTGAATTAAAAAACTTTATTTTAGCCAGATGGACAATACCGGAACATCGGTTTTAAGTAATGCCCGTATTTTAATAATAACAGTTTTGTTGTCCTTGTCTGTTATTGACGGGAAAATGACTTTGGGAAATATGATGGCTACTCTATTTATCGTCAATTATCTTACAATCTCATTAGAGCAACTTATTTCATTCGCATATTTATTGCAAGATGTAAAAATAAGTAACGATCGAATTAATGATATTTGTTGCTTGAATGATGAAAATATTTCTGGAAAACATTTAAAAAGACTTCTTCCCCTTGATAGGGATATCATGTTTGAAAATCTAACATTTAAATATGATAAATTTTCTCCACATCCAGTTTTAAATACAATATCATTTGTTGCTGAACATAATAAAGTCACAGCGATTGTGGGTTCTAGTGGAAGTGGTAAAACGACTATTTTAAAATTGATATTAGCTTATTTTACAGAATTTGAGGGAAGCATACAAATAGGACATGATAACATTAAAGACTTTGATGTAAATTGGTGGCGTTCACAATGTGGAATAGTTATGCAAGACGGGATTTTGTTTTCGGATACTATTGCCAATAACATTGCACCTTATGAAAAATCCATTGATAAAGGAAAATTGAAAGATGTAGCGAAATTGGCTTGCATTGAAGAATTTGTAGATAAGCTTCCATCAGGGTACAATACGGTCATTGGACATAATGGAGTGGGAATAAGTGCTGGACAAAAACAAAGAATATTGATAGCTCGCGCTATATATAAGAATCCTCAATTCTTGTATCTTGATGAAGCAACGAACGCACTTGATGCTAAGACTGAAAATAGGATATTGCGCAATTTAAGGGATTTCTACAGAGGTAGGACTGTGCTGATAGTTGCTCATCGTTTAAGTACTGTTCTTGATGCAGACAAAATAATCGTATTGGATAATGGCCGTATTGTAGAAACAGGTAAACATCAAGACTTGATAACTAATCATGGGATGTACTATCATCTAGTAAAGGAACAACTTAGTGTCTGATGCCTTGACTGAAAAAACTCCCGCTGACCTCTTTTATGAGGCAGTCCAGGAGTTTTACTATGAATCGATAAAAGTTTAATCGTCAAGTTGTTTGAACTTTATTCCTTCGTTTTCAAACTGTTTGTTAAGTTCCGTCTCAAGTGCATCCTTGTCGAAAACACTTTGGATTGGCCCGCTTTGAGTCAGATTGACGTTAAGGAACTGGAAAGCGTTGCCGTCGCTCCACACGATATCTACCGCCTGAGGATTCTTTTTCAGTTTCGGAAAGACGAGAGTGACGAAACGTCTTCCGTCGAGCACCACCTCTTCACCGCTTTTCAGGCCTTTGATGAACTTCAGTTCGTATGTCTTGTTGTTTGTCTGGTCAACAATCTTTATGTTCTTCGTGTCCTCAAAGGTAACCTTTGCCGTATTGTAAACCAGCTTTACCATCGTTATGGTGCTGCCGTAGGTTACGGAAGCAATCTTGCAATAGTCCGTATTGCTTGAACCGACGTTTGGATAGGTGATGTCGGGAAGGGTATTCTTGCTGTTCACACCAGCCATGGCCGTTGCAGTGACGAGCAACATGGCAACAATCATTGTCAATAATCCGAGTTTCTTCATTGTAGTATGTATTTTTATTACGTTTATTCAGGTTTAGCCAAGCTTCTTACCGGTTCAGACTTGGCATTCTTCGCAGCAGAGCGTGCGGGGGCGTAATTGTATCCGCTGTAATAGTCGTTGTAGTCATAGCCGTCCCAGTCGTAATCGCTCCAATTCGGCGACGAAGTCTTCTGCAGTTCGAAATAAACACCGCTTCTGCTTTCTCCGTCATCAATGTATCCGCTGAAATATCTGCCGTTCATTGTATAGTTGTAGACATAGTAAGTGCGGTCTTCCTTAATGGAATATATCTGCAGTTCACCGTTGACCACTCTCCATTGTATGCGGCTGGAGTAGTTGTCGAAAGGTGCATTGCTGTAGTAATCTATCCAGTATCCCGTTCCCTGGGCATAGGCATAAGGATCTTTGTCAAAGGCCAATACCGAATATGACGACTGGTATACGCGCCCGTTGTAGCTGCTCTGCATATACATGTTGCCTTTCCACACGCCCCAAAGGTTGTATGCCATGTTTTCGTCAGGGTCGCAGCCTGTCATTGTCGCCGCGGTTATTGCCATGAAAACAACCATGAGCAAAGAGTATAACTTCTTCATAATCTTGTTGGTTTATCCGTTAATATATTCACAGGCATGCGCTACTGCACCAGCCTTTATCGTTTTTGTATTGCAAATTTACTATCTCCCGTGCAAACCGACAAATACAGAATCCATATTCTTTGTTAGGGAAAACCCTAAAGCAGCGGGTTAACGTCAAAAGATACAACGCTGCTTTGGTTTGATGGACGAAAAAACGTAATTTTGTGCTTTATTTAGAAATCTGAAAGAACTTAAAAGATACAAACAAAATTAGAAATGACAGGAATATACACCGTTCTGCTGCTGATATTAAGCAACGTCTTCATGACTTTGGCATGGTATGGCCATTTGAAACTGCAACAGGCGGGAACTACAAGCAACTGGCCTCTAATTGGAGTAATAGCTTTCTCGTGGGGCATTGCATTCTTTGAATACTGTTGCCAGGTGCCTGCAAACAGAATAGGTTTCACGGGCAACGGCGGACCGTTCTCGCTTGTTCAGCTCAAGGTCATACAGGAATGCCTCAGCCTGGTTATTTTTACGGTAATCATTAACCTTATGTTCGGAAACCAAGGACTGCACTGGAACCACTATCTCGCCTTCCTGCTGCTCGTGGCTGCGGTGTTTCTGGTATTTCTCAAATAGACACTTCTTCAACAAGACATATCATCCCCATGCCAAAACCTACAGAAGAATCGAAACTCGAAGCGCGCCTTATGCGCCGCTACCGCAAGGCTGCAAAGGAATTCCACCTCATTGAAGACGGCGACAACATACTTGTGGCCCTTTCAGGCGGCAAAGACTCTCTATTCCTTGTTGAGTTGCTGGGCAGGCAACAGAAGATAAGCAAGCCGCACATTACGGTGCATGCCATTCATGTGCGCATGGACAACATAAGATACGAAAGCGACACTGAATATCTTGAGACTTTCGCCGCCAGCCACGGTGTGAAGCTGCACGTTGTGACCACAGGGTTCGACATGGCAACCGACAACCGCAAGTCGCCGTGCTTCCTCTGTTCGTGGAACCGCCGCAAACAGATTTTCCTGAAAGCGCAGGAACTGGGATGCAACAAGATAGCGCTTGGCCATCACCAGGACGACATCATACACACTGCACTAATGAACCAAATTTTCCAAGGGCATTTCTCCACCATGCCGGCACGGCTGAAAATGAAAAAGATGCCCATTACAATCATACGCCCGCTGTGTATGGAGGAAGAGGCAGACATTCTCCGCTACTCCCAGCTTAAGGGATATGAAAAGCAAAAGAAGCTCTGCCCCTATGAAACGGACTCCCACCGCTCGTCGGTAGCCGGTCTTTTCAAAGAGATAGAGCGCATGGCACCCGAGGCACGCTTCTCCATGTGGAACGCCCTTTATGCCGAGGGGAAACTTGTGGAGGAATGAACGATACAACGATATGACAAACTTTGATACACGCTTCATCAAGCCGCTTTCACGCATAGCGGCTATCGTTTCGGCAACCGTCATTCTTTCCGGCTGCAGCGGAAACACCGTAAGCAACAAGGGACTTCTGGCTGTTGACGACGACGCTGACACTTCTGCCACTGCGTTCACCAACGATGTTATGCTGGGAATGACTCCCGTAAAAGACCAAGGAGCAAGCAGTCTCTGCTGGGCTTACGCCATGCTTGCAACGATAGAAACGGAACATATCATGCGCGGAGATTCCGTGAACCTCTCGCCTGCATACGTTGCACGCATGTTCATGAAGGAACAAGTGGACAAGTGTTATACCTCTCACGGCAGAAACAGAATCACGACACGCGGCATCATGCCGCAGCTTATAAGGATAATACAGACATACGGACTTCTTCCTTATGATTCATACCACACTTCTTCCAACATTAACGTTGCGGCACGAAAGCTTCAGACGGCAGTCAGAGCACAGGCGGCAAGGAGCAACGGAATTCCCACATCGCGTGCCGAAGCAGAGAGAGTGCTCGACGCTGCAATAAATCCCCTGCCGGGACATGTGTATATGTTCAGCATGGAATACACGCCGCTTGAGTTTGCCCACAGTGTGTGCATGCCCGATGAATACATTGGCTTCACAAGCGTGCAGGACGAACCTTACGACAAACGCGTAATACTGCCCAGCAACGACAATTTCAACAACGACAGCTTCGTAAATGTTCCTCTGAACAGGATGCTGCAAATTATGGAAAAATCGGTAATGGACGGCCATCCCGTCTGTTGGGAGGGCGACACTAGCGAAAAAGGCTTTTCATTTGCAAAGGGCATAGCCGACGTGCCTTCATCCGACCGCATGGCTACGCAACAGAAACGCCAACGGGGAATTGATTCTTTCAGGACAACCGACGACCACTGTATGTCCATCGTTGGTATAGCCCACGACAAGAAAGGGAGAAAGTTCTTTGTCTGCAAAAATTCCTGGGGCACAGAAAATCCTTTCGGAGGGCTTGTATACATGTCTTTCGACTATGCCCGCATGAAAACTCTCGCCATTATGGTCAACGCCATAGCCATAAACCAGAACTAAACAAACGGTGAAAGGATCTAGCTGCAACTGTCAGTTCTTCCAAAGATACAAGTCAAACAAAATCCCCGGCCTGCAAAAAGCAAACCGGGGATTCTTTGATTATATGGTTAGGATATTATTCCTGCGGAAGCATTACCACATTCACGATGTTCTTTCCGATGATATTGTCTTTGACAAACTTTGCAACCGATTCCGGTGTCAAGGCGTTTACAAACGCTTTGTAGTCAGTATTTGTATCAATGCCGTACTCATCGTAAGTGTTGATAGCGTTAAGCCAGTAAGAGTTTGTCTTGAGCTGGTCGTCATACTGCTTCAACATGAGGTCTTTTGTCTTCTTCAGCATGTCGGCATCAATTGTTGTGCCAAGTTTCTGAAGTTCGTCGCGCATGATTTTCAATGCCACATCTTTCTTTTCTGGCTTCACTGGGCACATTACGAAGATTTGTGCAACATGTTTGTCGCCACCGAAGCTAACGTTTCCGCTTGCAGAAACCGTGTATGCTGCGCCTTCATCCTCGCGAATGGTCTTAAGGTAAACCATTTCGAGAACCTGTCCTGCTGCATCGGCCTTTACCGCATTGTCGAGAGTGTACGGTGACTGGGTGTTATACCAGAATGAAACAATGTAAGACTGTGGTGTTTCCATCTTGCGCTTGAACGTCTTGTCAATAGTTCCCTGCGCATAAACGGTAATTGGTTTCCAGTCTTCGTGAACGTATTTCTTTCCCTTCTTCACTGAAGGAAGCGAAGCGATATACTGTTCGATGTACTTGCGCACAAGAGCATCGTCGAAATTACCAACGATAGTGAATGTGAAGTCAGCAGCATTTGCCGTGCGTTCCTTTGCAATCTGCAGTATGCGGTCGTAGTCAACCTTGTCGATGTCCTCAACGGTGAGCGACTTCTCGCGCGGGTTGTGGGCATAGAGCGTTGTCGTTACAGTGTCGCTGAGTGCTGCCTCAGGCGAGAGGTCCTTGTTCTTCAGTGCCTCGCGGTATTGGTCAAGCAGGTTGTTGATAGCCTGTTCGTCCTTTTTGATTGCCGTGAAGTAGAGATAGTTCATCTGGAACATTGTTTCCAGGTCTTTCGGCGTGCAGTTTCCAGTAAGATATTCGTGGAAGTCTCCAAGTCTCAGGTCTACGTTGGCATTCTTTCCTGCGAGTTGCTTCATCAGTTCCGTTGAAGTGAAATTGCCAAGACCGCTGGCACCGATAACGTCGTTGAACATTTCGAGGTTTACACGCTCCTTCACGTCATAGAGCGACTTGCCGCCCTTAGAGCTTGCATAGAAAACCACTTCGCCTTCCTTAAGGTTTGTCTTCTTCAGCAACACGCGTGCACCGTTGCTAAGAGTAAGTTCCTTGTAGCCGAACTTTGCACCGTCTTTCTCAGAAACGATTTTTCCTGCCTTTGGTGCCTGTGTTATGAGCGGTTCCTGCTTTACATTGTCTACATAAGCCTCAATGTTCTCAGCGCGTGCGCTTTCGTATGCCTGTTTCAGACCTTCTACCGTAGGATAAACGGCGCCTTGTGCTTCTGTGTTCTCGCTGAAGATGACAACGTTTGAGTCTGCCACGTTGATCAGTTCACCAAGGCTCTCGTTGATGAGCTCTACGGGCAGCATCTGCGTAAGCTGCTGCATCATCTTGTACTGCTGCTCTATTGACAAGAGCGGTTCCTTTTCAAGATAGTTGCTTGCCATCTGTCGGCCGAAGCGATCGTTGTCAATCTTGTCGCGGTTGGTGTACTGTTTTTCCAGCGAGCTCATGTAGTTTGCCTTGGCACGCTCGTATTCCGTTGCCAAGAAGCCGTGCTTTTGTGCACGCAATGCCTCGCGAGTGAGAGCTGTCAGAGTTGCCACAGCCTGTCCGTCCTTAGGAGTTGCTGTGAAAGAGAAGGCGTCTTTTGTCTTGGCGAAGATGTAGTTGCCGCCCATGCAGTAAGCTGAAACGAACGGACAGTCTGCCTTCTGTGCAGTTTCCTGCAAGCGGGCGTTGAGCATCTGGCTGACCATTGAAGTGACATACTGCTCAAGCATATAGCCCAAAGTGTTCTTTTCCGATTCGGGAGTGGCATCGTATTTGAACATAAGGTCGATGGATGCGGCCTGCAGTTCCTTGTCCTTTTCCACCACAATAATCGGCTCAAGGTTTGTGGGCACTGGCTCATCAACGATGGGTGCTGCATTTGCGGGGTTCTTTATGTCGGAGAACATCTCCTTTATCTTTGCCTCGAAACGGTCTACGTCAATGTCGCCCACCACGATGATTGCCTGGTTTGCGGGGTGATACCACTTCTCGTAGTAGTCGCGCAGGGCCTTTGGCTTGAAGTTGTCGATAACCGACATAAGGCCGATGGGATAACGTTTTCCGTATTTCGAACCAGGATAGAGCGTCTCAAGGTTGCGTTCGAGCATGCGGCTCTCCGGAGAAGTGCGCAGACGCCATTCTTCGTGGATTACTCCGCGCTCCTTGTCTATTTCCTTCGGGTCGAGAGTAAGGTCGTGGCTCCAGTCCCTAAGGATAAGCAAACATGAATCCAAGGCTGCCAAGCCGCGCGTGGTAGGCACGTTGTTGATGTTGTATACCGTCTGGTCTATGCTTGTGTATGCATTGAGCTCGCCACCGAACTGCACTCCAAGCGAGCGGGTATACTCAATGATATTGTTGTCGGGGAAGTTCTTCGTTCCGTTGAAGCACATGTGCTCAAGGAAGTGGGCCAGTCCGCGCTGGTTTTCCTCTTCCTGAAGGGAGCCCACGCGCTGGGCGATGTAGAAGTTGACACGCTGCTCGGGATATCCGTTGTGGCGGACATAGTAAACCAGCCCGTTGTCAAGTTTTCCTGTCCTGACAGCTGGATCTGTGGGCAGTGGCTGTGCCATGGGATTGAAGCCTTCGTCTTGGGCATGTATGCCCAAAGAGCAGGTCAATGCCACCACAGCAAACACAATAATTCTTTTAATCTGCATATTGATGTGATTTTAATGAAAATGTTTTCACAATATTGTTTTATATCTCTACAAAGGTATACTTTTTGCGCCAAACTTTCTATTTAATACAGTGTTTTTAGCTATGCAACACGCTGATTTAACGTTTCTTTCCTATTAACCTATACTCTGTAAGGAGGTTGGCTTTACGCTTTTCAGCATTGAAGCGGCAGGATAATGTATTCGTGCTGGAAATTAAACTTACAGTTATTGCCGGCTTCGATTTAATTTAGTAAATTTGGCGGCAGAGAAAACTCAACTGTTCATGGCAGTTGCCTTCTGTCAACCTAAAAACGATAAGGATATGGAGTTCTATTACGAAAAATACATCAGATTTGACTGGGCAATGGAACGCCTTCTGCGCAACAAGACAAACCATGTCGTGCTCGAAGGACTGCTGTATTCGTTGATTGGCAGGAAGATGACCATCAAGAGATTTCTTGAAAGCGAAGGCAATCAGGAGGACTTCCTCGACAAGTACAAACGTGTGGACATGCTTGCTGAAGATGAAGACGGCGAACTGATAATCATTGAAATACAGAACATCCATGAGATAACTTACTTCCACCGCATGCTCTACGGCGTTTCGAAGGCCATAACGGAGTATATCGGCAAGGGGGACGCTTACGACAAAGTGAGAAAGCTGTATTCCATAAACATTGTATACTTTGAACTTGGACAGGGCAAAGACTACGTCTACCACGGAAAGACGGAGTTCAAGGGTCTTCACAAGCCTCACGACTTGCTGAAGCTCTCGGCAAAGCAGAGCGAGAAGTTCTTTGGAGTGACTGAAAAGGACGCAGAAAACAGGAAGGATGCCAGTGCCGTGTTCCCCGAATACTATATCCTGCGAGTGAACGACTTCGACAAGGTTGCAACGACTCCGCTTGACGAATGGATAGAATTCCTTAAAACAGGAAAAATCAGCGAGACGACAAAGGCGGCTGGCCTTGCAGAAGCCCGGCAGCAGTTGCGCGTTGACTCTCTGCCCGACAAGGAACGGCGAGCCTACGACCGCTATATGGATTCGGTAAGACACATGCGCAGCCTCTTTGACACAAGCCATGAAGACGGCTACGACGAAGGACTTTATGACGGCCGTGCCCAGGGACGCGAGGAGGGACGCAAAGAAGGACGCACCGAACGTTCAATTGAAATAGCAAGGCAACTGAAAACAATGGGACTGACCGACAAGCAAATTGCTGAAGCTACGGGATTGGATATTCAAAAGGTATCCGAAATATAACAACGCACAGGCGTTTACTCTGACCGCTCGTTTCAAAGGAAACGAAAACGGCATTACCCCTAGTGCGAAAGCAACTTCCTTACGAAAACGACATAACGCACTTTTTTTCATAAGGAACTGCCTTCTGAACGAAAGCACGTTTCCAAAACAATCTTCAAAAACTGAAGCAACAATCATCAAAGACTAAAAAAAGCAACAAAAAAAGAAGGCAGCCGATTGTGGTTGCCTTCTTTTGTCGCTTTATTACGTTCGGAAGTAATGCCAGATTACTTCACCATAACTTTCATTGTCTCGCCATTGCTCATCTTAACGATGTTCAAGCCCTTCTGCGGAGCAGAGAGAAGCTGACCGTCTACAGTGTAGCGTGCCACCTCAACATTGTTGCCGTCGGAAACGACACCGCTGATAGCTGCTGCATCGGCAGGATAGTCGCAACCAATTGAGTTCTCAATCACATTGTCGGTATAGTCGTTTGCATTGTGAGTGTTCAGGAACGCAATCAGCTTGACGTTCTTCTTCACCCAAGCCGTAGCCATGGTGATGCTGAAGTTAGCCTCAAATGTGTTGTCGTCGTTCCATGTTACACTCTGTCCCCATGCGCTGTTTGCATAGCGTATAACGTGCATGTGGTAATAAGCGCCTGATGCTCCGCTCTGGCTCTGTGCCTTAACGCTGTCCTGTGTGAGGTAGAGAGTGAGAAGACTTGCGTCCTTGTCGAAGCCTTCGTTGCACTCGCCCGTAACCTTAACGTTGAGCACTGTGCCGTCAGCATTTGGAGTTGCCTCGATCTTCAGTGCAGCATTTGACGTTTCTGCCAACTGGGCATTCATGTATGCAGCCACTACGGTTGCTGAGTAACCGTTAATTGAGAATACGTTACCGTAGGTATTGCTACCTGCAGGTACGGCGTCGCTGCGACGGTTGATCATCAAACCTGGAGCAAACGTAGAACCGGTTCCGCCGAACATAAGGCTAACGATTTGAGAGTCCCATGTCTTTGTCAACCAGTCTGTGTAATATCCTGCATGGTGGCAAGCGGTAAACACGCGTGTTTCGTCAACCTTTGCAAGAGCGTTCTTCAGGATCTTTGCACCGGCTGGACAGTTAGGACACTGTTCTGTTGTGAACTCCTCGGCAACGCAGTTGCGGTCCCATACCTTTTCAACTACAGCAAGGATACCTTCTGCAACCTTGTCTGAAGCGAGGTTGGTCTGTCCGTTAACCTTTGTCACTTCAATAGTAACGGCTTTGCTTCCTGTTGTTGACTGTGCAGGAAGAGTTACATTCAATGTGCCGTAGTTTGACATTGCAACGGGAGAATCCAGAACTACGTGCTGTTCTGCTCCGGCTACACCGTCAACAGTAACAATATAGTCAAGGTCTGTTACCGCTTCCTTACTGTTGTTGTAAATCTCAACGGGAACTGTCTTCTCCTGGTTCAGACCAACAGCTACCTTCTTGAAGTCGCTCGGTGTAACGTCATAGTCGTTGAACTCGCCTTCAACAACAAACTGCACGCTGAGGTTGCCGTTTGAACTTCCGAAGTTATACCAGCCTTCGCCGCTTCCACCATAAGAAGAAGCGATGTTGGAATAAATGTAGAGATCCTGGCCTGACAAACCTTCGTCTACACAAGAAAGCGGATAGCAGTCTTCAGTATAATATGAGCCGGATGCAGTTGCTTTCTGTGCGAAGTCAAAGCCGATGAGGTATCCCTTGTCTGCCTCGACTGTATAAGGAGTTGTCAGATTAACCATGTTCCATCCCTTTACGGTGCTTTCAACGCTCTGGGAAACAACGTCTGAATAGATTCCTTCGTTAGTAACTGGAGCAACGAAAACGCGTGAAGCTCCAACTGTGTAAGCAAGACCGAAACGTATTGCCACGATCTTTTTGCCTACATAACCCGTCATAAGGTCGGAAGTCATGTAGATAGCGGCTTTAGCGTTTGCGTAAGCGCCATAATTGGGAATACCCAAGCCATACTCAGCCAGATTGTCTGATGTGTAGAGACCTGCCAGACGCTGGTTTGAATTCAGGTCAATCTTGGCAGGAGCCATCCTTACCGGAACTGACACAACTCTTTGGTTCTTCTCAAGCGAGAGACCCTGAGCCTGGGCAACGCTTACCTGTGCGAAAGCTGCCGAGGAAGCAACGAAAAGTGCTGCCAACGAGAGTAAAAATTTTCTCATAATAAAAATGTGTTTGTTTATCTGTTATTTTTGAATCATCTTTACGGTCTTTCCGTTGGTGTATTTCACCAATGTCACGCCGTTGCAAAGCGGAGCTGATATTTTCTGTCCGCTCATGGTGTAGAAAGCCTCCACCTGTGCACCGTCGGTAGTAGACACGCCGTTGATGCTTGCAGGGTCGGAATATACAAAGTTCACTGTAATCTTCGGACCATAAGCCTTGAACGTTTCATAATCAGGCAAATCCATCTTTATGACTGGATTGTAAACCATCTTGATCTCTTGAATGTAGATTTGGAAAGACACTGTGCTTGTTCCGTAAGCTGTAGGTTTCCATTCAGTGAGGAAGTCTCTTGTTTCGTCTCCGTCAAGCACGTTGGGTGATGTTGACTTTTCGCCTACGCTTTTTGCTTCCTGGCAAGTTGAAGGGAAGCAGCATGAAATTACACCGTTGTCGAGCGTCTCAACGTTCAAGTGACAGAGGGTTGCGACTTCGTCTGCGGTGTTGTTCTTAACAAAAAGACCTGTAGGAATCTGGGTTACGCCCTGCTGGTCTTTTTCTACTTCAGTGCATGTCAGCGTCGTTCCGTCGGCAACGACATTGCCTGCCTTGTCAACAAACGTGAGTGTCGTCAGGTCAGTCTGTGCAAATGCCTGCATGCCGAGCAGACTCATGCCTAGCAGCATAATGCTTTTTAGTGTTTTCATATCTTTCACTTGTTTACTTTTATTTCTTTATCGTTATTTTTTATTTTGTTCCCGTTCTAAAAACTTTGCATTACTTGGCGATGAGAGGCGTTTTCTCCACCTGCATCACGCCGTCTGAATTGAAGACGAATGAAACGACAGAGAGATTTTCCGGCTTCCATGCGTCGTCGATGGTATACGTATATTTTATTGTTGTGGAAAGTTCCTTAGCAGATGAAACGACTTCCCCGTCCTTCTTGTTTACAGAAGCGCGGAACACGTGGTTGTGCACATACTCGTTGTTTATGCTTCCGTCCTGCATGTACTGCATGTCAACAATTCCGTCTTCAACAAGCCACACCTGCAGTTTTCCGTCAAACTCCTGAAGGGTTGAAACGGAAACCTTTATCTCTGCCGTCTTCGTCGAAGCGTCATAGGACACCTTGTTGTTAATCATTACCGTTGGTTCGTTCTGTATGAGAGCCCCTACGTAGGCTGCCAGATATGCGGTGTTGTAGAATGGTGCACCGCCTGCGCGGTCTACCATGCATGCGGGCTGTGCCTTCACTCCCCATGTGGTATAGTATGAGTTGCCCGTTTCGGTTGTCAGCGACCACGGCTTGTGGCCTTGCGAAACAGGGGAATATCCGTAGTCGCCACCGTAGATACCCACAGCGATGACGTTTTCCTCGCCATACTGTTCCTGTAGTTTGGCTATCTCCTGTGCGGCCCTCGGGCAGTTCACGCAGCTCTGTCCCGTGAAGTCTTCCACAAGCACGTGTTTCTTTACCTCGGCAGGCTCAACATATCTGACACGGTCATTCTCGTCGATGTTGCTGCAAGCTGCAAACTGCAGAGCTGCTGCTGCAACGGCAAAGCCGTATATATGGTTCTTTATGTTCATCGTTTGTTAGAAGTTATAGTTGTAAGACAGTGTGAAACCCTTGCTTGCGGGCACCATGCGGCAGACTCCGCCCGAGCAGTTATAGCCGGCGCGTGTGCGTCCGTAGCCCAACTGCAAACGGTGTGAGCCAGTGTTGAATGTAACGAGGCCTTGATAATAGTGAAGGTGGCTCACGTCGCAGTTGTACATATCTGAAACGGTGAACATCCAATGTGGAAGCACCGAGAGTTCAAGCAGACCGTAAACCCAGTCGCCGTCGTCCTGCTTGGTTGACAGGTACTGTGCTTCTCCACGAAGCGTCACCTTGTTGTTGAACTTGTATTTTGCGTCAGCCACGAAAATGTCGGAGTGTATCATTCCGCCCTCGCCCTCGATAACGGTCTTGTTGTAGAACTGGTTCATGTACATGAGGTTGAGAGTGAAAGAGCGCGTGAACTTCTTGTCGAAGTGAACGTTCAAGTCCTGATAATACGTTTCGGAGCCCCACTTCCAGAAGGCCGATCCGTAGCCGTCGGAGCCGCGGACACCGTCGCCGATTGCGTGGACGTTGCGGTTGATGGCGTGGATGTGCGAGAAGTTGACCTTCACGTTTGCTCCGTATTTGCCTCCAATCCAAGTGTTCTTCTTGAATCTGTAGCCGAACTCAGCCTGATAAGCCCATTCGCCGTTGGGTTGCGTGGCATATGGATAAAGTGCTGCAAGAGCGTAGGTCTGTTCTGTTGTGAATGCAGGCAAGTTGTTGATGTTCGACGACAGTCCCTGCACGCTGCGTTCGCTGCGGAATGTCATGTTGTCGCTGCGTTTTGCCTGGAGCAGCACACTGAGACCGTTTTTTGAATATGAAGTGGAGAGCATTGCCACCGTTCCCTTGCGGTAGATGTAAGGATAAAGGCGGTCGTAAGTTGGGTCGTCTGTCTTCCATGCATATTCAGCAAGAACGTTGAAATCGCCAGCCTGCAACGTGGTGCGCACGTCAAATGCGTTAACGTTGCTTGGAAGATTCAGCACGTGGGTTGGATCTACCCATATCTCCTCATCAGCAGATTCGTATTTGTTCACCCACGAAGCACCGATCGTAAGGTATGTATTGTGTTCCTGCATGCTCTTTGCCCATTGGTCCACGCTCAATTCCAAATCAGCGCCGCTAACCCATGAGTTGTTCCACTTCCAGTAATGGCGCTGCTTTCCTGAGAGAGCCTTTATCTGTACGCCTTTTACGGGACGCACCACGAGTTTTCCTCCAAGCAAAGAGTTGTCTATGCCGAGGCTGCGCTCTTCATACGTACGCAGGATAAAACCTGAGCCGAACTGCTCGTAGAAAGTTCCGAGCGTGAGGTCCCAGTTGTCGAAATGTGCCTTCAGATAGAAATTGGGCACACCCCATCCTTTGAACTTTTCCGTTGCCGTGTTGTAGCCTGGAAGGGGATGCTTTGTAAACTCGAAACGCAAGCCGGCGTCGAGGTGACTGCTGCGCGCTGCGATGTCGGCGTAAGTATTGGTCAATGCCCAGTCGTTGGTTTTCTCCGTACCGATGGCATCATCGTCTTGCGGGATGAGAATGTCGCTCTGTATGCTTCCGCTTATCGTGAACTTGTCGTCGGCCGACTCCTGTGCCTGCATGGTGTGTGCGGCGGCAAGCAGTGCTGCGAACGAGAAGAATAGTCTTGGTTTCATGTGACTTTTCTGTTGTATGTTTTTTATTGACAAATGCTGGGCCAGAGCCACAGTGTTGCGACAGCCAACAACTGCCGTCTCTGCCTGCATATTGCGAGAAAAGTCTTATGCCACACTGTGATTCTGCGGCATAAGACTTGGGTATTCAGTTTTTTACTTGCTTGTGAGTTCCCTCACCTTTTCTATAAGTTCCTGCTCAGCGCCTTCGGTGTATCCGTTGTGCTTGTAGACAATCTTGCCTTCGCCGTCGCAGATGATTACAAACGGTATCATCTCGCCGCCGAACGACTTGCGGAACTCGCTGTTCTGGTCGAGGATAACCTCGTATGGCCATCCGTGCTGGTCGACAAGTGGCTTCACTTTGCTTGCGTTCTGCGCCTTGTCGATAGAAACGGCATAAAGTTTCACGCCTGTCTCGTTCTGCCAGTCTTCGTAAACTTCGCCGATGGCTGTAAGTTCACGGTTGCATGGCTTGCACCATGTGGCGAAGAAATCTATGATGAACGGTTTGCCGTCGTTGCTTAGCGTTGCGGTATCCACAGTCTTGCCGTCGATTGTCTTCAGCTTGAAAGAGGGAAGCTGAGCGCTGACACTTCCGACAAAAGCGAAAAGCAGCATAGCCAACACGAGCATGCTCTTGCCCGTCTTGCCCAATTTGATGAAACAATATTTTCTCATGAGTTTATTATAAGTTAAATCGATTCGTTTAATAACATGCGTATTGATAGGGCAAAAGTAGTGATAATCCAGTTTGTCACCAAACAAAAACAAAAAAAAATGAATAAAACCGCTATTTCCATTAACAATTCATACGGATTTGCACGTAACATTATTGTTATGTGATATTTATACACTTCTTTTCATATCATTGTGGAAACGGACTGACAATGCCACAAAAGCGCCGTTTTGCTTTGAACGGCACTGTATTTGTGCTATATTTGCCCTGCATCAACCTTAAATCAATATGAACAGCACGGACAACAAGGCAAACGTATATTCTTTCGACGAGCTTCTGGAAGCTATCGAAGCGTCGGTGTGGAGCCCTAACGACACGGCTTGGGCAATATACCACTATCTAATGAAAAACTATGCGAGCGAATCATCGGAAATAGTGCGCAGACTGCTTGCTGCTTATCTGAAGTTGCAACTGGAGCGCCCCTCGCTCATCCATTCGTGCATGCTTGCCGTTGCAGTGAAGGCAAGCGAGACATTCTGCGATTTCAACTTCCCCGCATTTCTGGAATACTGGGGATTTCCGAAACTTCTTAGAAAGGAAGACTCGGAACGGCAGAAGGCAAAGGACGGACGCACGTTTCTTCCGCTTGCGGAGCGTGCTGAACGCAGGCGGGATTCCTGGCTCTTGCACCACGGCGCAAGCAAGCTGCCGGACAATATAAGGAGCATGTTTGCAGTGAAGGTGTTTGAAAAGGAAAAAGGACCGCGGCGCTTGCGCTTCGCCAAGCTTGTGGGCGACGACGGACTGGAAGTCATTGCCGAAAGCCACATGTTCCCCTGCAAGCCATGGGATATTCAGGGCAGGATGTTCGACGTGCTGACGCGCACATCAGCAAGCGGAGAAGAAAGAGCCGTGGAGATTGCTGCGGCGAAAAGGAACGTTGAGCAGGTTTTCCCGCCAGTTGCCGGATATGTGGACGGCATAGACGAGGGACATGGGCACTGCCACATTTACGATGCTTCCTCGCGGCATTTTGTGGCTGAACGGCCGACGATGAAACTCAGTGCGGGAACATTCGTAATGTTTTCGCCCATTGTTCCGGCTGTAGACAAGTTCAAGACGGCATGCGTAACAGAGGTGCTGACAAAAGAAGAGGGACTCAGAAGATTCGGGTGGTACGAAGCGGAAGTGACATATGCCAACACTGCGGAAGGATATTTCCGCTACAAAATTCTTTCGCCAATAGCCCAAACTCCCGAGGGAACTATAGAAGAAGAAGCTTTTGCACCGGTTTCATGCATAAGCAACAGCAGACTGGCCGCGTCGCTGCACAGTGGCATGAAAATCGGAATCGTGATGTTTCTGAAGCGCGGCATCGACAAGACAAAACGCAACCACGTGGCAGAAGCTTTTACTGCTGAAAAATCACAGGATTAAAGGTCAAAATCCTCTCTCTGCCCAGTCTCCCCTGTCAAGGTTACGGTAGGAAATGGCTTCGGCAAGGTGGCTGCTCTTCACGTTTTCCTCTCCCTCAAGGTCGGCAATGGTGCGTGCCACTTTAAGAATGCGGTTATAAGCGCGGGCAGAGAGGCTGAGCCGCTCCATCGCCATGCGCAGAAGACTTATTCCGTCGGCGTCGGGTTCGGCATACTGATGTATCATCCTTTCTGTCATCTGGGCGTTGCAGTGAACGCCGGAAACGTCCTTGAAACGCTGTTCCTGAATGCTTCTTGCCTTTATAACGCGCTGACGGATTTTCTCGCTCGGCTCTCCGGGCTGCGCCTTTGATATGTCGTTGAACGGCACGGGTGTTATCTCAACCTGTATGTCTATCCTGTCGAGCAACGGCCCGCTTATCTTGTTCATATAACGTTGTATCTGCCCGGGAGTACAAACGCAGTGATGGGTGGGATCGTTGAAATATCCGCAAGGACATGGGTTCATGCTTGCCACAAACATGAATGAACAGGGATATTCTATTGTATATTTCGCACGGGAAATGGTTATCTTGCGGTCTTCCAGAGGTTGACGCAAAACTTCGAGCGTTGCCTTGTTGAACTCCGGCAGCTCGTCGGCAAAAAGAACGCCGTTGTGTGCCAGCGATATTTCCCCCGGTTGCGGATTCATTCCGCCTCCCACGAGGGCAACTTGCGAGATGGTATGGTGAGGAGAGCGGTATGGACGCTGGGAGATCAGCGACATGCCCTTTCCCAACTTCCCTGCAACGGAATGGATTTGTGTGGTTTCCAGACTTTCCGACAGAGACAATGGGGGAAGAATTGAGGGAAGACGTTTTGCCATCATAGACTTTCCGCTTCCCGGCGGACCTATCATTATCATGTTGTGGCCGCCTGCTGCCGCCACTTCCATGGCGCGTTTCACGTTTTCCTGTCCACGCACATCGGCGAAATCAAGTTCAAACGTTGCCTGATGGTCGTAAAACTCCTTGCGCGTGTCAATTCGTGTGGGTTCGAACTGAGCTGTTCCATTAAGGAAAGAAATAACCTCGTAAAGGTTTTCCATGCCGTAAACGTCGAGGTTGTTAACCACCGCCGCTTCACGGATGTTCTGCTTCGGAACGATAAGCCCCTTGAACTTTTCTTTCCTCGCCCTTATGGATATGGGCAGTGCCCCGCGTACAGGCTGAAGCCTGCCGTCAAGTCCAAGCTCGCCAACGAGCATGTATTTGTCAAGTTCTGCGGCGTTAACTTTTTCCATTGCTGCAAGAATTCCTATTGCAAGGGGAAGATCGTATCCGCTGCCTTCCTTGCGAAGGTCGGCAGGCGCCATGTTGACCGTTATGTCGGCTACGGGAAATTTGTAGCCGTTGTTCTGAAGGGCTGCGACAATGCGGTCGTGGCTTTCCCTTACGGCAGCATCGCCAAGACCGGACAAGTGGAACATCACGCCACGCGCCATGCTTATCTCTATCGTCACTGTGGTAACTTCAAGTCCGTTAACCGCTGCACTGTAGGTCTTGACAATCATACCGCGCGCCCTTCCTTATTTCATGTATTTTTCAAGTTCGTCTATGGTTATGTTCTTGGCAATTATCTTGCCGTTGGCCGCAACGACAAGGTTCTCCGGCACTAAATTGAATCCCAGCGTGGCGAGGAGTTTGCTGTCGAACAGCTCTCCGTCGCACACGTTGGTAAAGGTGAACCTGTTTCGTGTCATGGCTGCCTTGCAGTCCTTCACGCAGGCATCAAGATTTATTCCGAGTATGGAGGCATTGCCACCGCCGTCCTCTGCCAGTATCATTGCCGTGCGAAGAAAATTCTCGCTGTCGTAGCTCCATGAAGCCCACGTGCAGACGAGCAGTTTTCTCCCGCTGAACGTTTTGTCTGTAACGACGTTCCCGTCTGTAGCCACCGTTCTGAATGGCGGAATCTTTCCGCCAGCCGTTGTGGCAAGAAGTCTGTTGCCAGCCTGCTGCAAGCTCTTTACGATTGCGTTCTTGGGCTGCTTTTCGGCAACAAGCGCCAACAGTTCCTTACCTTTCTTTATATATGCAACATTGCCACTGCCAACAAAGTATTTCTTAAGCAGATACACTGCCACTGGCGATTTGGCATTGTCACGGATGAAGTTTTCGGCCTGAGCTACTGTTTCTGGAGGCGACATCGAAGCCACCGACTTTCTGAACTGTGTCATAAGCTCGTTGTCGTCAGTGCCCGTTATCTCCATCTCTTTCAGGTGAGAGGCATCCGCTTTTATGTCCACGCTTTTTCCCGATTCGGCAAAGACGGGCTGTTCCGAGAAGTTGGGGAACACGATGGTGAGCTGTCCGCTTTTTGTGCATGGTATTTGCATTGCAAAGCGTCCGCCGTTAACCTTTATCGTGTCAACCCCGTTGGTCAGTCCGTCGCTGCTGTAGACATACAGCTCGCCCTGGTTCATGTTAAGGAATCTTCCTTCAATGGTGAAATATCCCTTTTTAGAACTGCACGATGCGAGCATTGCGGCAATGGCCAGCAACAGTAGGGTGTGTTTCATTCAGACTGTTATTTTATATTTCTCAGTTCAAGATCACTGTCGGCATACGCTTTCAGACTTGGATCTTTGTCGAGTGCGCTCTTCAAGTATGAGGCAGCATCAGATTTGTTTCCCTGCCGTGCGTTTACTATTGCAAGGAGATAGTCTGTCATGGCGTTCTTGTTTGCCACCTTTCCCAAGGTTTCCGTTGCCCCACGGTAGTTCTTGTTAAGAATCTGAGCCAGTGCTGCGGTATTGGTGTTTATGCCGTTGAAGTTTTTCTCAGCCTGGTAGTAGTCGCCCTGCGCCAGATATAGAGCGCCAAGAGCTTTGTTCAGGTCATTGGCACCAGTAGCCTTTGCTATAAGATTCTTGGCTTCTTCCGTGTCGCCGTTCTGCAAGGCAATAAGTCCCTTGTTGGCATTAGCTTCGGCAGTCTGTCCGCCTTTCGCAAGCGCAAGGTTGAGATAAGTCTGCGCTTCTCCGGCATTGCCTTTGGCTGCTTCCATCACGGCGATGTTGTTGAATGCACGCCCGTCGTTGGGATATTCCTTTGCTGCGGTCTTGTATATTTCCTCTTTCTTTGCTGCATCGTTTTCGAGCGCTGCTGCATAAAGGAGTTCGTCGGCGCTGAGCTTTGAAGGATCTTCGGCATACTGGGCCTTTATCTGTTCGTCGCTGCGTCCTATTGTCTCATAGTTTATTATCAGTCGCGAGCGGCGCAGTTCCGGCAATATTCCGTCGGCAAGTTCGCGGTAGCCTGTGGAGATGTTGCGTATCTGCTGCTCTCTTTCCTGTGGGTCCTGATACATTGAAAGCACACGGAGCACCACGTCTTTGTCCTGAAGGTTTGATGCTGCCACGAGTTTCTGGAATCCGTCCCAGTCTTGCGCCGTGTAGTTGGCTGCAACGTCAGTCTTCACCTTTGTTTCCTTTAGCGTTTTGTTCACGTAGTTCTCTGAAACATCCTGTCGCTTGCTTGCCAGTTTGTCGTTGAACTCCACTCCACCGTCTGGCGATGCATATGCAGAAACCTCCACGTTCTTTATGCTAAGGCTTTCCTTGTCGCGGTTGATTTTCTTGAGCATGCTGACGAAGTCTTTCACAGAACTGTTCTTCATCTCGCTCTTTCTGAGATTTGCCTGGTTGATAAGGAACTTTATCTGCGCTTCCTGCTTCTGCTGCTGCACACGCTGGAATGTGTCCGGCGCAAGGCATATGCCGTCGCTGAAGACAGTTTTCTTGTAGAGTTCGCTTGTGGATATTATCCCTTCGGCAATCTTCACGGCGGGGACGTTGACTTTTTTCTTCCCTACATAAGCGTCGAATGTAAGATAGAGGTCGCTCTTGTGCATTTCGGGCTTGTAGTCGAAGCTTGTTCTCATTGTATAACTTCCGCCCGCCTTGTAGTTGACCGTTGTGTTGTTGCCGGCAACTTTCTCTCCCTGGAAGGTTGCAGCCCTGCCAGCCTGCGTCTGTCCGTTGCCGTAGCGCAGTTCCGGAGTAACGGTAACCACGGCTTTCTTCTGCATATATTTCTCGGGGAACTTGGCGTTTATCGTTGTTGGAACTTCTCCGCCTAGTGTTTCCAGCGGATTAGGTACTACACTGAAATTGTCCGCAGAGAGTTCTCCCAATTTTGAAGAACACGACGACATTGCCATCAACGTTGCTGCCGACAGGAATAAAACTACATTTTTTTGCATATTAAATAAAGGTTTTAGAGGGGAAGAATTGTCTATCTATAACTCCCACGAATAAATGTTCAATCGGTTATAGAGCGATTATATTTACAGAAGTGCCGCGAGCGGGACTCGAACCCGCACGGCCATCACTGGCCAAGGGATTTTAAGTCCCTCGTGTCTACCAATTCCACCATTGCGGCGTTTCGTGAGCGGAAAACGGGACTCGGACCCGCGACCCCAACCTTGGCAAGGTTGTGCTCT
>CAVAPC010000039.1:0-22377 GCA_963590505.1 uncultured Alistipes sp. | reverse complement strand
TCTTTACAAACTTGTGAATGAATTGGACGAATACGAGCCAATGTAGTAATTTCACAGCCTAAGTGGTTAACTCTTTTCACGCCTTTGTCTTGCGCTTTGCCTCAAAAATAAGTTTTTTCTTTTTGTGGCTGCTTCGCTCGCTCATGGGCGTAGTGACTTTTTGTTTTGGTGCGTTCTCTCGCTTCTCGTCGCTTTGAGATAGGAATCGTCATGTGTGTCCAAACAATCTTGTTTGAGCGGGCAAAATCGTTATAACACAACCGTATAGATACGAAAAGAGGACTTTACCCGAAGTAAAATCCTCTATAACCTATGTGATTCCGCAGGAGTCACTTGTGATCCGCTTGGGGTTCGAACCCAAGACCCCAACATTAAAAGTGTTGTGCTCTACCGACTGAGCTAGCGGATCTCCCTATTGCTTTTATGTTCAAAAGCGAGTGCAAAGGTAAACGCTTTTGGCGACATTACCAAATTTTATTGTCATTTTTTTCAATTCACCACAAACTTTATTGTTTATGAAGGTTCATTCTGCCGCTTTTTCGCCATTTTCAACGTCTATCACAGGCATTACGGATTTGTCCTTCGTTATGTAACGCTGATAGTAAGCGATAAGAATTGTGGTTAACGGAAGAGCCACGATCAGACCAATAAAGCCTAGTATTGCTCCCCACACAGACAATGCGAGCAACAATATCGCCGGATTTAGCCCCATAGCCTTTCCCATAACCTTTGGAGTTACAATCATGTCAATTATAACCTGGACCACACAGAACACGGCGAAAGCACTGAGGAAAACCAGCCAGAAATTCTGCCCTGTGTCAGCAGCCTTCAGAAGCGCGAGGAACGCCGTTGGAATAAGGGCGAAGGTATGAAGATAAGGCACAAGGTCCATGATACCGATCAGAATGCCCAAACCGATTGCCATAGGGAAGTCTATTATCGTAAATCCTATGCAGAAAAGAATTCCCATGATAAGTGCCACTAGAGATTGTCCGCGTATGTAACTGTTAAGTTCCCGCTCAACGTCTTTCATTAGCGATTGCCAGAAAGGACGCACCTTCTTTGGAAAGATCTTTATCCAGCTGGTTGTAAGATATTCGTAATCTAGAAGGATAAAGAACATATATAATAATGTAATGAGTGAAGCCACGATACTTATTATAACGCTGGCTGTCTGCCCCAACACGCTGAACAGTTTTGGCATTGCCGTCTTTATGGCATCCGTCACGTCTTTTCGCTTAAATATCTGTTCCACCGTCGTTCTGTTCTCATGCAACCATTGCTGCACCATCGACTGAATGTCCTTTCCGTTAGTGCCCTGCTTTACATATTGGCTTATCACATCTCCAAGTTTTTCGAACTGTTCTATCATTGGCGGTATTATAAGGTAGAACACGCCCGCTATGACGGCTAAGACGAAAATCAGCGTAACGATAATTGAAAGAGCGCGTGTGGGCACATGCATTTTGTATTGCACGAATTTTACGATTGGGTACAGCAGATAGGCCAAAAGCCAGGCCACAAAAAACGGCAGCAGCACACCGCTGAGATAATTCATAAGGTAGAGCACTCCACCGACAAGAAGCACTGTGCCAAGAAGACGCACAAAACGATCGAAAGTTATTTCCTTTTCCAGCATGATGGATATTGTGTTTGTTAAAATAGTCTTGCCTTGTCAGTTTATCTCACTGCCGGCTTCACGCTTCGCCATTGCCTTTTTGTAGCATTCACGGCAAAGCGGTTCATATTCCGCCTGTTCTCCGAGCAGCACCCTTCGGTCATTTGCCACGAGTCTGTGGCTGATGTAAGCCAAAGCGCCGCATTTCACGCATATTGCATGAACCTTTGTCACCTCATCGGCTATTGAGCAAAGAGCGGGTATCGGTCCGAAAGGCTTTCCCTGAAAGTCCATGTCAAGGCCAGCGACAATGACTCTCACTCCCTGGTTGGCAAGATTGTTGCAGACATCAACCAATCCGTCGTCGAGGAACTGGGCTTCATCAATTCCGACCACGTCCATACCGGAAGAAAGCAGGGATATGGCCATAGAGGAATCAACAGGCGTACTCTGTATGGAATGACGGTCATGGCTCACCACATCAACTTCGGAATACCTCACATCAATAGACGGTTTGAAAATTTCCACTTTCTGTTTGGCAAACTTGGCCCTTTTAAGACGCCTTATCAGCTCTTCGGTCTTGCCGGAGAACATAGATCCACACACTACTTCTATTCGTCCGGGGCGGTGTGTTTCCCCTGCAAGATTGTTTTCCATATGCAGGCAAAATTACAAAGAGGTTTTAAAAAATGCAAAGAATGCGTGATATTTTTTGCCGCTCTTGCCAATATACCTATATTTGTAGGTACGTATGGGAATATTGTATATTGTGCCGACACCAGTCGGCAACATGGAAGACATGACATTTCGGGCTGTCCGCATACTGAAGGAAGCCGATGTCGTTTTGGCTGAAGACACACGCACGTCGAGTGTCCTCTTGAAGCATTTCGACATAAGCAACCGTCTCATTGCCCACCACAAGTTTAACGAGCACGGCACGGCTGCCGGCATTGTGGAGCGCCTTAAAGCGGGCCAGACAATAGCCTTGATAAGCGACGCCGGCACGCCAGGCATCAGCGACCCGGGCTTCTTTCTTGCTCGCGAAGCAGTTGCCGCAGGAATAACCGTGCAGTGTCTGCCAGGAGCCACGGCTTTCGTTCCGGCAATAGTATCGTCGGGACTTCCATGCGACCGCTTCTGCTTTGAAGGATTTCTGCCACAGAAAAAAGGGCGGGCAACGCGTCTTGAAGAGTTGAAAGAGGAGACCCGCACAATGATATTCTATGAATCTCCATATCGTGTGGTAAAGACCTTGAAGCAGTTTGCCGAATATTACGGCACAGAGCGTCAGGTTTGCGCTTGCCGCGAAATATCGAAGATTCACGAAGAGAATGTCCACGGAACCCTTGCCGAAGTTATTGCCCACTTTGAAACAACGCCCCCGAAAGGCGAGTTCGTTATAATACTTGCCGGAAAGGAAGAAGAAAAGAAACAAAAGAAAACGAAATACAAAGACCAACAGGATTAACGCTTATGAAAAAGATATTGTTTATAGCCGCCAGCATGGCCCTTATGGTGGCATGCACGGGCAACAAAACTCCCGAGCAACCTGCAAACTCATTGCAAAACGACTCCCTGCAGAGAATTATAGAGCAACGCGACACGGAAATCAACGATATGGTGGCCATCCTCAACGACGTTGAAGAAGGTTTCCGCGCCATCAACAAGGCAGAAGACCGCGTCACGCTAGCCAAAGAAGGCGAAGGGGGAAACAAACAACAGCAGATACGCGAAAACATACAGTTCATACAGGACCGTATGGAACAAAACCGCGAACTCATTGCCAAGCTGAAGCAGCAGATGCGCGAGAGCTCGTTCAAAAGCGATGAACTGAAACGCACTGTAGACAACCTTATAAAGCAGATGCAGGAAAAGGACGACCAGCTTAAACAGCTGAGAGCAGAACTGGAATCGAAAGACATCCACATTGCTGAGCTCGACCAGACGATAAACACTCTCAACACAAGCATGGACGATCTTAAGTCGGAGAGCGACAAGAAGACGCAGACAATAGAATCGCAGGACAAGCAGCTGAACACTGCATGGTTTGCCTTCGGCACAAAGAAAGAGCTGAAGAAACAGAACGTGTTGGTAAAAGGCAAGGTGTTGCAGGGCAATTTCAACAAGAACTACTTCACGAAGATCGACATCCGCGTGGAAAAGGAGATAAAACTTTATTCCAAGTCGGCAAAACTGCTTACCATGCATCCATCAAGCAGCTACACTCTGTCACAGGACGCCAAAGACCAGTATGTTCTGCGCATAAACAATCCGCAGTTGTTCTGGAGCACGAGCAAATATCTTGTTGTACAGGTCAAGTAACCTGCCGCAAACAGGCAAAGACATAATGCGAAAGCAGTAAACGGAGAGAGGAGCGAATATCGGTTCGCCCCTCTCTCTTGTTTTGTCATCCTTTGCCAATTTTTCTTTTTCACCTTAAAGGCACACCTTATTATACTGTCTTTACCTTTCGTCCGGCAAGCCGGAAGGCGATAACGGCGTTCAGTCTACATCTTCGACTATCTGTTCCGGAGTAAGACGGCATTCCCTGGCCATCTGCTGATAGTCGTAACGGTCGTAGAGTTCCTTCTTTATGCCGCGCACCAGAACGCGCATGTCATGATTCCCGTAGTAGCGGGCTATCTTCTCTCCGTATCCGCCCTCCATCGCCCCGTCTTCAAGCGTTATCACTGTATGGTGGTCTTTTTTCAGTTCTTCCAGGACACGGATATCAATTCCAGAGAGATAGCGCGGACTAATAACTGTGGCAGAAATGCCTTTCCGCTCTTTCAACATGTCGGCAGCCTGCAAAGCCAATGCATGGCACGCCCCTACCCCGACAATGGCCACGCCGTTGCCGCGGCGAGTCACTGAAAAGCGGTTCAGTTCGGAATAGTCGTAATCGAAACGCAAGTCGCTATGGTTCACTTCACCGCTCGGAACGCGTATTGCCACAGGGTACTTCTCCTGTCGTATTCCCCATTTCATCATTGCAAGATACTCCTCCCAACAAGTGGGGGCAAGGTAAACGAGACCAGGAATATTGCTAAGCATCGGAATTTCATAGAAGCCAACGTGAGTAATGTCGTTCATTCCATAGAGCGAACCCCAGTACACGTTTATCAGTGCAGGGTTTCCATTGATGCAGAGATCCTGTGCAAGCTGGTCGTATGTGCGTTGTATAAAAGTTGAATACACGTTATAAACAGGATGCAATCCACCCTTTGCCATACCCGAAACCATTGCCACGGCCTGCTCTTCAGCTATGCCCACGTCAACAAAGCGTTTCCCCGCTTTCATGCGGCGCTCCCTCGTGAAGCCAGCCACGGTTGGAGTCCCAGAAGTTACACATACGAGCTTTTCGTCCCGCCCCATTTCTTCCAGCAGGAACCGTCCCGTCAGGTCTCCCCAGTCCTCTCCGCAACTTTCTGTCTTGACCTTTCCCGTTTCTATGTCAAAGGGCATGCTCCAGTGCCACTCTTCCTTATGTTCCTCGGCAGGGCGATAACCCTTGCCCTTCAGCGTGTGGATGTGAACCACAACAGGGCGCGTTGTATCCTTTACCTTGTTGAATGCGCTGATGAGTGAACTGATATCGTTGCCGTCTTCCACGTAAACGTAGTCCAAGCCGAAAGCCTTAAACCAGTTGCATTCCGCCTGTCCGTTGGTTTCTCGCAGCAATTGCAGGTTGCGGTATATGCCTCCGTGGTTTTCGGCAATAGACATTTCATTGTCGTTCACCACAATAACAATTCCCGTTCCAAGTTCCGCCGCTTCGTCAAGCCCTTCCATTGCCTCGCCGCCGCTCAGCGAACCGTCGCCTATCACCGCTACGATGTTTTCGTGAGTGCCCTGTATGTCGCGCGCTTTCTGCAGTCCTGTGGCAAGAGATATAGAGGTCGACGTGTGGCCGACCTCAAACTGGTCATATTCCCGCGACTCCGACGGACTGCTGTATCCGGACACTTCGTTCAGCCTTTTAGTGTCGATATAACCGAACGCACGCCCGGTGAGCATCTTGTGAGGGTACGACTGGTGCGAAACGTCGAACACAAATTTGTCTTCGGGACAGTTGAACACATAATGCAGCGCTATGGTAGCCTCAACAATGCCTAGGTTCGGCCCAACATGTCCGCCAATGTTGCTGTCGCGGTTCAACACTCCGTTTCTTATTTCATCTGCCAAGGCGTTCAGTTGCCCTATGCTGAAGTTTTTAATTTCCTTCGGGGATGTAATTTTCTCTAATAGCATAACTACGTCATTGTTTGTTTACGGTTGCAAAGTTATCTGTTCCATCTACAAACACCGTTACCCGTATCGCTGATTAAGCAATACAAATTACATTTCCTGCCCTGCAATGCTTGAATCCACACAAACAACCGTCCACGACACAGGCTGAACAACAAAAAAACGGCGTTTGAACTCATTCCAAACACCGTTTGCTTTCATTCGCAACACCGTTATGTTCTCCCTGCAAGCATGCGCCGCAACAGATATGTGGCGTTTTGGTTACGCGCCACGCCAGGCGTAATCTTGTAGGAATAAGTTATGTCGTCGGTCAACTGTATTTCGAAGCAATACGTGTGAAAGCGCTGCGGATTTTCTTCTGCAAGTCTTGAAAGTTCAAGGTCGTGTGTTGCAATCAAACCGCTTACAGGCATTTTTGCAATTGCCTGCAGAAACATCTTCGAACCGTTCAGCTTGTCGAGAGAGTTAGTGCCTTTCAGAATCTCGTCGAGTATTATCAGCGTGCGGCGCCTGTGCCGGACAAAGTCGAGCAAGCGCTCAAGGCGCAGCAGTTCTGCGTTGAAGTAGCTTATGCCGCCAGAGAGGTTATCGCTTGTGCGCATACTGCTGAAGAGAGCAAACACCGACACTTTCATACTTTCGGCAAACACGGGCAAACCAGCCATTGCCAGAATATAGTTTGTGCCCACCGAGCGCAGGAATGTGCTCTTTCCCGCCATGTTTGCACCTGTGATGATATGGTATTCAAGGTCATCTATCGTGAAATCGTTGCCCACGGCCCGCCTGCCCAAGAAAGGATGGCGCAGTGACTTTGCGCAGAAAATCAGTTTCTGACTGTCTTTTATTTCCGGTTCCACTGTCTCCGGCTCGTTGAAGCGGAAAGTTGCCATTGAAACAAGCGCGTCGATGTCGCTTACCGCATCAATCCACGAATTCATTAGCCCTCTGATGCGTTCCGTCCACCGCACGCAACGGCGAACAAGCAGCACGTCGCTAAATGCCAGGGCGTTGAATATCACCAGTCCCAATATGTTTCCCCTGCGGTCTATGGCGTTAAGAATATTCTTCATGCCTTTCAACTCTTCTTCTGCCCCCGCCAATGTTGCGGCAACGGCCTTAACCGTGTTGCTTTCGAAGCGTGAAGAGGCGGAAGTGACATGGTGTATCAGATTCATATACGCCGTCATGCTTCTGTCTACTCCCTCCAACGCTCTGCTTGCCTTCTTCAGTGCTTTCGCCGAAACAGCGATGCTCACCCACAACTGCCCCACGAGCCAAAGGGCAGGAATGTTGCCGCTCATCGACGTGAACACTGAAAGCAGAAGCAAGACAACGAACACCGTCATGCCGGCAAACACCAACAGCAATGAGCGGCCGTTTGCAAAGCCATGCGGAAAATCTTCGGCAAGCAAGGCGTCAACAGATTTCTGAACCGCCTGCGTGTCTATCTTTCCATTATGTCCGAAAGCAAGGAAATCCGTTCGCCAGTCGGCCATAGGCGCCAGCTCGTCAATCGCCTCGCGTCGGCGCTTTATCCCATCCGTATAATTGGCAGACGGCGTTGCATCGGCGTTGCCCAAAGCCGCCTCAGACAGAGTTTTCGCCAGACGGTCGGCTCCTCCCTGCGTTACGGCACGGCACATGCGCTGATAAAGAGACTCAGTTCCGAACACGTCCATGTCGAACGTGTAAGGATGGTTAGGGTCAACGTAGCGTTCGCCCGAATCGAATGCCGAGAATTTGCCGTCAAGATATTCCGTTTCTCGGCGACATACTGCAAGACGGGCGGCTATTCTTTCCGCCTCTTCCTGGTTTCTCCTGTCGATGCGCTTCACAATGACGAATGAAAGGGCGGCAACGGAAGAAAAGGCATACACACACGGCTTTGCCTCCACGCACCAGTCGGCAATCAATGCCGTTACGCTGGCCGCAAAAGCGAGGAAGAGCAATATCTCTGCCGTTACGAAATATTTGTTTTTCGCTTTCCTTCGGTTAAGGGATACCGTCATTTCTTCTGTTTTCGAACGGTAATATTCTGCTGGAGACTGTTTCATTGTGATTGGTCTAATAACATGATATAAAAAACATGGCAGCCGATTCAAGTACTTGAACTGACTGCCATATCTTGTTTTCTCTTCTGTTCTAACGAAGGCAAGATGCTTATTGCTGCTTAGCAACAACTCTCTTCTCAGGAATACGAGCTTTCTTACCTGTGAGCTTGCGCAGATAGTAGAGCTTAGCACGGCGTACCTTGCCGACTTTGTTCAGCTCGATGCTTGCGATGTTGGGTGATTCCATTGGGAAGATACGCTCAACACCAACGGTTCCAGACATCTTGCGCACAGTAAAGCGCTTCTTTGTTCCCTCGCCGCAAATCTTGATTACAACACCGCGGTAGAGCTGTATACGCTCCTTTGAACCCTCGATAATCTTGTAAGCTACAGTGATTGTATCACCTGCCTTGAACTTAGGATACTGCTTTTCGATTGCAAATGCTTCTTCAGCAACTTTGATTAAATCCATTTGTTTTTATAATGTATAAAAGTGTTCTTTCGTTCCAACGCAACATAACAGGCTACTCTTCTTCCTGCCAGCGATTACGCCGAAAAGCGGTGCAAAGGTAGGCATATTTTATATAACTACCAAACAATTCGGAAGTTATCATTCTTTTCAAGGACGCTATTTCTTTGTGCGAACCATTGTACGGTAGCCATATACCGTTATTACGATGAAACAAACCAGCGGTAGTACGAACGACACATTCACTGCCGGAAGGCCTATCAACTCCTTCATGTCAATTATGGCTGCCTGCAACGGCGGCATTACACTGCCGCCAAGTATTGCCATGATAAGGCCGGCAGCGCCGAATTTTGCGTCGTCGCCCAGCCCTGCAAGTGCGATGCCGTAAATTGTAGGGAACATGAGCGACATGCAACCGCTCACTGCTACAAGACAATAAAGACCGTAAATGTTTTGGAAGAAGATAACGCCTGCAGTGAAGCATCCTCCCAACACGGCGAGCGTCATAAGCAACTGCCCGGCGTTGAGATATTTCAGAATGAACGTGCAGACAAAGCGCGAGAAGCAGAAGAGTATCATCGCCACAATGTTGTATTTCTGCGAAAGCACCTCGGCATCTATCTCTGCCATGCCCTCGTTCATGAAGATACGAGTGCCATACTGTATTATGAACGTCCAGCACATAATCTGAACGCCTACGTAGAAGAACTGCGCAACAACACCTTCGCGGTAATGCGGCATGCCAAAGATGCGCTTCAGCGTTGGAACAAAGTTAATAGACTTGTCCTTGTCGCCGTTCTTCGGCATCTTTGCAAAACGTATCACAAGAAGAATTGCAAGAATAACAAGTCCAATGACGAGATAAGGGCCTATCAGTATCGACAGGTCGCTCTCCTTCACTGCATTGAACTGTGCGTCGGAAAGGTTGGCACGCTCTGCCGTACTCATCGGATTGAGCCTTGCCTGGATGAAGTTCATTGCCACATACATGCCAAGCAGCGAGCCCATGGGGTTGAAAGACTGCGCCATATTGAGCCTTCTTGTGGCGGTTTCCTCTGTTCCCATAGTAAGGATATACGGATTGCACGAAGTTTCCAGGAACGACAGGCCGCAAGTAAGAATGAAATAGGCAATAAGAAACGCATAGTATTCGCCCGTCATCTTTGCCGGGAAGAACAGGAATGCACCGAAGGCATAGAGGCCAAGTCCGAGCATTACGCCCGACTTGTAAGAGAAACGGCGGATGAACATTGCGGCGGGAAAGGCCATTGCGAAATATCCGCCGTAGAAAGCCACCTGAACGAGCGCGCCGTCGGTTGCCGACATACGGAAGATTTTTGAGAATGCCTTCACCATTGGGTTCGTTATGTCGTTGGCAAAGCCCCAAAGTGCAAAGCATGACGTGATGAGTATAAACGGCACGACATAGCTTATGCCGTCTTTATGCAGAATAGACTTGTTGTTCATAGATTCGATTAAGGTATGATTGTTCTCTTGGGTTGGTGAAAGATGCAGAAAGCCTTAAGCCACAACTGCGGCTTGGCCGGTGTTGTTTTTCAATGTCACGGTCAAGCCGCAGATAATGGGGCTGGATGTTCCGACTATCTTGCCATCTTGTAGATTTCCTCCATGTCGTGGCGGTCGAGTTTCTTGAACGAACCGATTGTACGGTCCTCGTCGTGACTGCACTTGCGGGCCAGTTCCTTTATTTCCTCATCGGTAACGTCGCGTCCTATCAGTTCATGTATACTGGTCGGCATGCCTATTGCCTTGTAGAAGCGCTCTATGGCTTCTATGCCGGCAAGTGCCGTTGCTTCAGGGTCGGTAAAGTCGTTTGGCACGTCCATAACGTTCACTGCAAAGCGAACAAAGCGCGACACGTTTTCCTTGTATACGTAACGTGCCCAGCTTGGCCATGTTGCTGCCAGTCCGGCACCGTGAGCCACATCGAACATAGCGCTCAACTCATGTTCTATCTGGTGTGTGGCAAAGTCGGCATAAGACCTGTCGCCTGTCAAGTCGTTGTGTCCAAGACTAGATGCCCACATGATGCACGCACGGTTGCGGTAGTCTTCGGGGGCTTTAAGCACGTGGAACACACTGTCCTTCACTGTTCTCATCAGAGCCTCGGCCATGTTGTCGATAAGAGTCATGTCGTCCACACGTCCGAAATAGCGCTCCATTGTATGCATCATAATGTCGGTTGCTCCGCATGCCGTCTGGTATGGCGGCAGAGTATAGGTGCGAACGGGGTTCATGATAGTGAATTTAGGACGGCAGAGATTGTCTGAATAGCCTATTTTCAACCCTGCCTCCTCGTTTGTAATAACGCTGGAGTCGCTCATTTCACTGCCCGCTGCGGGTATGGTAAGGATACTTCCCACAGGGAGAGTGGCTTTTGGTGCATACTTGCGGGCATAGATATCCCATACGTCACCGTCATATTTCATTCCGTAGCCAATGGCTTTCGAAGAGTCGATAACGCTTCCGCCACCTACTGCCAGTATAAAGTCAACGCCCTCGCGCTTGCATAGTTCTATGCCCTGGCGCACAAGTTCCAGACGAGGATTGGGCTTCACTCCACCAAGTTCGCAGAAAGCGATGCCGCCGTCGGCAAGTTTCTGGCGCACGGAGCCTAACAGTCCTGAGCGTTCAGCGCTCTTTCCGCCGTAGTGCACAAGAACCTTAGTTCCTCCGTATTTGTTTATCAGTTCAACCAAATGCTCTTCTGAATCCTTTCCGAAGACAACTTCGGTCGGGGCGTAATACTTGAAATCTTCCATAGTTTTATATTTGTTTGATTTTCCGTTTCTTGTTTTTTTATTCGCCGCTAAGTTAGCTACTTTTTTCCATACATCCAAGTTTTGCAGGGGCTTAAGCCTCAGTTCTTGCCAACGGCAAAGTACTTGGCGTGACGGCAAGCGATGTAAAGTCCGCTGGTTGAACTTTGCGGATACATAGCCCCGTTTTCGGTAAGTTTAATGCCCAAAGCCTTGAAGTCAAGCAGTCGGCTGAGCGAGAATATGAGCTTTTGGTCCGGCAACGACTGATAACCCACCGCAGGACGAATGCCGCGGAATGCTGCCTTGGCCAGTTGTTTCATCGACAGTGCTTCGTCGGGAGCATATCCCCACAGTTTTGTTCTCACTTCCCTGTGGAGCCATTCGCTGGTTGCTTCGGCCAACCTGTCGCCAAGACTCTGCATCAGCAATGCACGATAGGAGTCTTCCGTTTTTTTCACCCTTTCCAATTCTTCCGAGAACGATGGCGATACAGTTACGGCAAACACGCCAACAAAATCGTTGTAGCCGCGCGGTGCGACATAGTCGCAGAGCGACAACCGCGGAGAACCTTTTTCTGCCGGATGTTTCTGTCTGGGCGTTGCCAGTTCAAGGTCAGAACCGTTTACTGCTCCAGGCATTATTATGCTATGGTCAGTTCCGTATGCAGGAAAGAAGCCCACCTGTGCACGCATGGAGTGTTTTTTTTCAAATTCATCAAGCATGAGTTCCGCATCGTGCCGAATGTTGTCCGCCTCGGATTGACCTTTCCTCACTCGCCACAGAGTGTAGAAATAAATCCAGTTTATATATGGGCGTATGTCCTTTATACTTATGTTTGGCAACGTGCGGTAGCCTATGTATGTTGGGGCTGGCAGTGTTTCCGCCTTCCAGTCGATAATGAGACGTTCCGTATCGTCGCTCTGTTTTTTCTTTCCGTCGGCTAGTTGCATTATGCCGTCAACTTTCTTGCGTGCATGGTATTGGCGCACAAGTTCTTCCTGGCGGCGGCGGTTTTCGGCAATCAGCGTTTCTCTGTCTGCGCCCAACAGTTGAAGTGCGACAACAGGATTCTGTGCTGCATCTTTCATGTGGAAGACCGGACCATTGTATAGCGGTGCAATCTTAAGTGCTGTGTGCAGATCGCTTGTCGTAGCACCGCCTATAAACAACGGCAAGTCAATGCCGGCCTTTGCCATTGCCGCGGCAGTGTGGCACATTTCGTCGAGCGATGGCGTGATAAGTCCGCTTAGTGCCACGAAGTCGAAGTGTCCACTTTTCAGCGTTTCCACTATTTTTTCCGCCGGAACCATAACGCCAAGATCAACGACATCGAAGTTGTTGCATCCAAGCACCACTGCCACGATGTTCTTTCCAATGTCGTGCACGTCGCCTTTCACCGTGGCCACGAGATAGCGCCCGTTGCTGTGCGACGCAGCGCGTCTGCCTTTTTCCAGATATGGCTGCAATATAGCCACGGCTCTTTTCATCGTCCGTGCCGACTTTACCACCTGGGGCAGAAACATCTTACCCTCGCCGAAAAGGTCGCCAACCATCTGCATGCCGTTCATCAGCGGTCCTTCAATAATTTTACCGGGGTCAGGGTATTGCAAGAGCGCCTCTTCCAAATCTGTCTCAAGGAATTCGTCATCGCCAGTGCGCAGTGCCGTGGCAAGTCTTTCTTCGAGAGGAATCTCCGCACGGTTGGTGGCAGACAAATTCTTGTTGTCTTCTATTTTAGAATCTTTCTCTTCGAGCATTTTCTGCGCCATTGCCATGAGCCGCTCTGCGGCATCTGGTTTACGACACAGTATAACATCTTCTATTGTCTCAAGCAAGTCATCGGGAATGTCCTGATACATAACCTTGGCTGCGGGGTTGACAATCGCCATGTCCATGCCGACTTTCATGGCATGAAAGAGAAACACGGCATGCATTGCCTCACGCAGAAAATTGTTTCCGCGGAAAGCGAACGAGAGGTTGCTCACTCCTCCGCTAACGTGCGCTCCGGGCAAGTTGCGTGTTATCCATTCCGTAGCTTTTATGAAGTCGAGTGCATAGCGGTCGTGTTCCTTCATGCCCGTAGCGACGGTAAGTACGTTTGGGTCGAACACTATGTCGGCGGGCTTTACGCCTGCCTTCTCTGTCAGCAGTCTGTAAGCGCGTTGACATACTTCTATCTTCCGTTCGTAAGTAGTAGCCTGACCATTTTCATCGAAAGCCATCACTACCATGGCTGCGCCGTACTGTTTTATCGTGCGGGCACGGTGCAAGAACTGTTCTTCCCCTTCTTTCAGCGAAATCGAGTTTACAACGCATTTTCCCTGAACGCACTTCAATGCTTCTTCGATTACGCCAAAGCGTGAGGAGTCAATCATCCACGGCACGCGTGCCACTTCAGGGTCAGACGCCATGAGGTTGAGGAAGTGGGTCATCTCCGCTTCGGCATCAAGCAGTCCGTCGTCCATGTTGATGTCGAGCATCATTGCTCCGTCGCGCACTTGCTTGCGGGCAATGGCAAGTGCCTCGTCATATTGTTTCTCCTTTACCAGCCGAAGGAATTTGCGGCTGCCTGCAACGTTGCATCTTTCGCCTACGTTAATGAACACCCCGGGCATGGGCGAAAGTGTCTCCAATCCTGCGAGCCATCCCGCAGCAACATGATTTTGCGGCAGTTTGCGCGCTGGCCGTCCGTCCACGGCCTTTGCCATAGCATGGATATGAGCTGGCGTCGAGCCGCAGCAGCCCCCCACGAAGTTTACACTGCCGTCGTCGGCAAAACGGCTTATGGCCGTTGCCATCATGTCGGGCGTTTCATTGTAGTTTCCCTCCTCGTCGGGAAATCCGGCATTGGGGTATGCACTTATATAATAGGGCGACACTTGCGACAATGACTGAAGGTAGGGCCGCATGTCTTCAGCCCCGAACGAGCAGTTGAGACCTACGCTCAGAATGTTTTCGCCGTGGCTTACCGAAGTAAGGAATGCTTCAAGCGTCTGGCCAGACAGCGTGCGGCCGCTGGCATCGGCTATCGTAACGCTCAGCATCACAGGCATTCTGCGACCTGTTGCCTCTTCAACCTGTCTTGCAGCAGCGAGTGCCGCCTTTGCATTGAGCGTATCGAAGATGGTCTCGATAAGCCAAATGTCTGCTCCGCCATGGCTCAATGCAGTCATCTGCTCGGCATAAGCGTCGCGCAATTCATCAAAGGTGATTGTGCGCATTGCCGGGTTTTCAACATCCGGCGACATTGACAACGTTCTGTTTGTTGGGCCTATAGAGGCCGCCACGAAGCGCGGTTTGCCGGGCGTCAGCCTTGTCATTCGGTCAGCTTCCTCGCGAGCTATTCTAACGGCGGCGGTATTCATTTCTGTCACATAGCCTTCGGTAAGATAATCTGCCTGCGATATGCGTTGCGCATTGAACGTGTTTGTTTCTATAATGTCAGAGCCTGCCTCAAGGTATGCACGGTGTATCTGGCGCAAAACATCGGGGCGGGTTATGGATATAAGATCGTTGTTGCCTTTCAGTTTTACTTTCCAATCAGGAAAAACGTCGCCTCGGAAATCGTCTTCGCCAAGTCGACGGCTCTGTATCATTGTTCCCATCGCTCCGTCGAGCAGCCATATCCTGTCGCTGTCGCGTGTGAATGTCTCGTAGAAGGATTGTCTTTCCATGCGGTTTCCGGGGTTGTTATTGGTTAAGTCCGTTCATTATTCTTTCCACGCACTGCGCGGCATTCATCGTATAGAAGTGGATGCCGGGAACACCAGCTTCGCGCAATTCGCGACATTGCTTTATCGCCCACTCCACTCCAACGGTCTTCACATCGTCGTTGTCGCGGCATTTTTGCAGTTCGGCAGCAAGGCGCTTGGGAAAATCTATATGGAACGTTTTTGGAAGCATGGTAAGATGGTTCAGTGTGGTGAGGGGCTTCAGTCCCGGTATAACCGGCACATTGATTCCTTCATCGCGCAGACGTTTCACAAAGGCGAAATACTTTTTGTTGTCAAAGAACATCTGTGTCACTATATAGCTTGCACCTTCTTTAACCTTCGCCTTGAGATGTTCGATGTCTGTGTCGAAGTTCATCGCCTCGTCATGTTTTTCGGGATAGCCGGCCACGCCATAAGTGAACGGAGCGACTGGTCCTTCGCTGTGCGCTCCCGCCAACAAGATGCCGGAATTGAAGTCGTTTACCTGACGGCATAACTCTATTGCATGTGTATGACCGCCGGGAATGGTTACGTATTTGTTTTCGCCGCGCGGACGGTCGCCGCGCAAAAGCAGCAAGTCAGTAACACCCAGATACGACAAGTCTATGAGTTCGCTTTCTATCTCAGCAGCGGTAAATCCGCTGCAAATTATATGCGGCACGGTGCGCACGCCGTAACGTTCCTTTATGGCAGCTGAAATGGCCACTGTTCCAGGGCGGTTCAGCACGCTCAGCTTTTCGTACATGCCGTTTTCAAGCTGACTGTATATTGTTTCGTAGCGGTGGGTTGTTATGTTTATGTATGCAGGTTTGAATGGCATAAGGCGATCTATTGTGCGATAGATGCTGTCAATGCCCTTGCCCCTAAGCGGCGGCAAAACTTCAAAGGAAAAATACGGTTGTTGTCCTGTTGCCATGATTGTATTGCAGTTTGGTTGTGTGAATAAACTTATGCGAAGGTACGAAGATTATTCCATTTTCACTGGAAAGTAAACATCTTTTCAAACAAAAGGCAGGTCAAACAACGTGAAAAGCAACTGGGATTGAAAAGAAATCGCAAAGAAATGACAGTGCATTTATTCCTATAATATAATAATGTATATATTACTTATAATATTGTTTCCCAAGGACTACAATTGTTAATAAGTAAAAAGACAACAATTAGGGCGCAAGAAACGTTGTCAAAATGAAAGATTTTGTATAATTTTGCATCCAACTTGACAGTAAAAGATTGTTTTTGCATTTTAAACGTAACTATATGGGAAATGGATTGTATTCTTCCGACTATGAGCATGACGCCTGCGGTGTGGGAATGGTTGTCAACATTCACGGCAACAAGAGCCACGAACTTGTAGACAACGCTCTTAAAGTGTTGGAAAACATGCGCCACAGAGGTGCAGAAGGTGCTGACAACAAGACCGGCGACGGAGCTGGAATAATGTTGCAGATACCTCACGAGTTCATTCTTCTGCAGGGCATTCCGGTTCCGGAGAAGGGGAAATACGGCACAGGCCTGGTGTTTCTTCCAAAAGATCCAGCTGTACAGCAGGGAATACTCAGCATCATGATTGAGGAGATTGAGCGTGAAGGACTTTCGCTCATGCATATGAGAAACGTGCCAACCAACCCGGCTTGTCTGGGAGAAACGGCGCTTTCAAGCGAACCGGACATTAAACAGATTTTCGTGACCGGCGTGACTGACGACAAAGTGCCTGTGTTTGAGCGCACTCTGTACATCATTCGAAAGAAAATAGAAAAGCGCATAAACAACAAGGACTTCTATATCTGCTCACTTTCGAGCAAGAACATCGTATACAAGGGCATGCTCTCCAGCATGCAAGTAAGACAGTATTACCCCGACCTTACGAACAACTACTTTACAAGCGGTCTGGCACTCGTTCACTCACGCTTTTCAACAAACACATTCCCCACATGGAGTTTGGCACAGCCATTCCGTCTGTTGGCCCACAACGGTGAGATAAACACAATAAGGGGAAACCGCGGATGGATGCAAGCCCGCGAAAGCGTGCTCAGCAGCGAAGCTCTTGGCGACATGCGCGAGATTACGCCTATCGTCCAACAAAACATGAGCGACTCTGCAAGTCTCGACAATGTGTTCGAGTTCTTCGTCATGAGCGGATTGTCGTTGCCTCACGCCATGAGCATCATGGTACCTGAGAGCTTTAACGACAAGAACCCAATTTCCGAAGACCTTAAGGCATTCTACGAATACCATTCAATCTTGATGGAACCATGGGACGGACCGGCGGCTCTGCTCTTCAGCGACGGGCGATTTGCCGGAGGTATGCTCGACAGGAACGGACTGCGTCCTGCAAGATACACCATCACGAAGAACGACACTATGGTCGTGGCCTCGGAAGTGGGCGTCATGGACTTCGAACCATCGGAGATTGCAGAAAAGGGGCGCCTGCAACCCGGTAAGATTCTGCTTATCGACACTCAGGAAGGAAAGATATACTACGACGGAGAGATAAAGGAAAAGCTTGCAGAAGAACATCCTTACCGCAAATGGCTCTCAACGAACTGCATTCAGTTGGAAAAGCTCAAGAGCGGAAGGAAGGTTGACAACAGCGTTGACAACCTTATTGAACGCGAAGTTCTCTTTGGATACGGAAAGGAAGACATCGACGATACGATTGTGCCGATGTGCGTAAACGGGCAGGAGCCAACAGCGGCAATGGGCAATGACACTCCACTTGCCGTGCTTAGCGGAAAGCCTCAGGTTTTCTTCAACTATTTCCGCCAACAGTTCGCACAGGTAACCAATCCCGCAATAGACTCGATAAGGGAAAATCTGGTTATGTCTCTGACGGAATACATCGGTCGTGTCGGCTCTGGCATACTGTCGCCTGACGAATCCAACTGCAAGATGGTCCGTCTCCCCCACCCCGTGCTTACAAATACTCAGTTGGATATTCTGTGCAACATACGATACAAGGGATTCAACACCGTGAAACTGCCTATTCTTTTTGAATGCAGTAAAGGAGAGGACGGACTGAGAGCTGCGCTCGACAAACTTTGCAAAGATGCCGAACAAAGCGTTGACGACGGATACAACTACATTATTCTCTCAGACCGGGACGTCGACAAGCAACATGCGGCAATTCCTTCGCTACTTGCAGTAAGTGCAGTTCACCATTATCTCATTTCTGCCGGAAAACGTGTGCAGACGGCGCTCATCGTGGAAAGCGGAGAGATTCGCGAAACGATGCACGCAGCCCTGCTTTTGGGCTACGGTGCGTCAGCCCTCTGCCCTTACATGACATTCGCCATCCTCGACGACTTGGTGAAACGCGGGAAGATACAGGAAAACTACGCCACTGCCGAAGCGAACTACATAAAGGCCGTTAAGAAAGCTCTGCTTAAGATTATGGCCAAGATGGGCATTTCAACAATACGCTCATACCGCGGCGCAAAAATATTCGAAAGCATCGGACTGTCGGAAAGCTTGCTGAAGAAATACTTCGGAACAGAGGTTTCAACCATCGGCGGCATCGGATTGGAAACGATTGCCCGCGATGCGATTGCAATGCACGACAAAGCGTTCGGAATGGAACGTGAACCGGATTTCCTGCCCAACCTCGGACAGTTCCACTACCGCAAGGATGGAATCAAGCACGCATGGGATCCGGAAACGATTGCAACGCTACAACTCGCCACAAGGACCGGGAACTACGAGAAATACAAACAGTTCACAAAACTAGTGGACGAAAAAGATACTCCTATTTTCATTCGCGACTTTTTCAATTTCAAGCGCAAGCCTATCGACATTGAAAAGGTTGAGCCGGTGGAAAGCATAGTGAAACATTTCGTTACAGGTGCAATGAGTTTCGGTGCCCTTTCAAAAGAGGCCCACGAAGCAATAGCCTTGGCAATGAACAAACTCGGTGCACGTTCAAACACAGGTGAAGGCGGAGAAGACAACGAGCGCTTCCATTCTTGCGTTGACGGCATATCACTTTCAAGCAAGACAAAACAAATTGCATCGGGACGCTTCGGTGTAACTACCGAATACTTGGTGAACGCCGAGGAACTACAGATAAAAGTTGCGCAGGGTGCAAAACCTGGTGAAGGCGGACAGTTGCCGGGATTCAAAGTGAACGAGATTATTGCAAAGACTCGCCACTCCATACCTGGAATCTCACTTATATCACCACCGCCACACCATGACATTTACTCTATAGAAGACTTGGCGCAGCTGATTTTCGACCTCAAGAATGTGAATCCTAACGCCGCTATCAGCGTGAAACTTGTGGCAGAGAGCGGAGTTGGAACTATTGCTGCCGGAGTTGCGAAAGCAAAAGCAGACCTTATCGTCATTTCGGGAGCAGAAGGCGGAACGGGAGCGTCGCCGGCTTCCAGCATGCGATTTGCCGGAATTTCGCCGGAAATAGGACTTAGCGAAACGCAGCAGACACTGGTAAAGAACGGATTGCGCGGACAAGTGCGCCTGCAGGTTGACGGACAGTTAAAGACAGGACGCGACGTTATAGTCATGGCGCTGCTCGGAGCAGAAGAGTTTGCGTTCGGAACGCTCGCACTTATAGTCTTGGGATGCGTCATGATGAGGAAATGCAACCTTAACACTTGCCCTCTTGGCGTAACGACACAAAATCCCGAACTGCGCAAGCACTTCATAGGAAAGTACGAATACTTGGTAAACTACTTTACTTTCCTTGCACAGGAAGTGCGCGAATACTTGGCAGAGATGGGTTATACAAAACTCGATGACATTGTGGGACACACGGAGCTGCTTGAAGTGAAGCCTACCGAAAAGGGAAGCAAAGCCTCCATGCTCGATTTCTCACGCCTGCTCAACAAGGAAGAAGGTGCATGCTCGCTGTATCACACAACAGAGCAAATACATGACCTGTCGAATATCCTCGACCAGCAGATTATACGTTCGGCGCAAAAAGCTATCGTTTCGCAGGAAGAGGTTAACCTCGACTATGCAATAAAGAACACCGACCGCGCTGCGGGTGTAATGTTAAGCGGACTCGTGGCACAGAAATACGGTCATGAAGGACTGCCGGACTCTACAATAAACGTGAAATTCAAAGGCAGCGCAGGACAAAGCTTCGGAGCTTTCCTCGTGAAAGGCGTGAATTTCAAACTTGAGGGCGAGACAAACGACTATTTCGGAAAGGGTCTTTGCGGCGGACGAATTGCGGTTCTGCCTCCAGTGCGCAGCAATTTCAATGCAGAAGACAACATCATTGCCGGAAACACAGGACTTTACGGAGCTACAAGCGGAGAGCTTTACATCAACGGAAAGGTGGGCGAACGCTTTGCCGTGAGAAACTCCGGAGCCATTGCCGTTGTTGAAGGCGCAGGCGACCACTGTTGCGAATACATGACAGGCGGACGCGTGGTTGTTCTAGGTGAAACGGGACGCAACTTCGCTGCGGGTATGAGTGGCGGTGTGGCTTATGTTTGGGACAAGAACCATAACTTCGACTATTTCTGCAACATGGACATGGTTGAAATAAACCTTGTTGAAGACAGCAACTACCGCAAAGAGCTGCACGAGCTTATACGTCAGCATTATCTTTACACTGGTTCTAAACTGGCACGCACCATGCTCGATGACTGGAACCGTTACGTTGAAGATTTTATACAGGTCGTTCCGATTGAATACAAACGTGTTCTTCAAGAAGAGCAAGTTAGGAAATTGCAACAGAAGATAGCAGACATGCAGCGAGACTATTAACATTTTCAGGAAATTTCAAACTGAAATTTATCATTATGGGAAATCCAAAAGCATTTTTGACGATACACCGCCAAGAGGCGGGATACAGACCGGTGCATGACCGCATTCATGACTTCGGAGAGGTGGAGCAGACTCTCAACGAAAAAGATAGACGAACGCAAGCGTCACGCTGCATGGACTGCGGTGTGCCTTTCTGCCACTGGGCTTGCCCATTGGGAAACAAAGCACCGGAATGGAACGACGCTCTTTACAAAGGCGACTGGGAACTGGCTTACCGATTGCTTAACGACACGAATGATTTTCCAGAGTTTACCGGACGCATTTGCCCTGCTCTCTGCGAAAAAGCGTGTATACTAAACCTTACAGAACACGAACCGACAACAAACCGAGAAAACGAAGCGGCCATAACAGAACACGCATTCCAGGAAAACTACGTGCGCATAAACATTCCGCAACGAAACGGCAAGAAAGTGGCAGTTATAGGCTGCGGACCGGCAGGACTTGTGGCTTCTACACGTCTTAACCAAAAAGGATATGCCGTAACCGTTTTCGACAAGAACGATAATCCCGGAGGATTGCTTCGCTACGGCATTCCGAACTTCAAACTGAACAAAGCGATAATCGACAGACGTATCGACATTCTTAAGCAAGAAGGTATAGAATTCAAGTTCGGAGAAACAATAGACGTTGAGAAATTACCAGAAGGTTTCGATGCTTATGTTATAGCAACAGGAACGCCAACAGCACGCGACTTGAAAATTCCGGGACGCGAACTGAAAGGAGTGCATTTTGCACTTGAGATGCTCTCGCAACAGAACAGGATTCTGGACGGAAGCGAATTTAAACGCGACGAACTGGTAACGGCAAAAGGGAAAGACGTGCTCGTGATTGGAGGAGGCGACACTGGCAGTGACTGCATAGGAACGGCTCACCGTCAAGGATGCAAAAGCGTGACACAGATTGAAATCATGCCAAAGCCGCCCGTTGGTCCCGAAGATCCAAACAATCCTTGGCCTAATTGGCCGCGAACCCTTAAAACAACTTCCAGCCATGAGGAAGGATGCACTCGTCGATGGAATATAAATTCACTGAGATTCATAGGGAAAGACGGAAAACTGACAGGTGTTGAAGTTCAGGAAATAACATGGAAACCCAATCCTGCAGGCGGACGTCCGCTGATGGAAACTGCGGGAAAACCTGAAGTAATAAAAGCAGAACTCGTTTTACTTGCAATGGGATTCCTTAAACCAGAGCAACCGAAATTCGCAGACAATGTATTCGTTGCAGGAGATGCAGCCAACGGAGCGTCACTCGTAGTGCGCGCTATGGCAAGCGGCAGGCAGACTGCATCAAAAGTTGACGCATACCTGAAAGGGGAAAAGGCTTAATTCAATCGTACCTACGACAAGTGCCATTCATAGCAGAACAACGTTCTCAATGAATGGCACTTGTCCGTTTTGCAATCAAGGTTGTTCTGCCCATTCATTTTTTTGTTCGTGTTAAATGATATTGTGGTTAAGCGCGAACATAGTCGCTTGTTGAATATTTTCCACTCCAAGTTTCTGGAAGATTATGCGCCTGGACGATTTCACAGTTTCAACAGATTTACACATTATTGCCGAAATTTCACTAAGCGTAAAACCATGTGACGAAAGTGCAAGAATGGTCTTTTCCTGAAATGTTAACGACTTGAAACTAAAGACTTTCCATGGGTCACTTGCAAAAACGTGTGGATTAGGCAAAAATCTTGGACAGTCTAAAAAGA
>CAVAPC010000038.1:0-22993 GCA_963590505.1 uncultured Alistipes sp. | reverse complement strand
CTGGGCTTCGGGCATCTGATTTTTGTCCTTTTGAGTTTTACCGGACAGCAATAAAAAAAATACAGCGCATGCCAATCAAGTGCATTGCGCTGTATTTGTTTTTTATAGTCCCCTTGTCCCAGACTTTCTTGCCTTGCCTGGAGCAAGCGGAAAAATTAGATTATCCTATAACGGAATTACTTGTTTACGGTCTTTACCGCAGAACCGTCGGAGAACTTTATGATAGAGATACCCTTTGAAGAGGCGTTTGCAGCCTGTCCGGCAAGGTTGAAGCGAGAAGTCTCCACCTTATCAGTTGCAGCTGACGCTGAGTTAATGCCGTCAACGGTATCTTCCTGGATATTGAGAAAGTCCTTCCATGTTGCGGCTTCGCTGTATGCAGCCTTGGTTCCGGCAGGAACGGTAAGCACGCAAGTGTCTGTAGGAACGTCACCAAAGGCGTTTCGTCCGCAAGTTGGGGGAACAGTGGCAGCGCAATGTATTGAAGCCAGGTTCATGTCGCTTACGAACGCCATCGGAGCAATCATGTCGAGTTTTGAAGGCAGGCTCACCTCTTTCAGGTTTTCGCATCCCATGAATGCTCCGTCACCCATAACGGTAAGGCCTTCAGGCAGAGTAACGGATGTAAGGCTCGTGCACCACTCGAAAGCCATGCGCTGAATTTCCTGAAGCGAATCGGGGAACGTTACAGACTGCAGTCCGCTGCAGAAGTCGAAAGCTGAAACGCCGATTGTTCTGAGCTTTGCCGGGAACACGATGTTGGTGAACTGTTCGCAGCTTGCGAAGGCATAGTCCCAAATCTCTTCGAGAGAATCCGGAAGCGTAATGTCAGTGAGAGAAGTGTTGTTTTGGAAAGCGTTCTCTTCAATTACCTTTACGGTGTTAGGAATGTTCACCTTTGAGAGATTGCCGCATCGGTCGAACATGCTGCCGGAGATTTTTGTCAGTCCTTCAGGGAGATGTGCCTCTGTCAGCGACTGGCAAACGGCGAATGCACCGCCCATAGAAGTCACGCTGTTGGGGACATTTACTGAAGTCAGCTGGTCGCAATACGAGAAAGCACCGCTACCGATGGTCTCCAGTCCGTCGTTGAAGTTCACTGTCTTAAGGTTCTCGCAGCTCATGAACGCTCCGTCGTCGATGGTACGCAGCGAAGCCGGGAACGTAACGCTTTCAAGATCGGAACTGTCGAAAGCGTCCTCGCCGATAGTCACAAGCGTTTCGGGGAAGGGGAACGTCTTGAACGCAGTTGTAGCAAAAGCCTTTACAGGAATTTCTGTCACGTTCTCGGGCAGTGTCACGCTCTCAAGCTTTGAGCAGTTATAGAGCACGGCCTTGCTAAGAGCCACGTTTTTGGGGAAAGTGAACGAAGGCAGAGCCGTATATGCGAAGGCATAGGTGCGGATTTCCTTTACTGTTTCGGGGAACGTAACGCTCTCGAGCGACGTACACTTGAAGAAGCAACTGTCGCCAATAACCTCTGTATTCGTCGGAACCACGATTGACTTCAATGCAGCGCAGTTGGCGAACATGCATCCGCTCATCTGATTGTCCTTTGTATAGTATTCCGTGTCAGCCTTGCCGCCATACTTTACAAAGTATGCGTCTCCGCCGGAAACGACCGTAGCGCCGGAGAGGTCGAGTTTCTCAAGGCTGCCTTCCGTTTTGTTGTTGTCCTGATCCTGTCCGGCCATGGCACGCAGAAAGACGAAGTCCGTTCCGTTCAGCTGTCCGGTTACGGTAAGGTCGGTTATAGTGTATTTCTCATCCGCAGAAATTTTGGAAGACAACGTTCCTGCGGTTTCAACATTCACTGTCGTCTGCGCCTGCACCATGGCTGCCGCTGAAAGGAGCATGGACGCACCAAGTAGAATTTTTTTCATAACTTCATTGTTTTAAGTTAGACATTATGTATTGATATGTTTGTGTAAGCTTAGCCGTTGTTTCCGCCGTTCTTACGGTTACGGCTTGGCCACTTTCACGGTCGTTCCGTCGGAGAGTTTCACCAGTGTTATGCCGCTTTGAGGTGCAGAAGTCTTCATTCCTGAAAGGGTGTAGCATGCGACAGGTGTCTGTTTGCCTTCGGCGGAAACCTCGGGAGCGGCAATACCAGTTGCCTCGTTGAGGGTTACGTCTTGCATGAAGATGGAATAGCTTGAGCCGGAACGTTTCTCGTCCCACGCCGTAATGAACCTGTTGCCGTCCATCATGTCAGAAACCATGAGATTTACCTTCGTCTTTGTCGATTCAGCGAAAGTCTGCACGTCAGACACGGCATTGCATTCGTTGTCGAACATTACACATTCTCCCGTTACAGCGTAGGTGGCGTTGTCTTGCTTCAGATAGAAAACAGCAGTCTTGCCGTCGGCCATGCCTTTCATCTGGAAATATCCGTACATGTAGTCTGTCTGTAGCGGCAAGTAAAGTTTCCCTCCGTCCCATTTCAGGTTGCCTTCCTCGTCAATCTGCTGCATATACAGCCATTGGCTCTTGGTTGAATAGTAGTTGAACGCCTTGTAGAAACAGGTGAACACTTTCTTCTGCGGGTCGTAAACGGGCATAGGCATGGTTGAAGCCATAAGCTGGCCAAGATCGTCGTGTGTATTGTCGAGCAGTATGCCGTCGTTGTCGCCGTCAAGCCCAAGCTGTCCGTTGCGTTTCACGTAGATGAAACGGCATTGCTTGTTGCTGTCGATAATGGTGAACAGTCCTCCGTTGTCAGGTCCGTTGGCGTGGTCAATGACTTCAAGCACCTTTGACGATGCATATCCGCCTGCATACACCTGGGTTGGAGTGCTTTTCAGCAGGTTGCCCGTTGCCAAGTCTATCACGTTCGACTTCATTCCCGATCCGTCGACCCACACCACCAGTGCATTGCCGTTGCCTGCGTCGAAGAGGAAGGGGTACGGCCGTGAGAGATAAGAGCCGTAGAAAACGGTCTGCTTCCATTCCTTGTTGCCCTCGGCGTCGAGTTTCTCCACAAGCACGTAGTCCTTGTTCAGGCTTTCGTCTGTTCCGCAATAAGCGCAAAGCAATCCGTTGTCTTCCGTGCATAGCATCTGCAGTCCGCTGCCGAATGCACTGCCGATACTGTCGTTCAGAACCGTGCCGTTCCACAGTTTCTCGCCAGTCTCGCTGAACTTGTATATCGTGTATGTAGGCTTGAAGGTGTTTTTGCCGAAGCGGTTGTCGTGAACGGAATAGAAGACATTGCCGTTTTTGTCAACTTGCAGATAGTTGTTCCATGTGGTGTAAGTTCTGTATGGCTCTGCCGAAACGACAGCCCCGCCGCTCTTAAGAACCTTGTTTCCGTTCTTGTCCATAATCTGCAAACGGTAACAAAGCGTTGTGTCGGCTGGCGTTATAAACGATATGTATGTATACCCGTCGGCGTTGGTCTTCATCTCCTTGTCATAGAAGTTCATTCCGGTAGGAGTTACCTGAGTATTTACCGAAAAGTCAGTGTTCCAGCCGGCCTTGCCTTGAACGCAAGCAAGCGCTGCGACTGCCAAGAGTAAAAGTTTCTTCATAATTGTATCTTTTTATCTGTCTGTTTGTCATCATCACGACGGTGCTCGTATTGTCGCCGCTACATTAAAGCTATCAGATGCCGCTTCATTTGCGGCAAAGTATCATACGCATATTATTACATTTCTGTATGCAAAGGAACATAAAAATATAGAAACAGGAAAGTGTAGCACTACATTTTCTATAATATTTCAAGAAAATGCACCAATGTTTCTGCTTTTATGTAAGTATCTCAAACAGAAAAGAAAAATAATAGTAACTTTGCCGCAGTAGAAAACGACAAAATGAAACGGCACATTCTTATACAACTGATATCGGCATTCCTGATACTTTTTGCATTTTCCTGCCAGAAAGACAGCAACGACTCGGTGCATCTGATGGCTACGGCAGACAAGATGAAGGCTGACGAACGTTACCTTGAAGCCTTGCAGTATTACAGCCGCGGATATATGGCTGCGGAAAAGGAGCACAACGACTTTGCCGCCATGCGCTGCGCAGGCAACGTGAGTATACTTTACCACTGTTTCGGCAACATCGACGGATGCTTCCAGTACGGCGAGCTTTGCTACAAGCTGGCGATGAAGACAAAAAACGTTGAAGTGCAGTCGTCGATACTGTCAAACCTCGTTACCTACTGCGCCGAAAGCAACGACACGGCAAAAGCACGGAAGTACTACGCCGAACTGACCAAGCTGAAGCCAGGCAACATTACCAAGCACCTTTACTACTGCCTCTATGAGAAAGCGCGCATATTCAAGGCCGAAAACGAAGCAGACAGTGCCATACTTTACCACAGGAAAGCTCTCGACTATGCCAAGCGCGAGAAGATGCAGCCAATATACCGTCTGTTCCAGAACAGCGAGATAGGCAACATTCTGGTAATGCGCGGCAGATGCAACGAAGCCATAGCCATGGGCAGGCGCTGTCTTGCCGAAGCAGAACGGCTTGGAAGCAACGACATGAAGATAAACTCGCTGAAAATGCTTGCAGACTCATATGCAAAGACGGGCGAGCAAGACAGTGCATACGTTTATTCAGACAAGTACAACAAGCTATACGCCAAGATGTACAACATGCCAAAGTTCTTCTCCGTGCAGAATGACCTGTATTCTTACGAAAGCAGCGTTAAGGAAAAGCACATCAGCAAGCTCACTGCCGTGCTTTCGGCCATATCACTGCTGTTCGTCGCACTCATTTTGCTGACATTGGTAATAGTCTACAAGAACAAGGTGCTCAGACAGACGCAGAAAATCCTTATAGCCAAGAACAAGGAACTAATGGAAATGGAACGGAAACAGCTTTCGCCAGAATCCGTGGCAGAAGAAAAGAGTTCGTCCCAGCAAAAAGACAGCTACGTGATAAGCGACGAAAAACGCGAAATCCTGCTCAAACGCATAAGGAAAGCCTTTGCAGACCTTGCGGTTATTTCTGATCCGGACTTCAATCTAATAAAACTTGCAGAGATGGTAGGGTCGAATACGAAATACGTGTCGGTTGTAATCAACGAAGAATGCCACAAGAGTTTCAAGTCTATGCTAACCGAATGCCGTATAAAGGAGGCGTGCCGGCGCCTTGACGACGACAGATACGGGCGCTACACCATACGAACCATCTATGAGGAAGTGGGCTACCGCAACGCTGCCAGCTTCAACCGTTGCTTCAAGAGCGTTATGGGAATGACGCCCACAGTTTACCAGCAGTTGTCGTCTGAGCAGGAAGAACGCTGAAACAAGCATCTTTCCACTTGAATCACACCAACGAAGAAGCGGGGCCGACGGAATGTTTTATCCGTCAGCCCCGCTTGTTTTATTGCGTCAGCATGTGCTACTTCACTATTTTAACCGTCTTTCCACCGTCAACGAATTTCATTACGTTTATTCCGGGAGCGGCATTCTTCATTGCCTCGGCTGCATTGTCGAACACGCCAAGCATCAAGCCGTCGGCACTAAAGAGGCGTACCTTTCCTTCCGTGCCGGTAACAAGAGTGATTCCGTCAACCTCATCGCTGAGAGTAAGTGAATACAGGCGGTAGTTGAGCTGGGCATTGCCGTCAATACAGTTTACAGGGCCTTCAACCTTAACAAGGAAGTAATAAGGTGCAGTTTCGTCGATATTCACCGCAGCCGTTGCCGTTGCCTTTTCGCCGCTTGCGTCAGAACCTTCCACAAGCACTGTCGCGTTGGACCCCAGCGTGTCGGCTGGCGAGATATAAAGTGTCGTCTTCATCTGCGCCTTTGCCTCGTCTGAGAGGTTGCCTTCAGAACTCATGCTATAATTGAGCTTTGCCGACAGAATAGAACCTGCGGAAACCGTAAATGCCGGCGAAACGATTACGCCAGGAAGTTCTTTCTGTGGATTGCCTGCGTTGAATATTGTCTGTGTGGCCTCAACACCGGTGTCGCTTGCAGCGGCCTGCCACTGCGAGAACTGGTCTGACGGATCGTAACGATAGAAGTCGTCAAACTCTGTTGAATAGCTTGTAAGGGCGGGAGCCGTCTTTGAAGCGTCGTAGAGTTGGATATTGTCGAGATAGAGCACGCCGTAAGACGACTGCGAAGTGCACTTCACACCGATATAGTATTTTCCGCTTTCAGCGACCGTGAACTGTTGTTCCACGCGACGATAGCGTTTCTCGTATGCCAGCACGTCGGCAGGACTTGTGTAGAGTGTCTGTGTCATTGCCTCTGCCTCAGGCTCTGTTCCGAGGAAGAAGGCAAAGTTCTGGGCGTAAAGCTTCTGCGTCTTTCCGTTGAGGAAGGTGCGGTAGAAGAACGACAGGTCGTAAGTTCCTGCCGGAATCTCTATACAACCGGAGAAAGCCCAGTCACCATCGGCAGAAGCAGCCTTCTTGTGGTGCGAAATGGCGCCTGTTCCGTTGTATGCGGAGCTTGACGAAGAATAAACGCCAGTCTGCCATGTGCCGTTCAAAGTCCACTCTGCCTTCTGTGTCTCTGTCTCAAAGTCGGCAGTGTAAGGCATTGTTGCATTGGCATAGCTTTCAAAAGCAGGAAGGGCAATACTGTTGTTGAATTCATCAACGTCGTCTTCTGTTGTTGACACGCTGACTGTTGATGTGTATGAACCGGCTGCACTAACGTCAACATCGTCGAACGTGAATGTTGCAGTGTCGCCTGGTGCCACACTCTGCGCATATTCACCTTGCGTTTCTACCACGTTTCCTGCCGATGTAGCCGTGGTCAGTTTGAGCGTAACCTTGTCTACTGTCTTTGCTCCGTGGTTGGCGAAGTTCACCGTAACTTTGTTCACGGTATTGTTGAAGCCACTCTTTGCCGTCTGGCTTGCAGTGATTACCGCAATGTCGTTGCCTTGGTCAAGGCGAATGTCGTCGAGCACTACATCATGTCCCATTCCCGTGTTGAGGAATTCAATCTGATAGTTACCTGCTGCAGGCAGTTTCACAAGCATGTAGCCTTGTCTGTAAACGCCGGCGTTGGCATCTGTTATGCTGTCGGTGCAGGATGCAACAACATACGTTGTGTCGGAAGTAAGGCCCTTGACCGTTGCCGTCAGCAACGTAACGTCAGAAGGATTCGTTGCCTTCATGCGAGTAGTATAGTAATAGGAAAGACGGAATGTTGCAGCAGTGTCAGCCGCAATCACCGGCGAGTGAAGCACCGCATTGTGTTCGGTGTTCGCAACACTCGACATGTAGGCAGCGTTCTCGCCGTCCTTTGCCCAGTTCACTTCACCAACCTTTGCCGTGCCGATATTCCAGTTGAGAGCGTTGTCGCTCAAGTTCTCGGCAACCCAAGACTTGTTTCCGGTCTCGGTTTCGAAGCTTTCGGCAAACGGAAGTTTGGCTTTCTCGTAAGCGTAAACGCTGGCGCTTATGCTGTCGTTTGAGTTGTCGGCATCGTCTTCAAGAACGGTGAAAACCTTAATCTCATGGTCACCGGCTGTAAGGTTTACGCCGTGAAGCACGTCTGCCAAAGAGCCTTGGCCAACCTTCCAGTCAATCGTTTCGCCTGCGGCGATGCTTGGAATAACGTCTTCGTCAACTACTGTGCTGTCGACACAGACCTTCACAGCCACGTCGGTAGCTTCCTGTTCACCATTGTTCCTTACCTTTATATATATAGGATGTATCTCGTCTGCCGTAACCGCCGTTGGCAGAGAGAGAGCCGTAACGGCAACGTCGCCCGGCACGGCCTTGCTCATGGCGAGCGAATAAAGCGTCAGTGTGCCGTAGTAAGTGGAGCCTGTTTTAAGTCCAAGTTTATACTTGCCGTCGGCAGCCACAGTAATGCTGGCCTTTGCGCTTGCTTCTTCTGCACTTGCGGGCAGTGTAATGTCGAATGTGTCAACCTTGTTCGTGGCATAGTCGGTTAAAAGAAGGGAGATTGGCGCTTCTGTTCCAGTTGAATATCCGAACACAAGATTCACCTTGCCTTTTTCCAAAGTGAACCACTTGCCCTCAAGTATACTCTCTTTTGAACAGAGGGAATATGTCCAGGGCGCTCCATCGGAAATGCGCCACCAACCGGTGTAGTTCTTTCCAACCTTCTTGTGGTAAGTATAGCTCCAGCCATCGGCATTGTTTGCCGTGGTCATTTCGTAAGGAAGGACAAACGAATTGTCTATCTTCACCGTTGCCGTGAGTGTATCGTTTTCGTGAACCGCATCATTCTCTGCTGTCACCCATATTTTCACAACATTGTCTGCACCGGCAGTAAGTTCCACCGGATTGCTGAAGATGAATGTATTTGTTTCTCCCGATGCGCACTCGTTGTCGGTCTGCAGTGTCTCGCTTACCGTCTCTCCGCCGTTCACGCTATAGGAAGCAGTGAACGAGTTGTTGGGCATAGCCGTGTTCGAGTATTCAAAAGAGATGCTTTGCTGAATGTCAGGGCCTGCAACAGGCGATAGTATCTTGGTTACTGCGAGGTCGGACTCACTGCCCTGCCCCACTTTCACATCGTCAATCCATGTACGGTTAAGCAGGAATGCCGAGCCGGTAGTGCCGTTGCCATAGTCGCGGAAGGCGATATAGACGGTCTTGCCGGCATATTTTTCGAGACTGTACGCTTTCTTGCGCCAGTCTGTCTCGCCGTATGGTGTGAATACCATCAGCGTATCGGTGAAGTCTTCCGTTTCTATGCCTGTGGTTGAGACAAGAACCGCAAACTTGCTGCGGTCTGTTTCTGACGTTATAGCGTCGTTGTATACCGGTGCATAGGCCAACATGAAAGAGAGGACGTCGCCTGACGACACGCTTACAGCGGGGGAAATGAGCCAAGAGTCGGGCTGAACACCGGCAGTGGTCGTCTTTCCTGACGAAGTCATCATGGCATAAGTGCCGCCTTGACTGTAGCCGGAGCGCAAATTCAGCGGGTTGCTGGTGTATGCAACCTGTTCCCACTTGAATTTGTTGCTTGCATCGTCGCTAGACGTGCGCACTGTCCATCCCTGCGGCGGCACGTCTGTTCCCTCGAAGCCTTCCGAGAGAGCAGGACTCTGGGCATTTGCGGCAAGCGCAGCACAAAGCAGCGGCATTGCCGAAAGCAAGATTTTTTTCATAAGCTTTAACTTGTGGTTTATAATGTTTGTGTATAAGTGTCTGATTTGAGCTTTGCCTACATGTTATTTCAGTCTGACAATCTTGCGTCCGCCTTTAACAACAATTCCTCGGAACGATGCCGGGGCAAGACGGCCGTCAACTGTATATGTCATACCGTTGCAATGCTTCTTTCCGGCAGCGATGATGGCGTTGATTCCGGCTAGCTCTCCATCCTTTATCGCCGTTATGCTTGAGAAGCGCGCCCAATCCGTCTGAGCCTTGTAAGCCTCAACCAAATCGGATGGCACATGAAGTGTTGCCTGTTCACAAGCGGCGTCAAGGAAACTGCCGCCTCCGCTTACAAGTGTTTCCGCCTTAAGGTATACGTCAGTAAGGCGCGGTTCGTCTTTGGTGTCCTTATATCGGGCGAAACAGTCGTCGCCTATTTCCGTCACGCCACTGCCCAATACAACTTTCTTGAGTGCCATATCGTTGTAAAAGCACTTTGCGGGCAGGGACGTGATACCGTCGGGCACGGTTATCTCCTGCAGGGAGAGACACTGGGCAAACGCCGAAGCGTCAATTCTGTTGAGCGAAGCTGGCAGCTGCACCGTTGTCATGGATAGGTTTCCCTGCAAGGCGCATTCGCCAATGACGGTCACACCGTCGTGAATGTCAACTGTCTTCAGATTTGTAGTCAGCGCAAGAACATACGGCGACAGCTCCGTTACGCCTTGAGGCACGGTAAACTCCTGAAGCGCCGTTGCCATAAGTGCGGCCTTTCCCAGCGACGTTATAGATGCGGGCATGTTTATAGCCGACAGAGAGGAACAGTTGGAGAAGCCGTAGTCGCCTATACTCTCAACTGTTTCGGGCAGTGTTATGCTCTGAAGACTGCTGCAACCGTAGAAAGTGCCATTGGGAACGGCAGTCAGTCCAGCCGGAAGTTCAACACTTTGCAGGCTGCTGCACCCGGAGAATGTGTACTGTCCCAAGTCGGTCACAGTTGCCGGAATGCTTACGGAATACAGGTCTGCGCATTTAAAGAACGCCTGGTTGTGGATTGCGGTAACTGTGTAGGTTGTCCCGTTAAACGACACACGGGCGGGAATCGTTACGTCACCAACGTATTGGCCGTTGTTATAGACCACTTCCACAGTGTTTTCGTCTTCTGAAAGAATGCCATAGTTGATGCCGTCAAGTTCAAAGTCTACGGCTGCCATGCCGTAAAGGCTCGCAACTAAGGCCATAGCGAGGAAAAGGAACTTTTTCATTGCCTTGTATTTAAATAATGAATATGATGTTGTTAAGTTTGCAAATATCCGAAACGTTCCGCCTTAATATATTATTATTCACCACAGCCGAATGTTCAAAAGGTTCGATAGAAAAATGTTTCCCGATAAAATCCTTATAGCTCACCGCAAAAGTAACAAATTAGCACGTTGTGGCAAAGGTTTGCTTACGATATCTTTATAAAATATCAACGAAACATTATGTAATTCACAACTAACGGCACATTCCGGTACAGCGAACGGGAAAATTGTCTTACCTTTGCAAACATGAAAGCAACTGTATCATTTTTCCTTTTCCTTATGCTTTTGCCGTTAAACGGCTTTGCACAATACAAGCGATACCACGGCGACGGAATCGACGACTATCTTCAGTACACTCCAATGGCAGCATCCTACATATTGAAGATTGCCGGTGTGAAGGGTACAAGTTCGTGGGAACAGAAAATAATAAAATCGGGAGTTTCATTCATCATATGTGCCGGAACATCATATGCGCTGAAACATTCAGTCCATTCCATGCGCCCCGACGGAACGGACAACCGTTCGTTTCCCTCCGGCCACACCGCAGTGGCATTCTGCGGAGCCACCGTTCTGCACAAGGAATACGGCAAAGTCAGTCCGTGGATAAGCGTGGCGGGATATGCAGTAGCTACGGCAACGGCTCTTGACCGCGTCAGGCGAAACCGTCATCACTGGGGTGACGTCGCAGCCGGAGCGGCAATAGGTTATCTTTCCACCGAAGCCGGATACTGGATTGTGGACAAGATTATGACAAAGAAGAAGAAGAAGCAGCGCAACGGCCAGACATTGGACGAAGAGCCAAAGGTGCAGATGGGCGTTTCTGCCGACGGATTGGCTATGGTGATTAAGTTGTAAAAACCATTTCACCTTTAGACTGCAAAGGTTATGCAAACACAATGCAACCAAACGCATGTTAAATACAACTAAATCGTTTGCATATCTGTTTTTTTTGAATACATTTGTAATGTTTCCCCAAACGAGAGGAAAACAAAGCAGAAGCCGAAAAGCCAAAAGAGAGTAGGCAGGAATTTCAATTTACCTTTTATGAACTACAAGAATATAGCGTTGGCAATGCTCATTGCTGCCGCCCTTCCACTGAGACTTTGCGCACAGGAAACAACCATCCAAAGGAAGATTCCCGTTTATCTGGAACTGAGCGCAGGAATGAACACGCAAGGCTATCATCTCAAACCGTTTGAAGGGAACCTGAATTTAATCTACTCTTTATCAAGAGACTTCTCAATCCATGCCGTTTCGCAGAACACTTACTTCATGTACAAGGAGGGGACATCACACAAATACAACCTGGCGAACAATCTTGGCGGCGGAATTGCCTACAGATTTGCGCCGAAAAACAGCGACAGCTACGGCAACCTTGAAGCGAGAGCCTTCGTAACGACGTCAATAAACAGCGGCGACTTCAAGAACACGGCCTACAATGTGGGACTTTACTGGTACGGTTCTCCAAAGTTATACATTTCACCTGTATTCGGAATAGGCTACTCGGCAAAAGACTTCTCGGCAAAAGGGATGAAAACACACCACAGCCTTTATTTCACCTTCGGCTTGAGAATTTAGTACAAGTCGCCTTTACATGATTTTCTGCCTTGACTTGGTGTAAAGTTCCTATAACACCGTCACCAGGCAGAAAGTTTGTCATATAAAAAACGCAAATACCGCCAATGCTTTCACACTGGCACAGAGTTGAACTGCGCCGAAAGCATTGGCGGCATATTGTTTATTACAACTGCAACACCGCTAATACATAAGCACAAGGCCCGCTATGGCGGCATAGACAATCATACGGATAGGATTTATCTTAAGGAAATAAGTGCCTACGAATGTGGCTGCAAACAGGAAACAACTTATGCCGAACTGCCACGGGTTAGTCGAAGGAGTGCTGAAATTCTCGGGCGTCATAAGAAGCAGTGCGGCGGCTCCAATCAGTCCCACCACGGCAGGACGCAAGCCCTTGAACACGCTCTGCACAGGCTGAGCATTCATGTATTTCACAAACATGCGTGCTATGAGTATCATCAGAATAAGCGACGGCAACACGAGCGCTGTGGTGGCGGTAATGCTGCCCAATATAGACATCATCTCGCCGTAGCCCGCATTATGAACGGCCGTATAACCGCAGTATGTGGCAGAGTTTATGCCAATGGGTCCAGGTGTCATCTGACTTATTGCCACTATGTCTGTAAACTCCGACGTTGAGAGCCAATGATGGTTGTGCACCACTTCGGTCTGAATGAGCGACAGCATGCCGTAGCCACCGCCGAAGCCGAAAAGTCCTATCTGGAAGAATGTGACGAAGAGTGAGAGGTAAATCATATCGTTTTGTGGGTTTCTTTACTGCGAGTTAATCCAAAGGCTTTATATATTGTCCGTAGACGTATCCGCATACAGCGGCAAGAATTATTATAATAATCGGTGATACGCCCACAGCATATATCGCCAAGGCGCAGGCAATAGGTATCCAGCAGTTGCTCAGCGTAACGTTGGCGGATTTTGCAAGGTTGAACGTAGGTGCTGCAATGAGCGCAACCACGGCAGGACGAATGCCGCGGAACATCGCCTCCACCACCTTGTTATGCTGAAACTGGTGGAAGAACATCGCAATGAGCAGTATGATAAGGAACGACGGCAGTGCCGTGGCCAAGCAAGTGACCAAAGCTCCGGGAAGTTTTTTCAGCCTGTAGCCGATAAACACGCTCATGTTTATTGCCAACACGCCTGGACAGCTCTGCGCTATGGCTATGATGTCGAGAAAGTCCTCTTTCTTTATCCAGCCGTAGTGGTCAACCACCTCCTTTTCTATTATCGGAATCATGGCATACCCACCGCCGAGCGTGAAGAGCCCAATCTTGAAAAAAGTCTTGAAGAACGTGATGTATATTGCCGCGTTTGTCATTTTATGATTTTCTTTGTGCGTTGTATTTATTTGGATATTCAGCCGGAACCGGAACGATGTTCAACCTGTATTGGCTTAGAGGACATAAAAAATGCGACAGCCCTCCGCTCTCGTTCAGAGGAGAGGCTGGAGGGCTGCCACTTTACCGTTGTTCAGGCTTTTTACTTCTTGCCCTCAATCCACTTGCGTGCGTTGACGAAAGCCTCAATCCATGGTGTCACTTCATCGTCGATGCGGTTCTTGGGATACCATGCGTTCTGCCATGGGAAGATGGCACGCTCAAGGTGTGGCATCATAGCCAGATGGCGACCGTCCCAAGAGCATATTCCGGCAACGTTGTAGTCAGAGCCGTTGGGGTTTGCGGGGTATCCTGCATAGCTGTACTTGGCAATGACGTTGTATTTCTCTTCGGCTTCGGGCAGCGAGAACTTGCCTTCTCCGTGAGCCACCCATATGCCGAGCTTGTTGCCGCTGAGCGAGCCGAACATCACGCTGTTGTTCTTCGGTATTGTCAGTCCGACAAAACCGCTCTCGAACTTGTGCGAGTTGTTGTGCAGCATCCGTGCGCGCTTTTCGTGCTCCGGATTGATGAGGTTTAGCTCCACCATGAGCTGGCATCCGTTGCAAATGCCGAGCGACAGAGTGTCCTTGCGTGCATAGAACTTGTCGAGAGCTTCTTTTGCCTTGGGGTTATAGAGGAAAGCTCCTGCCCATCCCTTGGCAGAACCAAGCACGTCGGAGTTGGAGAATCCGCCGCAGAAGACAATCATGTTAACGTCTTCGAGAGTTTCCCGCCCGCTAACGAGGTCGGTCATCATAACATCCTTCACGTCGAAGCCTGCGAGATAGAGCGAGTATGCCATTTCGCGCTCGCCATTTGTACCCTTTTCGCGGATTATCGCAGCGCGCACTCCCGACGGCGTTCGACGGTCGGCAGAGATGCCGTACTGCTTGAGCTTTCCTGTGAAGCTCTTGTTGAACTTCATTTCGAGCGGCTGTTCGGCATAGTTCTTGAAGCGTTCTGCGGCACATCCGTTATGACTCTGGTCGCGGTCGAGCAGATAGGATGTCTTATACCATACGTTGCGCAGCTTGTCAATGTCGAACACGTGTTCATAGTCGCCAGACTTAACCGTAAGACTGCGGTTCTTAGGTGTGGGATAGCCTATCTTTGCATAGCCCACGCCCACTTCTTCCATGAATTCCTTGAACTCTGCCTTGTGTGAGTCTGATATCTGCACGACAACTCCGGGGTTCTCGGCCATAAGTATCTTCACAACGTCGTCGCCCGCAAGGTCATGCAGGTTTATGTGCATTCCGCCAGTAGTATTTGCGAAGCACATTTCGAGCAGTGTGGTGAGCAGTCCGCCTGCGCTTATGTCGTGGCCGGCCATAATCCAGCCTTTCTTTATCATTTCCTGCACGGCGTTGAAAGCGTCAACAAAGTAGTCGGTGTTCATTACCGTAGGCACATCGTCGCCAATCTTGCCCAGACTCTGTGCGAAGGCGCTTCCACCGAGTTTCTGTTCGTCGAAAGAGAAATCGATATGATAGAGAGATGAATTCTTGTCGTTCACCACAACAGGAGAAACCACCTTTCTGACGTCGCTTACCTCGCCGCCGCTTGTAACGATTACCGTTCCAGGCGAAATTATCTTCTCGCCGTTGGGGTATTGCTGCGAGAGCGAAAGCGAGTCTTTACCTGTCGGCACGTTCACGCCGATGGCGCAACAGAAGTCGCTGAGAGCTTCAACGGCGGCATACAGACGTGCGTCTTCACCCTTTTGCGAGCGGCATGGCCACATCCAGTTGGCCGAAAGGCTAAGGCTCTTCATGCCGTCGGCAAGCGGTGCCCACACGATGTTGGTGAGCGATTCAGCCACTGAGAGCACGGAACCGGCCTCTGGTGAAGCAAGTCCTGCCTGCGGAGCATGTCCGAGTGCAGTGGCAATACCCTTGTGTCCGCGGTAGTCGAGGGCTACGACACCGCAGTCTGACAACGGCAGCTGAACTTCGCCCTGGCACTGCTGGCGCGCAATCTTTCCGGTAACGCTGCGGTCCACCTTGTTGGTGAGCCAGTCTTTGCATGCCACTGATTCGAGCTGCAACACGCGTTCAACGTATTCGTCGATGTCTTGCAGCTTGTATGTAACTCCCTGATAGTGGTGTTCCACCGTTTCGTCGCGCATGTATGTTACAGGCGAGTGTCCGAACATCTGAGCCACGTCGAGATCGAAAGGTTTCACACCGTCGCCTTGAACAAACGAGAAGTGTGCGTCGCCCGTTGTCTCGCCGACAACATACAGTGGGGCGCGCTCGCGCTCGGCAATGCGGCGCACATGCTCGATGTGCTTCTCGTCGATGAGGAGTCCCATACGTTCCTGGCTTTCGTTTGCAATTATCTCTTTTGCCGAAAGTGTCTTGTCGCCAATCGGCAGCTTAGTCATATCGATGCGTCCGCCACATTCTTCCACCAGCTCCGACAGGCAGTTCAGGTGGCCGGCAGAACCGTGGTCGTGGATGCTGACAACGGGGTTCACGTCTTCCTCGCAAAGGGCGCGAACCAGGTTGTAGGCTCTCTTCTGCATTTCGGGGTTGGCACGCTGCACGGCGTTAAGTTCAATGCCGTTGCTGTAGCGCCCGGTGTCAACGGATGAGACCGAGCCTCCGCCCAAACCGATGCGGTAGTTGTCGCCGCCGACAACCACTACTTTGTTGCCTTTCTGCGGTTCTTTCTTCAAGCAGTCGCGCTTTGTGCCGTAGCCCACGCCGCCTGCAAGCATGATGACCTTGTCGTAGGCATATTTCGTGTCGTCGCCTTCGGTTGCCGTAGCCTCGCAGTGTTCGAAAGTGAGCACCGAACCGCAGATGAGCGGCTGTCCGAACTTGTTGCCGAAGTCTGAAGCTCCGTTGGATGCCTTTATGAGAATCTGCTCTGGCGACTGATATAGCCATTTTCTAACTGGCAGTATGTCTTCCCAGTCGCGTTCTCCGGTATAGTCGGCCTCAACGTCGGAAGCGCGTCCTTCGGCGCTTGCCTTACGGCTCAGTTCGTCTTCCTGAAGACGCGGGTATGCCGTCATGTAGACTGCCGTCCCGGCTATCGGCCATGAGCCTACGCCGCCGCCCATACGGTCGCGTATCTCTCCGCCGGTTCCCGTTGCAGCTCCGTTGAACGGTTCTACGGTGGTCGGGAAGTTGTGTGTCTCTGCCTTCAGGGATATTACGCTCTCCACGTCTTTCACGCGGAAATAGTCTGAAGTGGACTGGTCTTCCGGTGCGAACTGCTCTACTACAGGTCCCTGTGCAAACGCCACATTGTCCTTGTATGCGGAGAGTATCTTGTTCGGATTCTCTTTCGTGGTTTTCTTTATCATTGCGAAGAGCGAGCTTTCCTTCTCCTGACCGTCGATTACGAACACTCCGCCGAATATCTTGTGGCGGCAGTGCTCCGAGTTTATCTGCGCAAAGCCGAATATCTCAGAGTCGGTGAGCGGGCGTCCCAGCTGCTTCTCGATTTTGTGGAGGTATTCCATCTCCTCCGGCGATAGGGCCAAACCTTCCTGTTCGTTATATTCCTCAAGGTTTTCCACGTGCTTTATAGGTTCGGGCTTGTGGTTAACCGTGAAGATTTCCTGGTCGAGACCGTTGTACATGCGCTGCAACATGGGGTCGTGGTCGGCGTCTGCCGATGCAACGGGAAAGTATTCCTCTATACGCGAAATGCCGCTAAGACTCATGTTCTGGGTAATCTCAACGGCATTCGTGCTCCATGGGGTAATCATTTCGCGGCGCGGGCCAACAAAGTAGCCTTCAAGTGTTTCGGCTTTTTCGGGCACGGCATCGCCGTATAGCCAACACAGTTCACTAATCTCGTCGCTGTTGAGCTGATGGTCAACCTCAGTTGCTATCACGCTATTGGAAGGAGTTCTAAAAAAAAGAATCATAACGCGTTATAATAAAGATATCTTTTGATGATTTTACGTCTGGATACAATTTGTTATGCGTGCAAAGTTACTATAATTATCGGAGAAAAGGAAAAGCTTTGAAGCGGAAACTACAAAAACTTGAACCAAGCCCTGGTTTTACCTTGCCATAGTCGCTCTGCAAAGAGCGTCAAACATTAACATTTGTTTACCAGTCTACATTACTTAAAATGTTAAAACACAAAACAAAAAAGCTCTCATAAATGTGTTTTGAAGAGACGAAGCGACCTTTCGACGGAAATATCGAATTTTAAGCACACTTCGACAAATACCTAAATAACAGAGAAATAAGAGAAACGATGTTTGAACTGAAGCAAAAACAACCTTCGTTTCTTGCGAAAAACAGGCAGTTTTGCACAAAAAGAAGCATGTATTTCAATCGGCAACTGACACAATTCATACTGTTAAAACGGGCGTATTTCAGCAATTTAGAGTAGTCATAAGAGGTATTGAACAGTTTGTATTTTGTTTGCAAACACTATTATGGGACTACTTCCGCCCATTTGAAAGCTGTTCTCACACAAGAACAAACAAAAAGCATTTGTTAAATGATTGCGTCCTAACTTTTAAAATACATTAAAGAACCACATTCTATTTGCATACCCGTTCCGGTCATCTCGACAGGAGGCAAGCACTGGATGGATACTTGCTTTTTAATGGTTTTTACTTGTCGGCTTTTTTATTTTTTGTACCTTTGCATTTCCTAAACCACATTATTATATTTACAAGACACTCTGCAAGGCAGGACAACAGCGTAGCGTCCTGCCCGTTGAACAATACTTAAATGGAAAATAAAGACAACAAAAACGAGTTCGTCAAACAGGTGGCCGAACAGAAATACGAGTTCGGCTTCACTACCGACGTGCACACAGACATCATAGAAAACGGCCTCAACGAGAACATCGTGCGCCTGATTTCAAAAAAGAAGGGCGAGCCAGACTGGATGCTGGAGTTCAGACTGCGTGCTTACAACTATTGGAAGACGCAGGAACAGCCCACATGGGGGCACGTGAACGTGCCTGAAATCGACTACCAGGCCATTTCATACTATGCCGATCCGCTGGCAAAGAAACCCGAAAACAAAGAGATTGACCCGGAGCTGATGAAGACTTTCGACAAGCTGGGCATACCGCTTGAGGAAAGACTGGCGCTGAGCGGCACCGCAGTGGACGCCATAATGGACTCCGTTTCGGTGAAAACGACCTACAAGGAAAAGCTTGCCGAGAAGGGAATAATATTCTGCTCCATAGGCGAAGCGGTGAAGGAACACCCCGAACTGGTGAAAGAATATCTGGGAAGCGTGGTGCCCTACCGCGACAACTACTTTGCTGCGCTGAACAGCGCCGTGTTCAGCGACGGATCGTTCGTATACATCCCCAAAGGCGTGCGCTGTCCGATGGAGCTGAGCTCATACTTCCGAATCAACGCAAAGAACACAGGACAGTTTGAACGCACTCTCATCATTGCCGAAGACGATGCCTACGTGTCATACCTTGAGGGGTGCACCGCACCGATGCGCGACGAAAACCAGCTGCATGCTGCAATCGTGGAAATCATTGTGAAAGACAATGCGGAAGTGAAATACTCCACAGTGCAGAACTGGTATCCAGGCGATGAAAACGGGCGAGGAGGAGTGCTTAACCTGGTGACAAAAAGAGGCGACCTGCGCGGAGTAAACTCAAAGCTCTCGTGGACACAGGTGGAAACAGGTTCCGCAATAACGTGGAAATACCCCTCGTGCGTGCTTCGGGGCGACAACTCGCAGGCTGAGTTCTACAGTGTTGCCGTGACGAACAACTATCAGGAAGCGGACACGGGCACAAAGATGATCCACATAGGCAAGAACACCAAGAGCACAATAATAAGCAAGGGTATATCGGCGGGACACAGCCAGAACTCTTACCGCGGACTGGTGAGGGCCACGGCCAACGCCGACAACGCGCGCAACTACAGTTCGTGCGACTCGCTGCTGCTTGGCAGCGACTGCGGGGCACACACATTCCCGTACATGGACATACACAACGACTCGGCAGTGGTGGAGCACGAGGCCACAACGAGCAAAATCAGCGAGGAACAGCTCTTCTACTGCAACCAGCGCGGAATACCTACGGAACAGGCGGTGGGACTGATTGTAAACGGCTACGCAAAAGACGTGCTCAACAAACTGCCGATGGAGTTTGCAGTGGAAGCGCAGAAACTGCTCAGCGTCTCGCTCGAAGGAACAGTGGGATAAACCTCTGGCCGAAGCCAAAACGCAATCGGACGAAAAGAAAACAAAAACAAACAATACAATCATGTTAGAAATAAAGAACCTGCACGCCAGGATTGGCGACAAAGAGATACTGAAAGGCATCAACCTCACCGTGAAAGACGGAGAGACACACGCCATAATGGGACCGAACGGTTCGGGGAAAAGCACACTTAGCGCTGTTCTGGTGGGAAACCCGCTATACACCGTTACAGAGGGTGAAGTTATCTTCAACGGGAAGAACCTGCTGGAGATGTCGCCCGAAGACCGCGCACACGAAGGGCTGTTCCTCTCGTTTCAGTACCCCGTCGAAATACCGGGCGTGTCGATGAACAACTTCATGAAAGCGGCAATAAACGAAAAACGCAAATATGAAGGAAAGGAACCGCTCTCGGCGGGTGATTTCCTGAAGCTCGTCAGAGAAAAGCGCAAAGTGGTGGAACTGGACAGCAAACTTGCCAACCGATCCGTCAACGAAGGATTCAGCGGAGGAGAGAAGAAGCGAAACGAGATTTTCCAGATGGCCATGCTCGAGCCGAAGCTCAGCATTCTTGACGAGACAGACTCAGGACTAGACGTCGACGCTATGCGCATCGTGGCTGAAGGCGTGAACAAGATGCACACACCCGAGACTTCAACCATTGTCATTACCCACTACGAGAGACTGCTCGACATGATAAAGCCAAGCGTAGTGCACGTGCTTTACAAAGGGCGCATCGTCAAAACAGAAGGACCGGAGCTGGCCAAGCAGATTGAAACGCGAGGCTACGACTGGATAAAGGAGGAACTTGGAGAAATCTGACTATCATCATGCAAAGCGAGAAACAATACATTGACCTCTACGGGGAATGCCGCGACATCATCCGCAGCCACAGCAACAATGCAATGAACGCCGTGCGCGACAAGGCTTTCGAAGATTTCAAAAGGCTTGGATTCCCTACAAAGAAGGTGGAAAGATACAAATATACCGACGTTCCTGCACTGTTTGAACCCAACTACGGGCTGAACCTCAACAGGCTGGAAATTCCCGTTGACCCCTACGAGGCGTTCCGTTGCGACGTGCCCAACCTGAGCACTTCGCTGTATTTCGTGGTCAACGACAGCTTTCACGACAAGGCTCTGCCTAAGAAAGAACTGCCCGAAGGCGTAATCATAGAATCTATAGGCAAGGCAGCGACGGAACATCCGGAACTTGTGGAGAAATACTACGGCAAACTGGCCAATACAGACGAAGACGGAATAACGGCCATCAACACTATGCTGGCACAAGACGGGCTCTTCGTCTACGTGCCGAAAGGGGTGGTCATAGACAAGGCGGTGCAAGTTATAAACATCCTGCGCTCAGACGTTGACCTCATGGTTAACCGCCGTCTGCTGATAGTGCTGGAAGAACGCGCCGAGATCAAGTTGCTCTTCTGCGACCACGCTGCCGACGACAGGAACTTCCTTACCACGCAGGTGATTGAGGCTTTCGTGGCCGACAATGCATCGCTGGACCTGTACTGTCTTGAAGAGACACACGCAAAGAACGTGAGGGTTAGCAACGCTTACATAAGCCAACAGGCCAACAGCCGCGTGAACCACAACCTGATAACACTGCACAACGGCACGACACGAAACCGCACCGACCTCACCTTTGAGGGAGAAGGGGCTGAATGCAACCTGTGCGGATGCGTCATTGCAGACAAGAAGCAGCACGTGGACAACAACACGCTAATAGACCACAAGGTGGGACGCTGCAACAGCAACGAACTGTACAAATACGTGCTAGACGACGAAGCCGTGGGAGCGTTTGCAGGAAGAGTGCTGGTGCGCCATGGCGCCCAGCACACCACTTCGCAGGAAACGAACCAGAACCTGTGCGCAACGAAGACGGCACGAATGTTCACGCAGCCGATGCTCGAAATATACGCCGACGACGTTAAGTGCGCCCACGGCAGCACTGTGGGGCAGCTAAACGACCAGGCACTCTTCTATATGCAGCAGCGCGGCATAAGCCGCAAGGAGGCGAAACTGCTGCTGGAGTTCGCTTTCATCAACGAAGTTATCGACAAGATGCGGCTCGAACCACTGCGCGACAGACTGCACTACCTGGTTGAAAAGCGCTTCCGCGGCGAGCTGAACAAATGCGAGGGATGCAAGCTCTGCAAGTAAGCACGGTGGAATCATGCCTCAACAGAACGACAAACAAGATTTTATGGACTACGAACTGACAAAATACCGCGCCGACTTCCCTATCCTGTCGCGCGAGGTCTACGGCAAACCGCTCGTCTATCTCGACAATGCGGCAACGACACAGAAGCCGCTCTGCGTGCTCGATGCCATGCGCGAGGAATACCTCAACGTAAACGCAAACGTGCACCGAGGCGTGCACTACCTGTCACAACAGGCGACCGACCTTCACGAAGCGGCAAGGGAAAAGGTGAGAGCCTTTATAAACGCCAAGTCAACAAACGAGATAGTGTTCACACGAGGCACTACCGAGGCACTGAACCTCGTGGTATCGTCGTTTGCCGACGAATTTATGAAAGAGGGCGACGAGGTTATCGTCTCCACCATGGAACATCACTCCAACATCGTGCCGTGGCAGTTGCAGGCCGCAAAGAAAGGCATCTCGCTGCGGGTGATACCTATCTCAGACAAAGGCGAGATTGACCTTGAGGAATACCGCAAGCTTTTCTCTGAACGCACAAGGATAGTCAGCGTGACACACGTGAGCAACGTGCTGGGAACAGTAAACCCGGTGAAGGAAATGATTGCCATAGCCCACGAGCACGGCGTGCCGTTCATGCTCGACGGGGCACAGAGCGTTCCTCACTTCAAGGTGGACGTACAGGAGCTGGACTGCGATTTCCTTGCATTCAGCGGTCACAAGATGTACGGCCCGACTGGTGTGGGAGTGCTCTACGGCAAAGAAGACTGGCTCGACCGCATGCCGCCGTACCAGGGCGGAGGCGAGATGATAGAGAGCGTGAGCTTCGAGAGAACGGTGTTCGAAAAGCTGCCCTTCAAATTTGAAGCCGGAACGCCCGACTACGTTGCCACACATGGCCTTGCCACAGCCATAGACTATATGCAGAACATCGGCATGGACAACATACGCCGGCACGAACAGGAACTAACTCGCTATGCAATGCAGCGCATGCACGAGATTGAGGGCATTAGGCTATTTGGCGAAGCAGAAGGGAAAGACGCAGTAGTGTCGTTCCTCGTGGGCGACATTCACCATCTTGACATGGGCACGCTGCTCGACCGCCTCGGCATCGCAGTAAGAACGGGACACCACTGTGCGCAGCCGCTCATGATTCGCCTCGGGATTCAAGGGACAGTGAGGGCGTCGTTCGCTCTCTACAACACTAAGGAGGAGATAGATACCCTTGTGGAAGGGATAAAGAGAGTGAGCAGGATGTTCTGACGGCAGCAGCAAGACCGACAGGACAAACAAGCTTAGCGACATCAACCATAAAGGCCACATCCGCACGATAC
>CAVAPC010000037.1:0-23132 GCA_963590505.1 uncultured Alistipes sp. | reverse complement strand
GGGGGCTTACTTTTCAAAAAGCAAAGCCCGAAGCACGATTTTTCTGGGCTTCGGGCATCTGATTTTTGTCCTTTTGAGTTTTACCGGACAGCAATAGTTGCGAAAGTATTGTTTTGCGAGTCATGCGTGATGACAAACTGCGTGAAGCATAAAAATCGGCGTTGATCTTCCTTATGTGGAATAATGAAAGGCGAGGCAGCATTTCACCGTCACTTTAGTTTTTCCGTTTTTTTACACCTTTTTGTGCTTTTAATGCCGCATGATTTGTACCTTTGCACGGAATTGGTGAAAGGCTTTGGTTTTACTACGGAATATGAAAAAGAAAATAGATACAACTCGCGATAAAATCGACTTCGGTGCAGGCAAGATAGGTCCGTTATTCCGAAATATGTTCTTCCCTACGCTCGTCGGCATGCTCTTCATGTCGGCACAAACCCTCATCGACGGCATCCTAGTTGGCCGGGGAGTAGGAGCCGACGGCATCGCCGCCGTAAATATCGTCGCTCCTATATGGATGGTAGTGACAGGACTGGGGCTGATGTTCGGCATCGGCGCTTCGGTGGTGGCTAGCATGCACCTAGCCAACGACAACATCAAGGCGGCGCGCATCATTCTGACACAGGCTTACGGCGTTGGAACGGTAATCGTCGCCACTCTTATCCTACTTTGTCTGATGATGCCCCGAACTTTTGCCTACGCTCTCGGGTGCAGTCCCGCGCTGGAGCGTTACGCCCTTGACTATCTCCTGTGGCTCTTGCCCGGCATGGTGTTCCTCTTGTGGCAGTGCGTGGGCATGATGATGGTCAGACTCGACGGTTCGCCGCGATACGCCATGTGGATTCAGGTCGTTGGGGCGGTGGTGAACCTCTGTCTCGACTGGCTCTTCATCTTCCCGATGAAAATGGAGGTGAAGGGTGCGTCGATAGCCACCGCCATTGCTTGCGTGTGCGGCGGACTGATGAGCGTGGCGTATTTCGTGTGGTTCTCTGACAAGCTGAAGTTCATCCGATTGAAGATGAGCCTCACCTCGCTTGCGCTCACGCTGAGGAACACCGGCTACGTGCTTCGCATCGGTTCCGCCACGTTCCTCACCGAGGCGGCGATGAGCGTCACCATGGTGGCCGGCAACTATATGTTCATGTCGATGCTCCACGAAGACGGCGTGGCGGCTTTCGCCATAGTGTGCTACCTGTTCCCCGTCATCTTCTCCGTGAACAACGCCGTGGCGCAGTCGGCGCAGCCTATCATCAGCTATAACTACGGCGCCGGCAATGACCTGCGCGTGAACCGCGCGCTCCGTGTGGCGGTGTATGCCGGGCTGCTCTGCGGACTGGCGGTGCTGCTGCTCCTCGTGGCCGGCGACAGCCTTATCGTGGGGGCGTTCCTCCGTCCGTCAGAGCCGTCGTACCAGTTGGCGATTGACGGAATGCCGTGGTTCGCCACCTGTTCGCTGTTCTTCGCCCTCAACGTGGTGTTCGTGGGCTATTACCAAAGCGTCACGATGGCAAAGCGAGCAATGGTGTTCACAACGCTCCGTGGCATCGTCTTCTCCGTGCTTGGCTTCATGGTGCTGCCGAGGGTGATGGGGGTCATCGGACTGTGGACAGCAATTCCAGCAGCAGAGTTGCTCACACTGGCCATCATTCTTTTAAAGGTGAAAAAGTAAAAGAGTAAGAAATATCAGCTATTGTTGAATTTTCTCATTGTTGAAGAATTTTTGTTATTTCTTCAAATTTTTTCCCCATATTGAGGTTCAAATAGATATTGTAAAGAACAGGAGCCCATTTCTCTTTCTGGTCAGGTGCCAATCCTCGGTAGCGTTCCATATATCCCAATGAATTTTTATAATATTTTGTTATCATTGATTTGTTCCTTTTTGTTGCATTCTTTTCTGCTTCAAATGCTTTGTTCAAGAAAGCTACTCCAGCATTATAATAGGCATCTGCCGTAGAATCGTTTAGTGATATGATTTTGTCTGATATTGTAATACAATTGTCATAATGTCCGGTATTAAGCATTATGCTGCTTTTTGCATAGAGGAAAAGAATGTTCAGGCTGTCTTTCCCGATGCATTTGTCAACAATATATAGGGCAGAATCCAATTTGTTTGTATTGTTATAATAGTCAACTAAGCGTGTGAAGAAATACTCAGACTTAGGATATTCTTCAATGCCCTGTTTTAATGTTTGCTTGTAGAGCAGAGTGTCTTTCATGTTGTCATAGATATTGGCAAGCGATTGTAGGGTCTTTTCTCTACCAGGTTTATAAAGAAGTGCCGCTTTTGCATGTTTCAAGGCCATAGCATTGTCAGATAGTTTTACGCCACACAGTGTTGCCAAGTAGGCGGCAGATAATGAGTGTTTAGAATCCTTCTTGTAGACGAAAGACTTGAAAAGAGGCTGATTAGCACAGTCTATGTATGCGTCAAGCATACTGAATGCCGTTGAATATTTCTGTTTTGAAATGAAGAAAACGCCACCATTATAAAGATTTAGCCGATATTCGTTAAGGTATGTAGCGTTTCGCTTCCGAAATTTAGGTTCTATTTTCCCTTTTTTATTAGGCAAGGCGTCAATGCTGTCCATTGCTTCATATGCGAGAAACATTCGGTGATTGGTAAGAAAAAGCGAAGCGGTATCGTATTGTTGCTTGAGATATAATTTTTCATTGCCTTGTTCGTATTGCATTCTGATGGCTTCTGTCAATGCCTGCCATGCTTTCAGATTTTTCCTGTTGATAGAGTCGCTAAGAAGTTTACGCATATCAGCTTCTGCCTTGTCCAGGTTCTTGCCACTCTTTATATAGGTTTGCGCTTGGGCAATCTCTTTTTTTTGTGCGAATACACATGCGCATGCCATAATGTCTATGAGTAAAAGAACGTAAAGTCTTTTCATCTTTCTGCAATAATATTAAAGGTGTGAGATAGTGCTATCTTGACATAATACCTAATACCGAGTGCCTAAATCTGGTATGTTTTGTCGGTAGATTTAAAAACAAAACTATGGCATACTCAAATTCTTTGAGTTCATGCCATAGCTTTGCTGATATGTTTATGCTTTACTTAGTAAGAGCTTCTGCTTCCTTAGTCTTTGGATCGTCAGCTCCGAGTGTGCGATACAGACAAGTGTAGAGAGAATAAGCCCAGTTTGCTTTGAATTCCATCTTCTTGTCCAAGTCTTTTGCCTTGTTTAGGTAATCTATAGCCTGATTGTAAACGTCGATAATAACTTTTTCAGCTGCTGCGGGTATTCTGCCTTTTGTCTTTGCTGAAATCTGTTCTGCCTTTTCCTGTGCAAGGAACATGTAGCAGTTGCCGATGGAAGCAATGATTGCAACGTTTTCAGGCTGTATTTCTGCTGCTTTCTTCAGATCTTCTGCAGCTTCTTGCCATTTGCGGTCGTTCATGTAAGCCTGTCCTCTCATTGCAATTGCCATGAAATCGTTGGGGTTAGCTTGCATAGCCTTGTCAATAAGCGCGTTGAAGTCGTCCTTACGATTCTGTGACAAGTATAGGGAACTAAGTGCAGCAAATACATTTTGGTTGCTTGCGTACTTGGTGTAAAGGTCTTCAATTTTCTTTGTAACGGCAAGAGTGTCTTCATGAGACTTCATTGGAGCCTGCATAGCTTGAAGCTTGATACGCATAGCTTCAGCTCCGTATGTTGTATCATTCAGAGCGGCTTCTGCATATTTTTCCGCTTCTGGATATTCTTCGCCAAAGAATGCTGAAAGTGCAGCAAAGTATGCAATTTGTGTACCGTAAACATCAGGTTGTCCTGTCTGGAAAATATTTGCATTTCCTGTTTCAACGTACATTCCGAATGCCTTTGCAGCGCCTTTGTAGTTCTTTGCATCATAGAACACTTGACCTGCGTTAACCAAAGATTGACGTGCTGCCACTAAGCGGGCACCGTTGTTTTTCCCATATTTTGGCTTTACTTTTCCTTTAGCATTCGGCATGTTGTCATAACGGTCGCAGTCAATAGCAGCCTGAAGTGCAGCTTCAGCCGCAGCGTACATACCGTCTTTGTCGTAGGCTTCATTGCCTTTGGTAACCTGATTCTTTACTTCTACTTCGTTTTCTTTGTTGAATTTGTCGAGAGCCAAGTCTACAACTTTGTTGTAAGCCTTTGCTTTCTCTTCATTGTTAAGGGTACTTTCACCGGACTTTATCAGGCCAAGAGCCTCATTATAGTCTTTGGCACTCAGAATTTGCTTGATGTCCTGAGCCTGCATTGCCGCACTGCTGAATGCGACCAACGCAAATAACATGAGTTTTTTCATTGTTGTTGTTTTTAGTATAAATAGATTCCGTTAATTCTCGCTATTGTTGTCTGTTGCTTCGTCTTGCGATGCAAAACTTTCATCCGAAGCGTTGTCGTCCGTCTTTGTTGCCGCAGTATTGCTTCTTGCTATTTGTTCACTGGTTTCTGCAAAATCTTTTTGGCTTTCCTCTTCGGCAACAGCTTCAAGATCTGAACTCATAACTTTGCAAACGCTCGCAATCACATCGTTTTTCTTTGTCAAATTGATAAGTCTTACGCCTTGTGTTGCGCGGCCCATAACTCGACATTCCTTTACGCTCATGCGGATGACAATTCCGCTCTTGTTAATAATCATCAGGTCGTTATCGTCTTTTACAACCTTGATAGCTACAAGGCGTCCCGTTTTTTCGGTTATGCCAATGGTCTTAACTCCCTTTCCTCCACGGTTCGTAACGCGGTAGTCTTCAACCATGCTGCGTTTGCCGTATCCGTTTTCGCTTACAACCATGATCGTTTCTTCCTCAGGCTTGTTAACGACAACCATGCCAATAACTTCGTCATCGCCGCCGTCAAGACGCATACCACGTACTCCTGTGGAAACACGCCCCATGGCGCGTACGGTGTTTTCGTTGAAGCGCACTGCTCGTCCGTTCTTGTTTGCCAGTACTAGTTCGTTGTGCCCGTTTGTAAGTCTTACGCCTACAACTTCGTCGTCTTCAAGTATGTTTATTGCAATGACACCATTGGCACGTGGCCTACTGTAAGCTTCGAGTAACGTCTTCTTGATGAGTCCGTTCTTTGTTGCAAATACAACATAGTGACTGTTGACAAATTCTTTGTTGTCAAGACCGCGCAGACGCAATACTGCATTAACGCTGTCATCGCTTTCAATATTTAGCAGATTTTGTATTGCGCGTCCTTTGCTGTTTTTGTTTCCTTCTGGTATTTCGTAACACTTTAGCCAGTAGCAACGTCCTTTTCTAGTGAAGAACATCATGGTATTGTGCATTGTGGCAGGATAAATGTATTCGGTAAAGTCTTGTTCACGACTATGCGCACCTTTACTTCCGACACCTCCTCTAGCTTGTTCGCGGAATTCGCTCAGCGGTGTACGCTTTATATATCCAAGATGGCTGATGGTTATTACGACTGGATCGTTTGGATAAAAGTCTTCAGGGTTGAACTCTTCACTTGAATATTTAATCTCCGTGCGGCGTTCATCACCATACTTCTCTTTTACTTCCTGAAGTTCGTCTTTCATTACCTTTTTGCAAAGTTCAGGATCGTCAAGTATCTGCTGAAGGTAAACTATTTGTTTCTCCAGCTCTTCATATTCTGCATGGAGTTGCTCAAGTCGCATGTTAGTGAGCTGGCTAAGTCGCATGTCTACGATAGCTTTCGACTGAATTTCATCAAGTTTGAAGCGTTCTTCAAGATTTCGCTGGGCATCTGACGGAGTAGATGATGCTCGTATTATATGCACTACCTCGTCAATGTTGTCGCAAGCAATGATAAGTCCTTCCAATATGTGCGCACGTTCCTGAGCTTTTTTAAGGTCGTATTTTGTGCGGCGTATAGTGACATCGTGGCGGTGTTCAACGAAATGTTTTACACATTCCTTAAGTGTCAGAAGACGTGGACGTCCGTTTACGAGTGCGATGCAGTTTACGGAGAATGAACTTTGCAGAGCTGTCATCTTAAAGAGCTTGTTGAGAATGACGTTTGCGTTGGCGTCTTTCTTGACATCAATGACAATACGCATTCCCTGTCTGCCTGACTCGTCATTGGCATTACTTATTCCGTCAAGCTTGCCTTCCTTAACGAGATCGGCAATATAGGAAATCAGTAAGGCCTTGTTTACTCCATATGGTATCTCGGTAATAACAATTTTGTCGTGTGATTCACCGCTTTCAATCTCTGCTTTTGCACGCATGATTATACGGCCGCGGCCTGTTTCATAGGCGTCTTTTACACCTTGAATACCATAAATGTATGCACCTGTAGGAAAGTCGGGGGCTTGGATATATTGCATTAAACCTTCTGTATCTATGTCAGGGTTGTCAATGTATGCACAACATCCGTCTATAACTTCCCCAAGATTGTGTGTAGGTATGTTTGTTGCCATACCTACGGCAATGCCGTTACCTCCATTTACAAGAAGATTTGGTATTTTGGTTGGCATGACAGTCGGTTCAACCAGTGAGTCGTCGAAGTTGTTTGTCATGTCAACGGTATCCTTGTTGAGGTCGTCCATAATGTGTTCTCCCATTTTGGATAGACGACACTCCGTATAACGCATGGCTGCTGCAGAGTCGCCGTCCACGCTTCCGAAGTTTCCTTGTCCGTCAACAAGGGTATATCTCATATTCCAGTCTTGTGCCATTCTCACAAGTGCGCCATATACAGAACTGTCGCCGTGCGGGTGGTATTTACCAAGCACTTCACCGACAATACGTGCACTTTTCTTGTACGGTTTGTCACTGGTGTTGCCCACTCCAAGCATACCGTAGAGTATTCTTCGGTGTACAGGCTTGAACCCGTCCCTTACGTCAGGGAGAGCTCTGGCAACGATAACCGACATCGAATAGTCGATATAAGAGGACTTCATCTCTTCCTCAATATTTATTTTGAGAATTCGGTCCTGGTCAATTGTGTTGTTATTGTCCATTATTTAATTGGTTAATTTTCTTGAAATTCCCGTTTAAGGGCATTTGCGTGCGTTTTAAGGGCATTTCGCAAATTCGCCGCTAAGTTACGAAGAATAATTCGGCTATTCAAAATAATGCTGCGAAAAAGACTTAAAGTGAATTTGATGGTCTTTTCATTGTCTTTTTTAGACGTCAAATATGTCAAGTTTTTTAGTTCAAGACACATTCATTCCATTTGCAAAGGCAAGAAAGAGAATAGAAACACTTTTTCACAACTTACAGACCAGTTCTTGGTCATCAGCAACTAAGCAAAGATAACGAACGGTTTGTTAGCCAAAATAATAGGCAAAATTAGTGCACTTACCGTTCTACGGTATGTGAATTTTATCAATAACAAACCCATCGGCAGAATTAAGTATGCATCAATTTAATTCTGCCAACGGGTAAATGTTATGTTATTTAACATGAGTTTTCAAAACTTTCAGAATTATTTTTTCGTTCTTTTCGTCAAGCATTTGGCAAGATAATAAGCTATAGCCAATATAACAATGCCTATGATCGCAAACTTTATATATTCGCCATATACCATAATCTGTTCATTCAGTTGGTCTTCAGGCACAACAGAATGCAAATACCAGCCCAACAACGCAAGAATACAGTTCCATGCACCGGCACCAATCGTAGTATAAAGAATAAAATGGCCATAGTGCATTTTAGCAAGACCTGCCGGTATAGAAATAAGGTGACGTATGCCAGGGATGAGACGCCCTGTTATAGTTGCCAATTTACCGTGCGAATCAAAATATTTTTCGCTCTTTTCCACTTTTTCTTGATTAAGCAGACATAGATGGCCCAGTTTACTGTTGGCGAAACGATAGATAACCGGACGCCCCACAAAATAGGCTACGAAATAATTTATTGAAGCTCCGACATCAGCCCCCAATGTGGAAAAAACGATTACCAATATCATGTTTAGGTTTCCACCGGCAGCGTGATATGCGGCAGGTGCGACAACCAGTTCAGAAGGCACTGGTATCACAGTGCTTTCCAGCATCATCAACAAGAAAATGCTATAATAGTTTAGATTGTCCAGCAAAGTACTGAACAGGCTTGAAATCCATTCCATTTCTTTTTTCTACAGTCCTATTATTTATTTTTGTTAGTCATATTCCCTTTATTCAACTGTGCATACTGCAAATAATCGTAAACTTGCATACCTTTTGGGAAGAAATCTGCCAGCACAGCAACTGTTTCTTCAGGATTCTTCTCTACCGAGAGTTTCAAATATGTTATAAACTCTTCATATCTCCCAAGATAATTGCAACATGCTGCCAAGTATGCTAACCCGCGTATGCGGTCGGGCTCATCGTCAAAAAGTTCTTTAAAGACAAGATATGCTGCAAGGTCACATCCATGTTCATAATACGTTACTGCAACCTGAAAGAGATAATCCGCCTTATTCTTTGCATTGTCATATCCTTTAGCGAAAGCTTCATTCGCTTTTGGGAATTTCTTCATTCCAAGATAAATTCCACCTTCTATTATATCCAGTTCGGTATCAAGACAATTCAGTTCTCTCAACTTTTTTATGTAAGAAAAAGCCTCATCATACAGTCCAGTCCAACCATAGACGATAGCGTAGTCTTTGTAAATATCCAATAGACTTGACTTGTTCTCCGAGCATTTCTGTTCTGCTGTCTTTAGCAATTCAAGACTCTTGTCGGTTTGTTGCAGACAAAAATAACATCTGGCCTTCATCAAGTCTGCCTGTTCACTATTGCATACTTCAGCAAAGCGGTCGTATGATTCTATTGCCTTCTCATAGTTTCCAAGTTTGAAATAAGCAGAACCTTGGTTAAGATATGCCATTGACGGATTGTCGCTAACAGCCATAGCATAGCCACAACTTGCAAGAGCATCGTGATATTTCTCAAAATTCAGCTGGGCAGATGCCAAATTATTCCACAAATCTGCGTCAAACGGTTTTTTGTCAAGAAGCATTTCCATAATCCCAGCACCGCCATTGTAGTCCCCCTTTTCAAAAAGAAAGCGGGCTTTTAATTGCAGCACGTCTTCCGCCTCTTTATTTTCGAATTTGTCAATCCATTTTTTTGCCTCATCAATCTGCGAATAATCAAGCAACAGACTAACGGCATCATATACATAGTCATCGCGCTCCTCTTCATCATCAATTAAAAGTTCACCTTTTTCCAATGAATCGAAAGCCTTTGCCTTTTTGTTGTCGAAGAGATAGTATTCCGCTAAAATGCAATAATAGTCTACCATATCAGAGACAATCATCTGTTTCAGATATTCCTTTGCCTTGTTCTTGTCCTTTTCCACTACAAGACTGTATCTTGCAAGAAAAGTCAATGGAGCTTGGGCTTCGGGATATAGCGAAACTGCATACTCAGCAGCCGACCTTGCTTTAAGATTATCGCCACATTCGAAATAATATTCCGCAATGTCGGCAATTTCATCGGAACCGAGTATGCAATCGCGCCCTTCCTCTCTGCTCTTTTCAAAGAGTACAAGATTGTTTTTGAATTCTTCTGAATTGAAATAACTGTCTTGTGGATTGTTTGCCATTACTTTTTGTCTGTAATCTTTGCCCAAGTGTCTTTTAAACCCACAGTTTTGTTAAACACAGGCATTTCTGACGTAGACTTTTTATCCGCCATGAAATATCCTATACGCTGGAACTGCAGATATTCACCCGGTTTTTTCTCTGCGGCATAGTCTTCCACAAAGCAATTTGTCATTACTTTGAGCGATTCGGGATTTATTAGTTCACGGAAGTCGCAGTCTTCTGCCGAAGGATTCTCCACGTTGAACAAACGATCATATTCCCTTACCTCTGCTTTTCTGCAATGGTCAACACTCACCCAGTGAAGTGTACCCTTTACCTTACGGTTTGCACCTTCCATTCCGCTTTTGCTTATTGGATCGTACTCTGCCTGTATCTCAATAACGTTTCCTTCCTCATCCTTCGTACATCCGGTGCATTTCACAATATACGCATTCTTCAAGCGAACTTCTCTGCCAGGTGTCATTCGGAAGAATTTCTTTGGAGCATCCTCCATAAAGTCGTCACGCTCGATCCAGAGATTCTTGCTAAATGTAATAGTGTGTGTGCCGTCAGCCGGGTTTTCCGGGTTGTTTATGGCTTCCATCTCTTCAGTCATCCCGTCAGGATAGTTTGTTATAACAAGCTTCACAGGATTCAGAACAGCAGAAACACGGATAGCCTTTGCGTTAAGGTCTTCACGGACTGCGGCCTCAAGCAAAGCCATATCATTAAGTGCATCAAACTTTGTATAGCCGATGCTGTCGATAAACTTCCTTATACTCTCTGGCGAATATCCTCTTCTGCGCATTCCACACAAAGTTGGCATTCGCGGATCGTCCCATCCGTCAACGAGTTTTTCATCTACCAGCGCATGCAGTTTACGTTTACTCATGACAGTATATGTCAGGTTCAAGCGGTTAAACTCTATCTGTCGCGGACGGAAATCACCCAGATTGTCGCCTTCTCCCTCATAAATTTTCAATTCATCAACAAACTTATCGTAAAGAGGACGATGAGGAACAAACTCCAATGTACATATTGAATGTGTAACCCCTTCAAAGTAATCGCTCTGTCCGTGGGCAAAGTCATACATAGGATATGCATGCCATTTTGTCCCAGTGCGGTGATGTGGAGTATGAATGATGCGATACATTATCGGGTCGCGGAAATGCATGTTAGGGTTAGCCATATCAAGTTTGGCCCGAAGTACCATTGAACCTTCAACGGCTTCTGCTGTATTCATTTTTCTAAACAATTCCAGACTTTCTTCCACTGGTCTGTCGCGGTATGGCGAAGCCGTTCCCGGTTGTGTCGGCGTACCTTTCTGCTGTGCTATCTGCTCGCTGGTCTGCTCGTCTACATAAGCCTTGCCATTCTCAATCATCCATATGGCAAAGTCCCAAAGTTTTTGGAAATAGTCAGAAGCATAATAAACGTTTCCCCAATGAAAACCGAGCCATTTAATGTCGTTCAATATAGAGTCCACGTATTCTGTGTCTTCCTTACTTGGATTTGTGTCGTCAAAGCGCAGGTTGCAAACGCCGTTATAGTTTTCAGCAACGCCAAAATCCATGCATATGGCCTTGGCATGCCCTATATGCAAGTATCCGTTTGGCTCTGGCGGGAAACGTGTCTGTATACGTCCTGCGTTTTTACCATCTTGAAGGTCTTTTTCAACCAGTTGCTCCACAAAACTTAGGCTTTTCTTCTCCTCGTTTTTCGTTTCTTCAGTATTTGCCATAATCTGAAATTTGTATTGTTATTCTTTTCTTTTCGTCGTATTAAAGTGCAAAGATAACGTAATTTGCAGAAAACTCAAAGAATCAGTTTCCTTTTGTCAATATATTGCAACTTACTGTTTCCTTTTTTTAAGTTCTTCGCGCACTTGTTCAATTGCCTTTCCCCAATTTGTGTCAAGAGAAAACTGCGTCAGATAGCCTTCCGTTCTGATGTATCCCTCTGTTACGTCAACATCAAAGTCGTTGAAACGTGAATTCTGCAATGAAGCCGTTTTGAACACTTCCAATATTTCGGCTTTTGCTTTCTTGCTTTTCACTTCGGAAAGTTTCTTTATATAAAGATTAACGAAGTCATACATATTATATGCCTCCTGGTCTAGCACAGATATTGCACTGTCTGGCATTATTTCATTCATCTTCATTGCCATATAGTTCAGTGCATCAATTTTGAATGTAGCTATTTTGCGTGACTGAATGTCTTTCGTCTTGTCGTTAGCCACGTTCTTTGACAATCTCATTATCTCCTTATATACTTCCTGCGCCTGCACACCAGTGTAAGACGCAAAGGAAATCAACAATGCCATAATTAGTTTTTTCATCGTCTCTTTTTGTTTTTGGTTATAGTTTTATTTTCTTTTCACACAGTTTAATGGTTCAGTCGTTTCTCACCAGCGTAAGATTTCTGTTTATACACGACGGGTATTCATCTTGATAATGGCTTACCATTATTATAGTTTTGTCTTTTCTTTTGGAAAAAGCGTTTATAATATTCCTCACCATATCTCGCTTTTTGTTATCCAGTCCATGAAAAGGTTCGTCAAGAATAAGCAGTTGAGGATCCTTTACAAATGCACGCGCCAACAATATCAGTCTTTGTTCTCCGCTGGAAAGCGTAAGAAAATTTCTGTCCTTCAGATCTTCCACTCCAAAGATACGCATCCAGCATTCGCATCTTGCATATTCTTCCTCTGTTGGCCGTGCGTAAAGTCCCACGGAATCCTTCATTCCGCTTGCAACAATCCTCATTGCCGGAATGTCATGCCTGTAAGCCCGGTGCATTTCAGGGGAAACATAACCTATATGCCTTTTTATTTCCCATATACTTTCGCCAGTTCCACGAGTTCTACCGAAAAGTCTGATGTCGCAGGCGTAGCTTTGTGGATTGTCTGCACATACAAGACTGAGAAGCGTAGACTTTCCTGCTCCATTCTGTCCGTTCAATGCCCAACATTCCCCTTTTTTCACAGTCCAGTCAAGTTCTTTCAGGATTGTCCGCGAGCCATACTTCACGCTAACTTTGTTCATCCGGACAATTTCTTCACCGGATCCTGCATCCAACGGTTCACAATAATAAGGCAACTGTACAACCGCTTTAAAAATACCATCTTGCTTTTTATCAAATTCTCCGCGTGCATGCAGCTTATGCTTAGTTTCGTCAAGAAACTGTTCTTTGGTCATTTTAGGCATGACGACCATATCGTCAACCTTGACCACATGAGTGATGAATTGCGGTATTTGGTCAATCTTTGCAAGAACAAGAATAATCTGTATACTGAACTCGCTTGCCAGTTTTCCTAGCAGTTCTTTCAGCAAGTCTCTTGTTGGTGCATCAAGCCCGATAAACGGGTTGTCCAGAATCAGAACTCGCGGTGAAGACAACAGATTCTTTACGAGATGCAGTTTTCTCAGTTCGCCGCTTGACAGAGATATAATATACTTTCCAAGCATGGAATCTACGGAAAACACACCATACAGACGGTCTCTCAGTTGCCTACGCCGTGGAGTATCTTCACCAGAAAGCCTGTATTCATTTTCAAGCACCTTAGCGGCGGTAGGCGTTTCCTCGTCGATGTCATGCATATTCCAGCGCTGTTGCAGATAATAATGGCTTCCACCTGTTCCGTAGGCATCTTCGAACGATATGTATTTAATGTTTTCTGCCACGTATCGTTTTTCACTTGGACTAAAATCATAATAAGGTGGATTAAGCCTCAACGGATGAGCACCTGTAATCATGTCAACCAGCATGGTTTTTCCGCTTGCATTACGACCAACAATGGCAATGTGTTCGTTGTCTGCCAGTTCAAAGTCTACCGGCTTTTTCATCTGCCATTTTTCCATTCGCGGAACGCCTTGTTCTATTTTTATTATCGTATGCATTATATATAAATGTCGTACTTTATTGTTATGGTTTTATGCCTCTTTCTACCATTATTCTGCGGGCTGGCGACATGTCAGCAGACTTGGAAAGGGCTGCAAGTTGATTAGGTTGCACTCGTGCCTTGTTTTTGTTTATAAAGTCTTTCCATCCATGATAATTGGCACCAGTTTCGGGGCGTCCCGACTGTAGGAAATGACAATAAGCAGCGCCAAGAGCATCTGTTGCATCCATAAAAGGCACTTTGTCTTTCTCGCTTATTTTCAGCAGACGAGTCAGCATTGCTGCCACTTGTTCCTTCGAAGCTTGCCCTTGTCCGGTTATAGCCATTTTTATTTTAAGTGGCGCATACTCATGGATGGGAACACCATGGTTTATGGCGGCAGCTATAGCCACACCCTGTGCTCTGCCAAGTTTGAGCATCGACTGAACATTTTTTCCGAAGAAAGGTGCTTCGATAGCCATCTCGTCAGGAAGGAATTCATCGATAACGCCCGTTACGCGCTCGAATATCTTGCCCAACCTCAAGTACGGGTCGCTTTCCCTGCGCATGTCTATTACGCCCATTGCCAGGAGCGATGCCTTGTTGCCAACAACCTTTATCAACCCATATCCCATGACGTTGGTTCCCGGATCTATACCAAGAATAATCCTTTCAGCTGTCATTGTCGCTATTTCACAAACGGGTTATATCTGGACTCGTATCCCATTTCAGTCTGTTCGCCATGACCTGGCAATACAACCGTATCTGCCGGAAGTATGCTTACAACACGGCGAAGACTTTCCACAATACCCGAATAACTGCCGAATTGGAAGTCTGTTCTACCTATGCTCATACGGAAAAGCGTATCGCCGGAGAACACAACCTTCTCTTCCTCGCAATAGAACATTACTGAACCTGGCGTATGTCCAGGCGTATGAATAACAGTAAATTCATGATTGCCAAACTTTACCCTATAGGTATCGTCGAACAGTTTTCCTGCATCGGGAACGCTCTCCGTATAGTCCAAACCGACAAAAGCCTTTGCCTGCATTTTAAGGCTTTTCATCAAAAGTTCATCTTTTACATGAACCTCCGGTTTCAACCCGTAATTCTCCAATATTGTATTGTTGCCGAAGTTGTGGTCGACATGTCCGTGGGTGCACAACAGATGCATTGGCTTTAGATGGCTTTCATTTATATATTCCACTATTGCCTTACGTTCCTCCGGATAGAACGCTCCACAGTCAACGATGACACATTCTCCAGTCTCGTCGCTCAACACATAACAGTTTTCCTGAAACATGTTGCACTCGAATTTCTTTATATCAAGCATTTTGTCTTAATATTCTATTGTTATCATGTGGCAGGAACATATATAACGTATTTATCCTTGAACCACTCTTCCTTGAACCAGTTGGTTATTTCTACAGCCTCAGCAATACGGCGGAACGGACGCATCTCCTCTTCCACATTGCCGCCCTTAAGGCACAACAGTCCGTTGGGAAGCGAGTTGTGTTGTTCCTTTGAAAAATTCTTCTTTATGATTTTCATCAAATCAGGCAAAGGCATAACGGCACGGCTGACCACAAAATCATATTTGCCTTTCTCTTCCTCCCCGCGCAGATGTACAGCGTCTACATTTTCCAGTCCCAATGCATTGGCAACTTCGTTCACCACGCGGATCTTCTTTCCAGTGCCGTCAATCATCCTGAAGCTTGTGTCAGGAAACATTATGGCAAGAGGAATGCCTGGGAAACCGCCTCCGGTACCGAAATCAAGGACGCGCGTCCCTTTGCGGAACTTTACTGATTTTGCTATTGCCAGCGAATGAAGAACGTGGTGAACATACAGATTCTCTATGTCCTTGCGCGAAATCACATTTATCTTTCCGTTCCAGTCTTCATACAAGTCATATAGGGCTGCAAACTGTTTGCGTTGATTCTCTGTAAGATCGGGGAAATATTCCAGGATTTCTTCCATACATTTTCTTTTAAATGTTATAAATATTATACAAAGGTACTGCAAATAGCTTGCAACACAAAATTAAATTCAGCCATTTAGCCTTATATCAATGTATTTTATTACTTTTGCAAATTCTTAACAAACTATAATTCGCGTAACATGAGCAATAGAACTTTCAAAGCTGCACTGTTCGATCTTGACGGTGTCGTATTTGATACAGAGAAACAATATAGCGTGTTTTGGGGCGGACAATTCCGCAAATTCTATCCGGAATGCCCGGGAATGGAACAAAAGATAAAAGGAATGACACTCGTACAGATATTCGAAGAATATTTTACCGATGCGGACATTCAAAAGCAAATAACCGCCGAGCTGGATGATTTTGAGCAGAATATGGACTTTGAATACGTTAACGATTTTGAGCGTTTTATTGGAGACATACGCAAAAACGGCGTAAAAACGGCTGTCGTTACCAGTTCCAATCAAGCGAAGATGGAAAATGTTTACGCCAAACGCCCAAACTTTAAAGAAATGTTCGACGCCATTCTTACATCAGAAGACTTTGCCGAGAGCAAGCCTTCACCTGACTGTTACCTTACGGCTGCGCGCCGTTTCGGATTGGGGAAGGAAGAATGCGTGGCGCTTGAAGACAGTTTCAACGGGCTTAAAGCCGGTCGCGCGGCAGACATGTACGTTGTCGGCCTTTCAACAACAAATGCTCCGGAAGCCATAATGCCTTACTCTGATGTCGTAATTGCCGACTACAAAGGCCTTGACTACACCGGAATGTGCAAACTCATAGAGGGCTAACGGCAACAAGCAAGTTCCTTTTTAAAAGAATGAACATGACTTCCAACAAAAAGGAAATTACATCTTGATGCCAAGCAAACGGAGAAACAAATTCAAACCGTAAGATTACAAATTAACAACCATTTAATAAGTCCGTCAACGGACATATCAAGCAAAAACAAAAAAGGAGATAAAGAAATGGCAGGATATCTTGTTAAAGACGACCGCAAAGTTACAACTCACCGTTTCATTGAAATGAAGCAACGGAACGAGAAGATTTCGATGTTGACATCATATGACTTCACAACCGCAGGAATAGTAGACCAGGCTGGAATAGACGGAATCCTCATCGGAGATTCTGCTTCAAACGTGATGGTAGGCAATGCGACGACCTTGCCAATGACGGTTGAACAGATGATATACCATGCAGCTTCTGTCGTGCGCGGAGTTAAACGCGCCCTCGTAGTATGCGACATGCCTTTCGGTTCATACCAGGTGGACCGCAAGGAAGGGGTTAAGAACGCAATAAAAATCATGAAGGAAAGCGGTTGCGACGCACTTAAACTTGAGGGTGGAGTGGAAATAATTGATACCGTAAAGGGCATACTTGATGCCGGCATTCCAGTTATGGGACATCTCGGTCTTACACCGCAAAGCATCAACAAGTTTGGCACTTACGCCGTTAGAGCCAAGGAAAAAGCCGAAGCAGAAAAGTTGATTTCCGATGCAAAGCTGCTTGAGGAAACAGGATGTTTCTCTTTAGTCCTTGAAAAAGTGCCCGCTGCATTGGCAACGACCGTGTCTGAAGAAATAAGCATTCCAACCATCGGCATAGGTGCCGGCAACGGTACAGACGGTCAGATTCTTGTTATTGACGACATGCTTGGAATGACAAAAGGGTTCTCTCCACGCTTCTTGCGCCGCTACGCTGACTTGAATACCGTGATTACCGATGCAATAGGCAACTACATCACCGACGTGAAAAATTCCGATTTCCCCAACGAAAAAGAATCTTACTAAACAAACAAAACCGCATGGCAGAGGGAACGACAAACGGCTACACTAAGGTATGGAGCAAAGACTTCCTTATGATTTGCACAGTGAACTTCTTCATTGCGCTATCGGTATACATGCTTCTGCCTTCCTTGCCGGATTGGCTGGCAATCCACATGAAACTCTCTGCCATGCAGGTTGCGTTAACAATGGCTATCCCCGGACTTGGGGTTTTCTTTTTTGGCGGAATATGCTCGTATTTAACCCAGAAATACAGAAGAAACAAGGTTTGCATAACTGCAATTCTGCTTCTTGCCGCCAACATCCTTACGATAAAGTATGTCACAGACAATGCAGAATTGATCTGTAATACTGGCGCCGCATTAGCATGCGCTCTTTGTTCTAGATTTTTTCTGGGTGCTTTTTTCGGGTTGGCATATCTTGTTTTAAACAGCACGCTTACGATCGACTGTTGCGACACGTCGCAACGAACACGAGCAAACGTGATATCTTCACGTTTATACCTTGTTGCTGCCGTTTTGGGGCCTATTGCAGGTTTGTACGTCAAGAACTACTTTGGAAACATGAACGTTTTTTATGCCTCCGCTTCACTGTGCTGTGTTTCCGCTTTCACGCTATGCTGCGTAAAATTCCCATTCAAGGCACCAGAAGAAACTGTCAAGAAATTCTCGTCTGACCGTTTCATTATCCCTTCAAGCATGCCGCTGGCTATTCCTGTAGCTATGGTTTCCGCATGCCTTGCCATGCTAATGATACCAGACACAACCAATGACAATGCCTTTTTCCTGCCAGTTGGCATTATACTGGGCATAATTCTACAACGCATTGCGCTCCCTAATGTCGGGCATGGCAAACAGACATTCTGTGGATGCGCTTTGCTTGTATTGTCAATTGCTGTATTATGTATCGACTGTCTCCCTGTTGCGTCAGTATCGGCACGCATATCGGCTGGTGTAGCAACTGCAATATTGTTAGGCAACCTTCATTTAGGAATTACCGATACGGCAGGTCATTGTCAACGCGGCACGGCTCAAAGCACATATATCCTGTTTTTTGAACTGGGAATGGCTGTTGGAGTATTTGTTTACCTTTCGCCACAAACGGAGTCAAAATACGACATGTACAAAATCGCCCTTGCTCTATCGCTTTTGACAACCGTTGTATTGGCGGCAAGCACTCGCCGTTTCATCTCACGCAAGTTGAAATAGGCGAAGTCCACCCACCCTGCCGTAACAAATTACATTGAACTGTCATGGTATCCAAATACGAGTGATTTTTGTAACCTTTCCACCCTTTACGGTTATACGGGTATTCAAGTTGAAGAATCCGTCCAGTTTGCCATTCTTGCGCAAACCGTCTACATATTGTCTTTGTCCTGTTGTTATGGAGTCAGACGGCTCATTGGGTTCGTCCTTGCAATTTACGATTGTAAAATCAGGCGATAAAGGCAACACAACCGTGCCAAGTTTTGTATAGATAGAGTGATCGTCAAATTGAGATGCACGGTAAATGCCTTTCTGCTTAGTTGGTTGCAGCCATGCGCCGCCTTCTTCTAAGCCGCCGTTTATGCTTTTATAGACATTTTCATCCTTAACACTCTTCACGACCATTGGCTTTCCTTCATAAAAAAGCGTGTCTCCTGATTTCATTGTAGATATCTCAACAGAGTCATACAGCGTTTCTGCATAAACAGAAAACGTCAACTTTCCGTCGTTCCAATTAAAACAACTGTCAGACAAGTCTGCTGCAACTGTAGTATCCGACAAATTGTTTATGTCAATGCCGCTTGCCAATGGTTTAACGGCTTTGCCTATGTTCCCTTTAGTTGTGCAACAAGCTGTCAATACAAGTCCTGAAAGCACCAAATACAATAGTTTTTCCATATTTATAATTCATTTTTCGTTTTACATTCGACGTTGCTCTCTGCTCCCAAAAGCAAAAAGCCGCCTTGATTCGTAAATAGCATTTACATTAAAGCAACATTATGAAGAATCACCCGAACTTCTTCAAGCTGCCTGTTTCATAAATTTGCAAATATAGTGTTTTACGAATTGTCTTACAAAGAAATAAGGAATAAAAACGCACACAAAATTCAGAAGCAGAAAAACAGAAGTAGAACGCTGTCTTATACCGCGCAAGCATACTTACAACAAAAAACAGAAAACGAATTGCGGTATAAATAAAAAACCGTATTTTTGCATGAAAGTTTGTAGCAATGGAAACGACAAGAAAATTACTTTTACTATCGATGATGTTTGTTTGTCTGCATTCCCAAGGACAAACAAACGATGAAACCCCGACAATAAATCCAAGTGCAACATACACTGACGTTAACGGCGAAGAGACAGAAAGCACAGAAATGTCTGGACAGGCTCCACTCATTGGCCGTTTCAAAGCCAATCCGAGCAACGTCGGAGACTATACTGCCACATACGAATGGCGTTTCACCACGGAAGGAAGCACCGAACCTTACTTGATACGCTACGAAGAAGAAACAGAATACACCTTCAAAACCGCAGGAAGCCACAGCATCGTAGTATATGCGACTTTTAAAAAAGGCAATGACGTAATTGAATACGGACAAGAATACTGGGCAGAAAACAGTCCGTTGCGCGTCACCATAAGCGAGAGCAAGTTGGAAATGCCCAATGCCTTCTCTCCCAACGGCGACGGAATTAACGATATTTACAAGGCAAAGGACGGGTATCAGTCGCTCACGGAATTCCATGCCTACATTTTCAACCGTTGGGGCACAAAACTTTTTGAATGGACAAACCCGGCTGAAGGTTGGGACGGAAAGTATAAAGGAAAGGACGTGGCACAGGGCGTATACTACGTTTTGGTGAAAGCAAAAGGGGCCGACGGAAAGACATACAACATAAAGCGCGACGTTAACCTGCTCAGGGGATATACTGAATCTACGACAAGCGGAGGAGGAACGGAATGAAACGCGAAGACGAAAACATAAACGTTTGGGGAGCAAGAGTACACAATCTTAAAAACATTGACGTGGAAATTCCGCGCCATAGCCTCACTGTAATAACAGGAATGAGCGGCAGCGGAAAATCATCGTTGGCCTTTGACACGATTTTCGCCGAAGGGCAACGCCGCTATATAGAAACGTTTTCTGCTTATGCCCGCAATTTCCTTGGAGGAATGGAACGTCCTGACGTTGACAAGATAACGGGCTTGAGCCCTGTAATCAGCATAGAACAGAAAACAACGAACAAGAATCCACGCTCAACCGTTGGCACAACAACAGAGATTTACGATTTCCTGCGACTGTTGTATGCTCGCGCCGGAACAGCCTATAGCTATGTTACAGGCGAAGAGATGGTGAAATACACCGAAGAAGACGTGCTTGGCATGATAAACTCCGACTATTTCGGGAAACGCATACTAATACTTGCCCCTCTGGTAAGGAACAGAAAAGGCCATTACCGCGAACTGTTTGAAAATCTCCTTAAAAAAGGCTATATTAATGTGCGCGTTGACGAGGAAGTGATGGAGATAAACAGCGGAATGAAACTTGACAGGTACAAGAACCACAACATAGAAGTTGTAATAGACAAGCTGCAAGTACGCAAGAAAGACGATGAAAGACTTCGCAAAAGCGTGGAAACGGCAATGCGTCAGGGCGACGGCCTGATGATGATAATGGACAAAGATACAGGAAAGGCGAAATATTACAGTAAGCGTCTGATGTGTCCTACATCCGGTATAGCATACAGCGATCCTGCACCAAACAAGTTTTCGTTCAATTCCCCCGAAGGGGCTTGTCCAAGATGCAAAGGGCTTGGAGAAGTTGACGAGATTGACATTGAAAAAGTCATTCCTGACGAAAAGCTTTCAATCCATGAAGGTGGCATAGCTCCCTTAGGAAAATACAAAAACCAAATGGTGTTCTGGCAAATAGTCTCAATACTTGAAGAATACGACTGCAATATAAAAACACCAATAAAGGATATTCCAAAAGAAGCGCTTAACGACATTCTCTACGGCAAACTGGAAAAGATCAGAATCAGGAAAGAAACAATGCACACTTCGAGCGATTATTTTATTGAGTTCGAAGGCATTGTAAAATATCTTCAGGCTACAACAGAAAATGACGACAGCAAGGAAGCGCAGAAATGGTCTGAGCAGTTTATGACAACCAGACTATGTCCCGACTGCAAAGGCGAACGCCTCAACAGGGAATCGCTTTCATACCGGATATGGGACAAGAACATTTCCCAAGTGGCAAACATGGATATCAGCGAACTGTACCATTGGCTTGATGAAGCCGAAAGCCATTTAGGAAAAAAGGAAAAGCGCATTGCAGAAGAAGTACTGAAGGAAATACGCAGCAGAATACGCTTTATTCTTGATGTTGGCCTTGACTATCTTTCGCTCAACAGGCAATCGGCTTCCCTTTCCGGCGGAGAAAGCCAGCGCATACGACTGGCAACGCAGATTGGCTCACAGCTTGTCAATGTGCTTTACATACTTGACGAGCCAAGCATTGGACTGCATCAACGAGATAACGAAAGGCTAATAAACTCGCTTAAGGAGCTGCGAGACTTGGGCAACACGGTAATTGTTGTGGAACACGACAGAGACATGATGACAAACGCCGACTATATTGTGGACATTGGCCCTGGAGCAGGAAGAAAAGGCGGCAACGTTGTGTTTCAAGGCAAGCCACAGGAAATGCTGGGACAGTCGACAATGACAAGCGAATATCTTAGCGGGAAGCGCAAGATAGAAGTACCTTCGACAAGACGCAAAGGCAACGGCAAGAGTATAAGGATATTTGGAGCAAGCGGCAACAACCTAAAAGATGTGGACATAGAGTTTCCGCTTGGCAAGCTAATTGTTGTCACCGGAGTCAGCGGTAGCGGAAAATCGACTCTCGTAAACGAAACTTTGCAACCTATCTTAAGCAAACACTTCTACAGGTCGCTTAAAGAACCGTTGCCGTACAAAAAAATTGAAGGAATAGACAATATCGACAAAGTGGTGAACGTTGACCAGTCGCCTATCGGACGGACTCCACGTTCAAATCCAGCTACCTACACAGGAGTGTTCAGTGATATACGTTCAATGTTCGTTAACTTGCCGGAAGCAAAGATGCGTGGTTACAAACCGGGACGCTTCTCCTTCAACGTGAAAGGCGGCAGATGCGAAACATGCGGGGGAAACGGCTACAAGACAATAGAGATGAACTTTCTTCCAAACGTCATGGTTCCGTGTGAAGTATGCCACGGCAAGAGATACAACCGAGAAACACTTGAAGTAAGATACAAGGGGAAAAGCATTGCTGACGTACTTGACATGACTGTAAACCAAGCCGTTGAGTTTTTTGAAAACGTTCCTGACATCCTACGCAAGATTAAGACTATTCAGGACGTGGGGCTTGGATACATCAAACTGGGACAGCCTTCAACAACACTTAGCGGCGGTGAATGCCAACGCATGAAGCTCGCTACTGAATTGAGCAAACGTGACACGGGCAAAACCATGTACATTCTAGACGAGCCTACGACCGGACTACATTTTGAGGACATACGCATTCTGATGGATGTGCTCCAAAAACTCATCGACAGGGGCAACACTGTTCTTATAATAGAACATAACCTTGATGTCATTAAGCTTGCCGACTACATTATCGACATGGGGCCCGAAGGCGGACGTAACGGCGGTATGGTTATGTCCACGGGCACTCCAGAAGAGGTTGCACAATGCGGAAAAGGTTTTACCGCAAGATTCATAAAAAAGGAACTGGAGAGGTAGGAAAGAACAAGAATGCCCCAATTAAGGTGCGATGGCAAAACTACAAGAAAAGCGAAGCAGCGAGACATGTTCTGAACAATAACTGTTACAGTTCATGTCTCGCTATTTTTATATTGTAAAGCCATCAGCGAAAAAATCTCCTACGAAACGAAGAAAATCTTTTAGCATACAACTCTATTCCTGACTTCATCACTTTTCTGCGCCATCATATAGCGCATATTGAAAATCAACAA
>CAVAPC010000036.1:0-23332 GCA_963590505.1 uncultured Alistipes sp. | reverse complement strand
TTTTTAGACTGTCCAAGATTTTTGCCTAATCCACACGTTTTTGCAAGTGACCCAGTCTTTCCAACTGACACGTCACTGGAAAAACTTGTATATCTCGCTTATCGCAATATCCGCAAGAAATGGACTATGCCAATCTCTAATTGGGAACTGATATCACAACAATTGGCGATAAAATTTGGTGACAGATTCAAGATTATGTAGCTTTGCAGTCAACAAGACTCCTCAGTTGCCCAACACGATTAAAATCGTGCCGTCCAACTGAGGTTTAAGAAAAGGGAATATGAGTCTGGACACAGTTTAAATTATCCCCCCGTTATCTTGGTATGTCGTTGTTTTGTTATAGAAATAATTCAGACTTATATTTTATTGTTTCCTGCTTTTTAGTGATGCAAGACTTTCTTTTAATGCGACAATCTTTTCCTCACTGTCACTTTGCTTCTTGCGTTCCAAAGCAACTACTGCTTCAGGAGCATTGGCAACAAATCGTTCGTTTGAAAGTTTCTTGATGACGCCAGCCAGAAAACCTTCTAGATGCTTTAACTGAGCTTCTTGCTTTTCAATTTCAGCATCGATGTCTATCATGTCACCAAGGGGCACTGCAAATTCAACTGTTCCTACCATGAAAGCGGACGCTGTTCCGTCTTTTTCTGTAACAGTTTCAATCGCACTCAAATTGGCCATCTTGACAATAGCACTATTGTAAGCGCTATATAAGTTCTCTCCGACGATTTGCAGTTTCAATTGCTCTTTAACGGGAATATTCTTTTGATTTCTCACTGTTCTAACGCCTGCTACAATTTGTTTGAGGCTTTCGACATCGTCTACAAGTTTGATTTCGTCCTGTGAAACTGACGGTATATCGAGATTGTCACGCATTATAGACTCACCGTCCTTGCGATCATAAATATGCTGCCATAGCTCTTCTGTAATGAATGGCATAAATGGATGAAGCATTTTCAGCAAGTTCTCGAAAAAGTTGAGAGTAGCATCAAATGTTTGGCTATCGATAGGCTGCCCGTATGTTGGTTTAACCATTTCTAAATACCAACTTGAGAATTCGTCCCAAAAGAGTCTGTATATAGCCATAAGCGCTTCTGAAATACGATACTTGCTAAACAGATCGTTAACTTCCGTATTCACTTGACGAAGTTTTGCTTCAAACCATCTTACTGCTATTTTGTTAGCCTCAGGTTGTTCAACATTTGCAACCTGCCAACCCTTTACAAGACGGAAGGCATTCCAAATTTTGTTATTGAAGTTTCGGCCTTGTTCACACAAACTTTCATCGAACAATATGTCATTGCCGGCAGGAGCAGAAAGCATCATACCCATGCGGACACCATCGGCACCGTATTTGTCAATAAGTTCTAATGGGTCTGGAGAATTACCTAAGCTTTTTGACATTTTCCTCCCCAGTTTATCACGAACGATACCTGTGAAGTATACGTTTCTGAACGGCATCTTCCCACGATATTCATAACCAGCCATAATCATACGGGCAACCCAAAAGAATATAATATCTGGTCCTGTTACAAGATCACTTGTGGGGTAATAATAATTTATTTCATCGTTGTCTGGATCAAGAATACCGTTGAATAAAGATATAGGCCAAAGCCATGAAGAGAACCATGTATCAAGACAATCACTGTCTTGTTCCAATTCTTCCAACTTTAAATTTGCTTGTTTTTTCTGAGCCAAAGCGTAGGCCGCATCGATATTTTCGGCTACAACAAAATCCCTTTTTCCTTCGCTGTCAGTGAAATAATAAGCTGGTATACGATGTCCCCACCATAATTGTCTGCTTATGCACCAATCTTTTATGTTTTCAAGCCAATGGCGATATGTATTCTTGTATTTAGAGGGGTAGAAAACTATTTCGTCATTCATAACTGGTGGTAGAGCCATGTCTGCAAAATGCTGCATGGAAAGGAACCATTGCGTAGAAAGTTTTGGCTCTATGGGCACATTCGTACGTTCTGAGAAGCCAACCTTGTTGTTGTAGTCTTCTACTTTTTCCATAAGGCCAGCTTCTTTAATGTCTACTTCAATCTTTTTGCGCACTTCCATCCTGTCCATTCCAACGTACATGCCAGCAGCCTCGCTGATGGTTCCGTTGTCGTTGAATATATCTATGGTGTTGAGATGGTGTTTCAATCCTAATGCATGGTCGTTTATGTCATGTGCAGGAGTAACTTTAAGACAGCCAGTTCCAAATTCGACATCAACATATTCGTCTTCGATGACAGGGATTTCACGTCCGACCAAGGGGACGATGACGTGCTTTCCTTTCAACCATGTGTTCTTCTCATCGTTTGGATTGATGCACATGGCAGTGTCACCCATAATCGTTTCAGGACGTGTTGTGGCTACCACCGCATAATATCCTTTTTCGTCTTTATGGATAATATTACCTTCATCTTTAGGCTCAATGTCTTTTTCGGCAACTCTATATTTTAGATAATACAGTTTTGAATGCTCGTCTTTGTATATCACCTCTTCATCAGACAGCGCAGTTTGGGCTTTCGGGTCCCAGTTTACCATTCTAACGCCGCGGTAAATAAGTCCTTTGTTATAAAGGTCGCAGAATACTTTAATGACACTCTTGGAGCGTGTCTCATCCATAGTGAAAGAAGTGCGCTTCCAATCGCAACTGGCACCTAGCTTACGTAATTGTTTAAGTATTATTCCACCATGTTCATTTGTCCAATCCCATGCATGAGCAAGAAATTCATCACGTGAAAGATCTGTCTTTTTTATGCCTTGCTGAGCAAGCTTGTTTACGACTTTTGCCTCTGTTGCAATAGAAGCATGATCTGTCCCCGGCACCCAACAGGCATTCTTACCTTCCATTCTTGCACGTCTGACTAGAATATCTTGTATTGTGTTGTTAAGCATGTGTCCCATATGCAGTACACCAGTTACATTTGGCGGAGGAATGACCACTGTATATGGGGGGCGTCCGTCAGGTTTACTGCTGAACAAGTCATTGTCTTCCCAATATTTATACCATTTCGACTCCACGTCACTTGGGTCGTATTTGCTTGCTAATTCCATATTGTTTAATTCTTTGTTTGCGTTTGTATTTGCAAAGTTAATGTATTTTGTGAAGTGTTACAAATATCACATCATAAAACCACTTTTCTTACCATGCACCATCTGCGTCTTCTTTAGCAACACCGTCCTTAACAGAGATACGAATGTTGGCTTGACTGCATGAAATCATTCTTAATTCATCTGAAAATTTGTAAGTTTTGAATGTCGGCTTTTGGTATGGTTTACGTTTTGGGGTCTCTTTTTTCTCTTCCATTTTGGTCTTGATTTTAAGGTTTAAATATTACATTTATATAATTGCCTTTTATTTATTTATATATTTCTTTCCTGCTGAGATGAATAAATTTCCCGATTTATTAAATCTGTTATTTGAAATCCTCTTCCCGTCAATTGTATAAATCATATTATTTGTGGGGCATTGATTCTTTCTGACAAGAGATAAGCCAGAAGTTTCACCGTCAAACAGAATTGAACGCGCATCAGAGTTTTCATTATAAAATCTGAAGAATGCCCTCAAGCCCCTCATCGTATTACCGATTTCTGTAGGTCTTGCCAATTTTTGTTCGGAGTTTAGGAAACATTCTGTACCGTCAGTTTTCATTTTGTATGGTTCATAAGTGCCACAGAAAGAAATATTTCCAAATCTGACTTCTTGCGGTTGATCGGATTTTAAATAAATATCGTGGATTGTCGGATTTTCAACGTATAGTTCCGGAATAAGTATGAACGGAAGTCCCGCATTTATGGTTCCATTTAAAATAGAAGAAAAATTTATGTTCTCATCATCTGAACCGGTATAAACTGCGGCTTCTGTGTTGTTGCCAAAAATTTCTTTAAGCGCATCTAGAGTTATGTCAAAAGGCAAACATAATGTATTTTTGCCTGCATTATGGAAAACTCGTTCTATTCCGACATCGGTTTGCCCGATGCTTTCATTTATTAAATTCTTTATGGAACTGTCTTTTTCTTTTAGAACAACGTTGATCTTTGGTCGCTTATACGATATTTGAATGCTCGATAGATATGTGTTATCTCCGTTTGTATTGCTTTTTTTATCGTTTACTGTAAAAGTAAAAGGAGAAACAGACTTCGTCGCGGGAGTCCAAGTATAAACTCCTTGTTTCGCAATGGTTATGTCTTTATTTTTGGAGTCTAAAAGATAGATGCATTTTTCCGTGTTAAATTTTATTTCGCTAAGTATACAATTTTCTGGTAGGGCAAAAGATATTTCTCCAATAGAGGATGAACTATTCGTTTTATAATCTAATCTTAAATAGTGTTTGGAATTATTGTTTTTGCCATACAAGCATGTTGTTCCCTCTACTGTTACAATAATGTCATCCACCTTAAAGACAGTTGGATCGGTATTGTAATTATTGGATCCACCTCTTTTCATACCATATACATCTGACGTGGAATTAAAATCAAATGTAACAGTGACGTCCTCGTATTCTTCAGTTTGGGCAACTGCATAAGAGCTCAAACAGAATAGTAAAATGAGTAAAATGCACAAATTGTGTGTGTTTTTCATAGTTTAGATGTTAAGGAGAAATGTGTGTTACCTTAGTTTGGCCAGTTCTTCTTCCATTTGTTTCTGAAGTTCACTAGCCTTTTGTGCAGCAACTACGGCGAAATCTTCTCCGCTGCTGGCGTATATTATGCCACGGCTACTGTTTACTAGCAATCCACAGTCTTTGGTAATACCATATTTACAAACTTCTTGTAGGCTTCCCCCTTGTGCGCCAACACCAGGAACCAGCAAAAAATGGTTTGGCACAATCTTTCGTATGTCTTCAAACATTTTACCTTGTGTTGCACCAACGACATACATCATGTTATCCTCATTCCCCCAGTTCTGTGAGATGCGAAGAACCTTCTCGAAAAGTCTTTCACCACCGTCGTCTTTAGTTAGCTGAAAATCATGGGAGCCTTTGTTGCTAGTCAGTGCAAGAAGAATAACCCATTTGCCATCATATTTCAGGAAAGGAGAAACACTGTCCTCTCCCATATATGGCGCCACTGTTAGAGAATCAATATTATATTCCTCAAAAAATGTTCGAGCATACATTGCAGAGGTATTGCCAATGTCGCCACGTTTAGCATCTGCTATTATAAAATGATTCGGACAAACACCTTTGAGATAGTTAATGGTACGTTCAAAAGAGGTAATTCCCTTTACCCCCATACTTTCATAAAATGCAAGATTGGGCTTATAAGCGACGCAATATTTGGCTGTTGCATCAATAATCTTTTTGTTAAATGTAAATATAGGATCTTCCTCTGTTAGAAGATGTTGTGGTATTTTCTTTAAGTCACTATCCAAGCCAACGCAAAGAAATGATTTCTTCTTGAAGATATTGTCTATGAGTTCTTGCCTATTCATGTTTGTCTTTATTTATAATTCTGTTTCTTTCATTCTTTCTGCATTTTCGGCCACTGTCAAAGCATCAATCAAACTTTGAATGTCACCGCCAAGGAAACCTTGCAGATCATGTGTCGTGTATCCTATTCTATGGTCCGTGACGCGTCCTTGTGGAAAGTTATATGTACGAATTTTTGCTGAACGATCACCTGTTGACACCAATGTTTTTCTTCTGTTAGCAATATCATCAATGTATTTTTGGTGTTCACGATCATAAATGAATGTTCTTAGTCTTGAAAGTGCTCTTTCCTTATTCTTTGGCTGGTCGCGAGTTTCTGTACATTCAATTAGGATTTCTTCAACCTCACCTGTATTTGGATTTTTCCATGGGTATCTAAGTCTTACACCAGACTCTACCTTATTTACATTTTGGCCTCCTGCGCCACTACTTCTAAAGGTATCCCATTTGATGTCTCCTTCATTTATGTTCACTTCAAATTTATCTGCTTCAGGTAAAACCGCAACAGTTGCAGCGGATGTATGCATCCTACCCTGTGTTTCAGTTGCTGGAACTCGTTGTACGCGGTGTACACCAGATTCATACTTCAAAATACCGTAGACGCCATCACCGCTTACGGCGAAGTCAATTTCTTTATATCCACCAACAGCGCCTTCACTCACGCTTGTGACAGAGAGGTTCCAGCCTTTTGAATCGCAAAACCTTTTGTACATACTGAAGAGGTCTCCTGCAAAAAGTGCAGCTTCGTCTCCTCCTGCTCCTGCTCTAATTTCCATTTGAACATTCTTGGAATCTTCAGGGTCTTTAGGAATCAACGCAATCTTTATCTCTTCTTCTATTTTGGGCTGCAGTTCTTCATTTGCTTGGAGCTCCTCTCGAGCCATCTCCTTTAAGTCTGCATCTGTCTCATTGGCAAGAATATCCTTGGCTTCTTTTATGGAGTTAAGACAATTTACATATCTCTTTCTTGCATCCATGATATCACCCAAGTCTTTGTATTCCTTTGTCAGTTTTACGTAACGCTGTTGATCAGAGATTACATTAGGGTCGGTAATTAGAGTGGAAACTTCTTCGTAACGGCTTTCCAAACCGTTCAGCTTGTCTAATATGTTATTATTGTCGGGCATATATTTTAATAATTGAAAGTTCCAAATTCGGATTTGATCGTAAGGCTACGTTGTCCTTCTTCTATATGACCTACAACTTGTGCTTCGATATTGAAACTCTTGCTGATGGCAATAACTTTTTCTGCAATCTCAGGACGTACATATATTTCCATTCTATGTCCCATATTGAAAACTTTATACATTTCTTTCCATTCTGTTTGACTTTCTTCTTGGATCGTTTTAAACAGTGGTGGAATAGGGAACATGTGGTCTTTTACCACATGGCAATTTTCATTTACAAAATGAAGAACTTTTGTTTGTGCTCCCCCAGTACAGTGTACCATGCCATGAATTTCAGGGCGAAGTTCGTCAAGTATCTTTTTTATCACTGGAGCATAAGTTCTTGTTGGCGAAAGAACCATTTTTCCAGCATTAACAGGACAGTTTTCAATATTGTCGGTCAATTTTTTTGTTCCGCTGTAAACGAGTTCTTCAGGCACTGCATGGTCATAACTTTCAGGATATTTCTGTGAAAGATATTTAGAGAACACATCGTGACGCGCACTGGTAAGCCCATTGCTTCCCATTCCGCCATTGTATTCTGTTTCGTACGAAGATCTTCCAAACGAAGCCAAACCAACGATAACATCACCTGGACGTATATTCGCATTGTTTATTACGTCACTACGTTTCATTCTGCATGTAACGGTAGAATCTACTATTATCGTGCGAACCAAATCGCCAACATCGGCAGTCTCACCACCTGTAGGCCAAATGCCGATGCCCATGTCTCTCATCTGCGAGAGCAATTCGTCAGTACCGTTTATAATTGCTGATATAACGTCACCAGGCACAAGCATTTTGTTTCTCCCTATAGTTGAAGAAACAAGGATATTGTCAACAGCCCCAACACATAGCAAGTCATCTGTGTTCATAACGATGGCGTCTTGCGCTATGCCCTTCCATACAGACAAGTCACCAGTTTCTTTCCAATACATGTATGCCAGTGAGGATTTCGTGCCTGCACCATCTGCATGCATAATATTACAATATTCAGGATCTCCGCCAAGTATATCTGGTATTATTTTGCAGAAGGCTTGTGGAAATATACCCTTGTCAATGTTCTTTATTGCGTTATGTACATCTTCTTTCGCGGCACTTACTCCACGAGACATATATCTGTTTGATTTGTCCATCTCTAAAATAAATAATAATTTTAAACCAATATTGATGTAAATAAATGGGATTTGTTGAAGTTCGCTATGCCTTTTCTTCTCCGTTCCAGAAGTCCCAACTAGAGAAAGCCTGAAGTAGCAACATTTCTAGACCGTTCTTTGTTATTGCCCCTTGAGCTTTACCTTTTTTAAGGAACAACGTTTCGTCGGGATTATATATAAGATCGTATAGCAGATTTCGACTGTCCATGCTTTCGTATGGTAAGTTTGGACATTCATTATAATGAGGATACATTCCTGAAGGAGTGCAATTTACGATAACATTATACTCTTTCACAACACCTGGCGTAATATCTGAATATTTAATAGTTCCAGGACGTTCAAATCTACTCACTTTTACGGTCTCAAGTCCAAGGGACTTTAACCCATAACTTATCGCCTTTGCGGCACCTCCTGTTCCTAAAACAAGTGCTTTTTTATGAAATTTTTCCAATAGAGGCTCTATGCTTTTGGTAAAGCCTATAACGTCACTATTGTATCCTTTCAATATAACGTCATCCCCTTTATGTATGACACGTATGACATTAACTGCTCCAATCGCACGGGCCTCTACACTTATATAGTCTAAGAAACTTAGCACTTTTTCCTTATAGGGAATTGTGACATTTAGTCCCTTTAGCTCAGGATTCGTAGCAATAACTTCAAGGACAGATTCAATATTTTTGATCTCAAAGTTGATGTATTCAGCATCAATGTTTTCATTCAAAAATTTTTCATTGAAAAAGCTCTTTGAAAAAGAATGAATCAGAGGATAACCGATAAGTCCATACTTGTCCATATTTGTTCAGTGTTATTTAGTTGCTGTATAGCAGGTGCAAATACCAAATGTTAGCCTTTTGAAATTAGCATTTGTAAACCCCGTACGTTTGAGTATATCTACCATTGTCTCGCCTTGCGGAAAGGCTTCTATTGTACGGATAAGGTATGTGTATGCATTATTGTCTTTCGATATTATTCGGCCATATATTGGCAAAATTGTATGTGTGTAAATTGAGAATAGTTGTCTGACAGGAAAATGAACGGGTCTTGTCAGTTCGATAACACAAAGTATTCCGCCTTTTTTTAGTACACGATGCATCTCTTTAAGGCCCTGTTCTAGGCTTTCGAAATTTCTTATCCCGAAAGCAGCAGTTACGGCGTCAAAACTGTTGTCTTTTAAACCTAATTTGAGGCAGTCTTCACGAGAAAAGCTGACAACATCTTCCAAACCCTTTGCCTGCGTTTTGTTTCTTGCGATATTCATCATACCTTCAGAAATGTCAACACCGAGCACTTTATCCGGTTGCAGTTTTATTGCTTCGAGTATGGCTAAATCGCCTGTTCCTGTTGCAACGTCGAGAATATACTTTGGATTTGTAATTTTCAATGTTTTAATTACAACGTTACGCCAATATTTATCTATCCAAAAGGACAGTCTATGGTTGAGCAGGTCATATGAATGAGCAACAGAGTCGAACATTTTTTCAACTTGTGTAGTCTTTTTTTCCTTTTTGTTATAAGGATTTATCTTCTCTTGCTCGTACATAATTAGGAAAATCTACTCAATTAAAAAATGCTACGGCATTAAAGTTTATCTATCAAAATGACATGTAAACTTCTATGCCGTAACAATCGAACTGTAATGTTATTGTTTATATGTTTTTAGCCATTTTGAAACGTTCTTTTCAATGCGAGCAGCAATGTCACCATTTGCTTCCACCTTGTCGAATGTTTCTCCTGTTATATGTTCATAGAGCTCAATATATCTGTCGCTTACGCTTTCCGCATATTCATCAGTTATTTCGGGCATAGTCTGACCTGGCTCATTCATGAAATTGTGTTCGATTAGCCACTGTCTAACAAACTCTTTTGAAAGTTGCTTTTGTGGTTCTCCTTTCTTGAGCTTTTCTTCATAGCCGTCAGCATAGAAATAACGACTAGAGTCTGGAGTATGAATCTCGTCAATAAGGTAGACTTTTCCGTCGCGCTTTCCAAACTCATACTTTGTATCAACGAGTATAAGTCCTTGCTTAGTCGCAATTTCTTGACCTTTTGCAAAAATCTTGCGTGTATAGTCTTCCATTATTTCATAGTCTTCTTTATCTACAATTCCTTGGGCTATAATCTCTTCCTTTGAGATGTTCATATCATGTCCCTCATCAGCCTTTGTTGTTGGTGTTATTATAGGTTCTGGGAAACGTTGATTTTCTATCATTCCGTCAGGAAGTTTAACTCCGCAAAGTTCTCGACATCCTTTTTGGTATTCACGCCATGCTGAACCTGTAAGGATTGAACGAATAATCATTTCCACTCTGAATCCTTTGCATTTCAGTCCAACTGTAACCATAGGATCTGGAGTAGCTAATTTCCAATTAGGGCAGATATCTGTCGTGTGGTCAAGGAATTTGGCTGCGATTTGGTTTAGTACTTGTCCTTTAAAAGGAATACCTTTCGGCAATACAACATCAAATGCCGAAATTCTGTCAGTTGCAACCATTACGAGGATGTCGTCATCAATGTCATAAACATCGCGTACTTTACCGTGGTAAACATTCTTTTGGCCTTCAAAATGAAAATCCGTTCTTGTTAATGCTTTCATTACTTTATGTATATTTAAAGTCAGATAAATAAAGATTCTTTATCTCATTTTACTTTGCATAGTCTGTGCTATGTGCATAATCAATGCAAATTTATATATTTTGCTTTAAAAACAGGCAAAAAGTTTTCAAAAAAGTGTTATGTCTTTGTTGTATTGTCCGCATTTGTCTTTTCGCTAGCTTTATCGTAAGCATTTACAATTTTTGTAACCAGTCTGTTTCTTACAATATCTTCTTTTTCTAGCTTGGTTATCGTTATGCCCTCTATTCCATCCAATATTTGTAATGCTTCATAAAGTCCACTTCGTGTGCCTTTAGGTAAATCAATCTGGGTCAAATCTCCTGTTATAATCATCTTTGTATTTGCCCCCATTCTGGTAAGAAACATTTTCAATTGTGCAGAAGTAGTATTTTGAGCTTCGTCCAATATAACGATAGCATCACTGAGCGTTCGGCCTCTCATAAAAGCAAGTGGAGCAATCTGTATTACATGCTTTTCGATCATTTCCTGCAATTTAACAGCGGGTAGCATGTCTTCAAGGGCGTCATAAAGAGGCTGAAGATAAGGATCTATCTTTTCTTTCATGTCTCCAGGAAGAAAACCTAGCTTTTCTCCAGCCTCAACTGCTGGTCTACTAAGTATTATTTTCTTAATGCTTTTTTCCTTTAGTGCCTTTACTGCCAGTGCAATACTTAAATAGGTTTTCCCTGTACCTGCAGGTCCAACCGCAAAAATCATGTCGTCTTTTTTATATGCTTCAATGAGCTTTTTCTGATTTTCAGTTCTGCATTTGATAGGCTTACCAGAAATATTATATACTATTACATCATCAGACACTGTATTGGATGTCACTTTCCCTTTTGCAATACAAATGATGTCGTTTCCGCTTAGAGAATTGTATTTTACAATATGCAGTCTTAGTTTTTCGACAAAGTTCTCAAACTTTTGCATCTGTTCATCATCGCCTAACACTTTGAGAACATTGTCTCGTGCTAATATTCTCAATTTAGGGAACAACGACTTTATCACTTGCAAATATTCATTGTTTGTCCCATAACATGTTTGAGGGTCGATATCCTCCAATACAATATGTTTTTCTATCAAAATGCAGTTTTTAAATTCTATTATTACTCAAAAATTATCTCTGCAAAAATAGTTCTTTTTTATTTAATAACATAGCGAGGCCTATAAAAATTTAGTGATCTACGCTAGAGACTAATTTTGTTTGTCTTGTTTTGTGAAGTCATGCAGATAGACGCGATAAAAGCACAAAGCATAATAATAGCCAATAATAATAAAGCGTTTTGGCTTCCATAAGCTGTTGTTTCTCTAAAATCTCTGATTATTGCACTTTTTTGACTAGAGGCAACAATAGTTGAGGCAACAGCGGTCCCCATCGCACCTGCAAGTTGTTGCAAACTGTTGATTAGTGCATTTCCGTCTGCCGACAAATCTTTTGGAAGATTGCCCAAACCAAAAGTCATGGCATTGCCACAACCCAATCCTTGACCAATGGTAAAAACGACGTAAAAAACATAAAACAGGGATACTGTCATTTCCTTTGCAAATGTAAAAAACATAATTAGCGACAAAAGCATGAATCCGTATCCTGCTGTAATAGGAAGTCTGGCACCATATCGATCAAGAATTTTTCCGCTTATCGGAGATAAGCATGCACCAACAATACAACCAGGTACAAGCAACAATCCTGCTTGGAATGCCCCGGTACCATTCACTATCTGCGAATAGTTCGGCATGATGTAACCTAGAGCCAAGACAGAGAATTGACCTATCAAAATAACAGCGAGAGATGCGACAAATTTGCCATACTTTAATACTTCAATGCGAAGCAAAGGACTTAATTGATTTCTTGACTTAATGCCAAACAACAAAATGGCAACTAAAGAAATAAAAATCAAAGAAATAACAGATATACTAATCCAACCACTTGATGAAGCAGACACCATGGCGACAATAAAAGAAGAATAACCAATGACAATTAAACTGTAATCAACAATATGGAAATTAGAGCTTTTTTCGACTTTCTGTGGCTTTATTAAGAACCATCCCAAAAATAATGACAATACAAGTAAAGGAAGCAATGAGAGGAATATATACCGCCAACCGAAAAACTCCACAATGTAGCCACCTAAAACAGGACCTACTGCAGGAGCCACCGCAGTTACCAACATGCCAAGCCCCATGAACATGCCAATTTTCTCGCGAGGTGATTCATTAATAATAATGTTGAACATCAAAGGTAAAGCAATCCCTGTACCAATACCTTGAACCATCCGTCCAACAATAAGAATCCAAAATGATGTAGACGAAAAGCAAACTAACGTTGCCAGAATAAAACAAAAAATGGAAGTAAGGAAAAGTGAACGCGATTGAAAGTTACGTTTTAAGTAGGACGACATTGTTACGACAAGCGCTAAAATTAAAAGGTATCCAGTTGTTATCCACTGAACTGTACTAGTTCCTATATTAAATTCATCCATTAACGTTGGGAAAGTAACGTTCATAGCTGTTTCGCTAACTACGCCGCAAAACGACATTATTCCTGTAGCAAATATCTTAGCAAAAAGAACCAAACTTTTGTTGCATTTTTTATGTTTCAACATAACTAAAAATTATCCTGTTAATTACTGATAAAAAACATTATTGCTTAAACTTCCAGCATGCAAAGTTACTGATATTTAAATCTATGCGAAAGTATCTTTGTCAAGTTTAACAAGACTGTCGACAATTTAGCGATTAGTCGCCAAAAAGATGTTGATAATAGTCATTACACATAATAATTACACATCAAATTTTCTGCATACCGTCATCAAATAAACGATACTACCTTCAACTCTAAATTTCACTTCACAACCATTATACGACATACCGTATACTCTATTTGCATCTTTATGATAATGAGGGCGTGGATCAAAGCGAAGAATCTCAATCAAAGTTTTGAGATCTTCATTTGAGATTTCTATTTTTTCGATATCTTCCAAAACGACATTAAGCTTCTTAATATCATTGTTATCTACGAAACCGCAGCGTGCTTCTTTGTGACAATCAGAGAGTATTATATATGGCTTGATATCGTATATTGGAGTGTCGTTCATAAGATCTGCACCCAAAACATGAATAACAGGCGCGTCTTTTCTGTCGTAGTCGATTTTTTGCAACCGAACAGAAGAAAGTCCAATGGGATTAGGGCGAAATGGCGATCTAGTGGCAAAAACTCCCATCCGTTCGTTTCCGCCAAGTAACGGAGGACGCACTAAGAGAGTTGACGCAGAATGTGAATTGGCGGAGAACCCCCAAATTAACCATATATAATCAAAGCCTTCTAGACCACGCAAAGCCTGTGCATTGCGAAATTCAGGAACAAAGACAATTTGTCCTACAAGTGTTTCAACAATTCCGCTCTGTTTGGGAATTCCAAACTTTTCCTTAAATGGAGAATGAAAGTAAGCTATCGGTTCAATTGTCATTGTGCAAAGTTAATAAAAAACCATGAAGTTTTGGTCTGAGTAGAAAACATTTGCTGGGAAAGTAGAATATTACTAACTTCGCAGAAAGTTTCATTTTTATTGGAGATATTACAAATAATGTATCGATATATAGTATTATTTTTATTATTCTTAACGGCGTTTTCTTCTAGGGCTCAATTGTTCACGTCTTCGTTAAGTTCCGACTATTCTTATCCCAAAAGGGAAGTTAGGGCTGTTTGGATGACTACGATAGGTGGTCTAGACTGGCCACATTCTTATGCACAGTCAGTAAAAAGCATAGAAAAACAGAAGAATGAATTAAGATTACTCCTTGACAAACTAAAACTAGCAAATATAAATACCGTATTGCTTCAGACCCGTATACGCGGTACAGTGATTTATCCGTCAAAATATGAGCCGTGGGACGGATGTATGTCTGGCAATCCTAACGTTTCACCTGGTTATGATCCGTTGGAGTTTGCCGTTGAAGAATGTCATAAACGTGGAATGGAAATTCATGCGTGGGTTGTTTCTCTTCCTATTGGAAAAGCTAGTGGTGCAGGTTACGTAAATATGAGGAAAGCTCATCCTGAACTGATAATCAAAATAGGCAATGAATATTTCATGCGGCCAGAAAATGACAAAACAGCTGGCTATCTTGCTACACTTTGCTCAGAAATTGTAGAAAACTATGATGTAGACGGTATTCATCTTGACTATATCAGATATTCCGAAAACCAAAAACTTACTATAACTCAAAAACAAGCACGCCAAAATATTTCTAATATCGTTAAACAAGTTTCTGTAGCAGTTAAACATTTGAAGCCGTGGATAAAAATGAGTTGTTCGCCTATTGGCAAGCGGAAAGACCTAAACCGTTATTGGAGTCACGGATGGAATGCTGAGGAAAAGGGCTTACAAGATGTTGAACTGTGGCTTCGTGAAGGTTGGATGGACCAAATTTATCCAATGATGTATTTCCGGGGACAACAATTTTTTCCGTTCGTGGCAGACTGGAAAGAGCAATGCCATAAACGAACAGTAATTTCTGGACTTGGTATTTACTTCCTGTCACCAAAAGAAGCGAATTGGCCTATTGAAGATATTGAAAGAGAACTATGGGTTTGTCGTAGTTTAGGCGTTGGCAATGCCCTTTTTCGAAACAAATTTTTCGTTGATGATACAAAAGGTATTTATTCTTTTATAGCCAATCATGTCTATACTTATCCATCACTTGTTCCGGAAATGACTTGGTATAACCATCCTGCACCTACTTCACCTTCAAACTTGAAAATTGAAATTACAAAAGCTGGTTACTTGCTTTCGTGGGATAACTCTCCGATTAGAGATATGGGAAAAACAGAATTTGTAGATCAGCAAAACAACAATAAAATATCATATAATGTATATGGAAGCTCTACTATTCCCGTTGATATTTCCGACCCAAGGAATATAGTGGCCGTACGTTTAGAGAAACCACAACTATTTGTACCGAAATCATCGGTGTTTCGCTATTTTGCCATTACTGCTATAGACAGATACGGAAAGGAAAGCAAAGCTATAGAAACGGATGAAAACGAAACGGACGGTTCAGACAATAATATTTCTCTTCTGCGTAATACTGGCAATTATCTTGATTTGCCACCAAAGCATCAGTGCCTTGATGCTGATTGTATTGTTTTCGAAACTGCTACAGGTGTTTCATACACGATAAAACCATATATCAATAGGATTGCTATTGACGATGTTCCTGATGGAATGTATGTTTTACGTTCACTTTCCAGCAGAGGAAAAACACATAGAATTGGTTGGGCTTTTATACGGAGAAAGTGATAATATGTCGTACAAGCTACGAGTACAATTTGATTCCAGTATTGTTATAAATTATATAATTGAAAGAACAATGAAAAAAGTTTCTATTTTTGTCATATTAAGCTTATTGATTGGATGCTCTGGAAATCCGGAGAAGAAAGACATTTCTGTATCCAACAATACGCAGACCGACAGTGCAGAAAGTGTCTCATACTATGCGGATATAAATAACAGGCAAGATATAGACAAAGCAAAAGCATGTCTGCAAAAGATTTATTCTGATGTCTTTGCATGGTATACAAAAGCTGAATACGATAATTCCTTGCTTGGTAAAGCTCCTGATTTTGAGGCTCTTTATATGTCAAGCGCATACAATAATACATTAAAGAATGTTAGGGAAATAGATAACAAACTTGCAGAAGACGGACTAATTGGATTTTTCGATTCAGATCATTGGGTATGTGGACAAGACTTCGAAAATTTGAAATTCGAAATAAAGAAAGGAAAAATAGAATCTGGTACATTTGTCACATCTGTTACCGTTTGGAATATGGGGGCGAAAAATGATGTTGGAATAAAAATGGTATATGAAAACGGGAAATGGCTAATAGACGACATGATACTCAACGGAAATTCAGAGCGCAAATCAATGCAACGATACATTGAAAACGAGGGTAGGGGTGAATGAATGTTGTCTTGGCAAAAGGGTAGGGAAGCAAGATGTCTTCCTACCCTTCATATTCTGTTTTGTCTTCTATACCGGCCTTAAGTAACGCTTCCTTACGTTCTACGCATGTTCCACATTTACCGCAGTGTTTCTCGCTCCCCTTATAACATGACCATGTTTCTGCATAGTCAATACCAAGTATTTTACCACGTTTTGCAATTTCACTTTTTGTTATTTTTGTGTAGGGGGCAAAAACTGTAACGCCATTATAAGTTCCTGTCTTTGTTGCGCCACTCATTGCAGTAACAAAATCTTCTCTGCAGTCTGGATATATAGCATGGTCGCCACTGTGATTGGCAATCATTATTTTTGATAAATCATTAGACTCTGCTATTCCAGCTGCGATGGAAAGCATTATGCCATTACGGAATGGAACAACAGTAGACTTCATGTTTTCATCCTCATAATGTCCTTCGGGTATTGCTTCGGCTCCACTTAGTAAACTGCTTTTGAAAAACTCTTTCATAAAAGCCAAAGTTATGGTGATATGCTTTATTCCGAGGCGTTTGCAGTGAAGTTTAGCAAAGGGTATTTCACGAGCATTATGGTTACTTCCATAATCGAAAGATATTGCCAATGCAATACGCTCTTTATAGTCGTGGAGCATGGTTATGCTATCCATGCCCCCACTGACTATTATTATGCAATCTTTCATCTAGAATGAAAATTTATGTAAAATACCTTGGTCTATTATTTGGCTGCAATGCATTCAACTTCAACCAAAGCCCCTTTAGGTAGGTCTTTCACTGCAAAAGCTGAACGTGCAGGATAAGGTTCACTGAAGAATTCTGCATAAACTTCGTTCATTTCTCCAAAATACTTTATGTCTGCAAGCATAACTGATGTCTTTACTACATTACAGAGGTCAAGTCCTGCGGCTTTGAGTATTTCTCTAGCATTGTTTAGGGCTTGGCGTGTTTGTTCTTTAATTCCACCTTCTGCAAATTGCCCTGTTGTGGGATTGAGTGGAATTTGCCCTGAAGCGAAAACAAACCCACCAACTTCTATCGCCTGGCTATAAGGTCCAATGGCAGCTGGTGCCTTTTCTGTTGCTATTGCTCTCATAATCATTTTGATTTTAGTTTTTTATTGTGATACAATGGATTTTATCCATTGCAAAAGTATATTTTTATTTTCTATCTTGCAAATTAAATTTGTTCAATAATGCTTGTGATAAACGCTATACCCCCCCATTCGTGTTCCGTTAAAATTGCGACAAGTTAAACATAGACTAAATTTTAGTATTTGGATGGTGCATCTGCAAAAATAGCCTTAATTTCTTCCGCAGAAACCTGTATATGGACAATATTTACATGCGTCACAATCTTGTGTACGTTTGAACGGTGTATGAGGATCGAATATTTCGCATAGTAATGCATATAAATTATCGTTGAACTCTTGAGAAAAATTGGCTACATCCGTAATTCGTTCTTTGCCGATACATAATATGGGGTCGTAGTCCTTTGTCGTAGCTTTTTGTATGAATACTAATGCTGGAGCAACAGAAAGTGTATTTGGATTAAACAGGTGTTGGGTATTCTCATCATTGCGAATTATCTCAGAGTAAAGCATAGTTTGAAAGTAATAGTCTGTATGTCCTTTTTTCCTTTCGCTTTCGTTTGCATGGAATATAGATTCTATATCTTTAGGAGTATTGGTTATGTTGGAAGAACCGGTTTTATAATCTACTATACGTATTATCCTTTTCCCTGTTTCTTGATCTGTCAATTCGTCAATACGATCAACACGCCCTCCTATAGAAACATTTACATTTCCTTCAGAAGTTCTAATGATTACAGTTTTTTGCACATTAGCTTCCACTGATATTATATTAAATGGAGCCTGTTGTTTGTCAAGTTCAAGCATTCTCTCTACATATTTTACAAGAACAGTTCTGCTCAGTAACTGCATACCATTATACCTGATTTTTTGGCGTAACGGTCGATCAATTCCGTAAATTTCTTTTTGAAACATGCGATCAACCATATCTTCTACATTCTGTTTTTGAGATATTTTATCTATTTGTGATGCTGTTACAGAACGTCCAATTCCTGCATATGGGCGATATATCTGTTCCATCGTGTTATGGAATATGTTGCCAAAAGCACGCATTGATATATCTTCGTCCAGTTCTTCGTCAGGTTGCTTGATTTTCGCCATGTAATTATAATAAAATTTCATTGGACATGTCATATACAAGTTAATTGCAGAGGGCGATAAGGGATGTTCCGAAGATGACATCATATGTAGTTTCTGCATCATCTCTACTGTTTTGTTAACAGTCTTATCTTGCAGTAGCATAGCATTCTGCCCCGTTTCCAAGGCAGTACGCTTAATATCGAAGCCAGTTTCTACAAGCATTTGAAGCATAAAACGGCTCATCTCTCCACGGTTACCGTTTTCTGTTGCGCTATTATACATAATCGTTATGTCTTTTGCTCTTTGTATAAGCCGAAAGAAGTAGTAGGCATAGATAGCAACCTTGTTGTCTACAGTAGTAAGTCCGTAAGTTTTTCGCAAAGCATAGGGTATGAACGATGAGTCACGTATTCCTTTTGGCATGTTACCTTCATTGCACGACAATATGAGCAAATGGTCAAAATCCAAATTCCTGGATTCCAAAAGCCCCATTATTTGAATTCCTTTAGCTGGTTCACCATGAAATGGTATACTAGATGTTGCAATTAGTTGTCTTATTAGCTTTTGAAGTGTCGTATGATCAATTTCAAGTTGATTTTCATCAACGAGGGACAGCAAGCGATTTATTATCGTATAGATTGAGAATACCGATTCTTGATAGAATTCCGATGCACAGTTTGGCGCAAGCACCTTGATTATATCTAAGAGCCATTTCAATAATTCAGAATTGTTTGCTGGGGTACTGAATAGCAAATCCAAGTTTGAATCAATGGCAAGGTCTTTTCGCGTAGGAAAGTAAACGTGCCGATTGTCAAGGTCCTTTAGAAGTTCAGAGGAGGAATTTGCTGCAAGTGTAGAGTAGGGGTGGAGGAGTAAACTTTTTACCGTTTTATAGCGGAAAGTCCCGTCTGAGCGTTTCCCAACGGATTGCAGTTCAAGAAGCAGCATGACGAAAGAGGCTATTGGAGCTTGTGCAAGCGGATAACCAGCTGTTATATTTACGTCGTATTCTTTGTCGAAGGAATCTGGAAGAGAATACAAAATAGGCAATAGTAACGTTTCGTCACACATTATTATAGCAGTATGACTGCCACAAGCGTAACGGTTATCCGTAATTAGCCATTGTGCAACGTAACGAGCCTGTATATTCTCTGTCTTTGTCTTTACGAACTCTACGCTCTTTTTGTTGTCAAAATTATGATAAGCCTTGGAATATAATTTGTTGGGCATTTGATTGCCAAGCGTCTTTATATATTGTGCAATGTATTTGCCAGCTTCATACGGTTGCGTTTTTGAATTTGGTTTGCAGTAGAATGTGTCAAAATCCCAGTAAAATTCAGCTTTGCCTTGCTCTTTAAGTTGTTGAAATAGACGAAACTCCACTTTATGCAATAAATTGAAACCAATGAATATATATATGTCTTTCTCTGCATTGATTCGTTTATTCTCTATGGCGTCGCGATAGAGCATACCCTCATATGCAAGTCCTTTATCATAAAGTTGCTTGCGATATGAATTATAAATATCACCAAGTTTGTTCCATAATGTAAGGAAAGCTGTTTTTATTTGCGTATTATGTTCATCACTGAAATTTGCAAAGAAGCGTTTCAATGTTTTCTTTTGATTTTCAGTTAAGTAGTCGATATTATCAAACTCGTGTATGTTGGCTATGTTCGCAAACAGTTCTTGTGGTTCTACAAGATTTTTGTCTATGTCATCGAAGTCGCTTATAAGAACTTTTCCCCATTCAAAAAAGCTATCAAGTGTTTCGTCTTTGCCCGTAATCCCATTATAGATTTTGTGAAGTTCAGCTACAGCCAGTATGGGATCAACAATATTATAAGGTGAATTGTTATGAAATAGTTCGCTGATAGTATAGTATGTTGGAGCCCACACAGGTCTTCCTGCTGCAGAATAGAGTTCCTGATTAAAAAATAGTGCGGCTCTTTTATTAGGGAAAACCACAGCAATACGTGTAAGATCAATGCCATAGCGTTCCACAATGTCATGTGCGACTATGCCTAGAAAAGTATTTTCCATGTTGTTACAATATTTAAATGATTTTCTTAAAAAGTGTGTTATTGCTCAATTTCTATTATTTTTCCTAAATTTATGAACCAAAGGTAGCCTGTAACGTCAGAGAACCCCATTTCTTTTAATATATTTATGTAAGTGCGTACTTGCTCATAATATTGTGGCAGTTCTGAATGGCCAAACTTAAAATCTACTACTACAATATGGTTGCCGTCTTTCATCACACGATCAGGACGTAACGTAGTTACTTCTCCTGGCACTTTCTCACATAGAATAGAACATTCATTGAAAATAGTCCAACGTGACGAAAACCAGTCAGCAACGATTGCGCTAGAAGAGAGAGTTTGGTTGATGGTATATTCTATGGCCTTTCTGTCTAAATTTGCTTCATTCAAGATGCCATTATTATCAAAGCGATCGAGCACTAACGGAATATCTTTAGATGTACGTATTTCTGACAATATAATATGCATAATATTGCCTTCCTTTATATAGTTAGGGATGCCATGTAAAGAATGGCATTTCTCGCCTGCGCTTTTTTCTTCCGATATATCCTCAATAAACTTTTTTGAAATATTACTTTGCTTAAAGCTAATTCCTTTTGTCGACTTTAATTTGTCATTTCGTGGAATAAGATAATCAAATGGTGCTCTTTTTGAAATAATATTTACCTTGGCTGGTGTGTATGGCTTAAGGAAAACGTTGGATGTATCTTCTTGCACTTTAATCTTCGTAGATTCGAACGTGCCAAATTTAAAAATTAGGTCTTCTTCTGTTAAACTTTCACCTTCCAACGTAGCACCTTCAAGTGTAGAGGATTCAATGAGCTTCGGCAATACTGAGGAAAGAAGTTGTGAACGGTTATTTGACATTTTTTTGCTTCCTGGTCTCTGCCCAATAACAAATAGATTTTTCTTTGGCCTGGTAAAAGCAACATAAAGAAGGTTCATGTTGTCGATGGTATTCTGCGTATGTTCGTGTCTATAATCTTTAGCGTATATCGTATCATTAAGTTTTGGTGAGTAGTTTATTGGCAAAGCGGGTAGTTTCGAAAACGGTTTCTCTGTGGGATGACACCATATTGTGTTGCCTGAATACTTTTCAAGTTGCCAATTGCAGTAGGGGAGTATTACATTGTCGAACTCAAGGCCTTTGCTCTTGTTAATAGTTAAGAGACGTACACCATCTATGCTATCAGTTTGGATTGTCTTATGGCATATTGTTTCTTCCCACTCATGTATAAATCCAAGTGGTGATGCCGTCATATCGTTTATATATTCTGTTAGCGAATCGAAAAAAGCACAGATAAAAGCACTTTCCTGATTAAGTCTGTCAAGACCAAAAATAGAGAAAAGTGTTTCACACAGATCATATAACGGCAGTCTCTTTAATTTTTCTGATTGTTGTATAAATTCATAGGGGAGTAATTCTGACAAATCACTTACCATTGATAATAAATAATCTGAATTGCCCTTGCCAGTAAGCTCAATGCATATTTTAGCAAGCATACCTAACGAATGTCTATCAGAAGGAATATAAAGGATCTTAAGTGCAAGAATTATACACCGTGTTGATATTGCGTATTCAAGGCGGAAGGCTTCATCACTAACAACTTTTATTTCAGGACAATTAGTATGAAGATAGCTTGCGACGTCGTCAATTTGCTTGTTTGTTCTCAATAATATAGCTATACTGTTCGGTGGAGTTCCGCAACCTATAAGTTTTCTAAGTGTGCTTTCTGTTTCTTCAAGCATTTTCTGACGCCAGTTGTTAGAGTTGGCAAGGACGATTTTCACAAGGCCCTTGTCACTCTTTTTCATAGGTCGTTGCTCCACATCGGCATAAGCTTCAGTAAGTAAATGAGCTTCAGATGGATTAACTTGCTGTTCAAAACCCATTTCTAGCTTTGCAGCAATGCTGAAGAATGCATTATTAAAAGTAACGATATTACGTTCAGAGCGATAATTATCCTTTAAGGTCTTAATATCCACGGCGTAGTTTGGAAACTGCTTGTTCAATCCTGCCAACAAATTCCAGTCACCACCTCTCCATCGATATATGCTTTGTTTTATGTCTCCAACGATTAAATTGGATATAACACCTTTCCCATATGCTCTGCTACTCATACACTCGTGTAGCAAAAATGAAAAGTTCTGCCACTGTACAAGACTTGTATCCTGAAACTCATCTATCATTATATGTCGTAGTTGTACGCCTATTTTCTCAAAAATGAATGGAGAGTCCGTATTGTCAATCATTCCAGATAAAACATGTTGTGTATCAGTTAGCAGAAAGCGATTATCATCAGCATTCAGTTCTTTGATTTTACTTTCAATTTGACCTAACAGACGTAGATTGGCAAGATTACGCAATGTTACGTTTGCACTACAAAAATTAACAAAAGCTTGGCGACGCAGTGCTTCGGTCTCCCGCAAAAAAGGAATCAGTACATCTTTTGTTATAGAAGCTATTCGTTTTGCAGTTGGTGATTTGGGCTTAAACCATTTTGAAGGTTCATTTAATAAATCATAAACGTTTTTTTCTTGATAATTTAGTTTCTCTAAACCAGTTGACAATAATCCTTTAAGGTATCCGTTGATACCTTTGGCTTTTCCTCCACAAAAGTCAAAGGTGTCAATACCTTCGCGTTGTAATATATTTTTAAAAAGACTTATACGTTCTTTCAAACATTGTTCTGTTTCATGACGCAAATTTAATATTTCAAATTTATAATGCTTGAAGAAATCTTTTTCAGTGAAGATTATGTCAAATATATGGGCAA
>CAVAPC010000035.1:0-25527 GCA_963590505.1 uncultured Alistipes sp. | reverse complement strand
ACCAACGACCCCGAGATTACAAATCACGTGCTCTGGCCAACTGAGCTAAAGAGGCAAGACCTTGCAGCCGTATTGGCGCTGTCACAGTGGACGTGTCTTGAACACGGCTGCAAAGGTACGCATTATTTTCAAACCTCCAAAACTTTTGAGGTTTTTTTTTAATTTTCCCTCATTTTTTCCTTAAACTTGGTCAGCTGAACCTTCATTGAGTCCACGCATTGGTCTACAGCTTCCTCAAATGTGTCACAGGTCTTTGCCACAAACAGTTTGTTGCCGGGCACTGCGACATTTAGGCTTGCTTCCTTGTTCATGGAAGTTGCCGGCTTTACGACTTTCAGCTGTACTTCACTGTTTTGAATATCTTCGTATGTCTTCGACAGCTTTTCTACTTTTTTTTCGATAAACGCTTTCAATTCTTCCGAAGCGTCAAAGTGGATTGACTTGATCTTGATTTCCATAATAGTTTCTCCTAAATTTATAGCTTAGCCGCCTTCCGACGGTCTCGCCAGGGTTATTACTGCTGCCTTGGATGGGCAGTCTTGTATATCTCTTTCAGTTTTTCAAATGTCGTGTGCGTGTATATTTCGGTTGTTGCCACGCTTTGATGTCCCAAAAGCTTCTGAACACTTTCTATTCCGGCGCCATGGTTCAGCATCGTTGTCGCAAAGCTATGTCGCAGAACGTGGGGCGAGCGTTTCGGTTGGGCAGTCACCCTGGCAACGTTTTTCTTCACGCGGTATCTTACACCGTCCGGTGTGACCCTTTTTCCGCTTCCGTCCACAAAAAGCGCAGCATCGCGGCACAGAAAACAGGCATCTCTCACCTTTATATAATACAGTAGAGCTTCTGCCAGTTCTTCCCCGAACGGTATAACCCGCTGCTTATTGCGCTTGCCCGTAACCTTCAGCTGCCGGTTCACGAAGTCTATCATAGCATCGTCTAGCGACGTCAATTCAGAAAGACGTATTCCCGTTTCATAGAAGACGAGAAGAATTGTACGAATCGTAACGTCTTTTAAATCGTCCATATTCCACATTTTCTCGTCCAGCAGTTTCTCCAAGTCGGAATCCTTCACAAATGCAGGCAACCGCTTCCCGTTTTTTGGATGTTCTATAGCCCTTACGGGATCACGTGCCACCAAGTTTCTGGACAAGGCGAAGCGATAAAATGACCTTAGTGTACTGAGCCGCCTGTTTACAGACGTAGCTTTGTTTCCGCGGTCCATCATTTCTTCCATCCATTCGCGCACTGTATCCGTTCTGACTGTCTGCCATGTCATTTCCTTTTCACGAGCCTTGAAGAACCCCTCGAAAGCAGCCAGATCTTCGCTATACGCCGACAAAGTTCTTTCGGAATAGTTCCGCTCATACTTCAGATAGTCGATGAAACATTCAGTCACCATGCGCTTTTGCTTTTTGTGCTACGAAAATACTCACTTTTGCGGAAACGGCAAAATATTGCTGGCTATTTTTCATGCATGCGGGACTACATTCCGCACAGAACCACACACAAGACAATTACGACGTTACGATTTTATCAAAACGCACTCCGTTTTAATTCTGTCACCGTACAAACGGAAAAACGTTTTCGCGTCAATGTGTTCAGCTCCGGCCTGAAACACAAAAAACAACAATCACACTACCATGAATGTTCCACTGAAAGCCGAGAAAAGACAGAAAAGACTACCGAAAGTTCCAGCTTTCGACACAGAAACCACGAGCAAGAACTTGGAGAAAATATGCCGAGAAGTACTTTTTAACGTCAAGTTTAGCATATACTGGTTGTAGTGTTCTGTATACAAAGTCAGCATAAAAAAGAAGATGATACAGACATACATTAAAACATGCATGGATGTATCATCTTCGTAGTGGCATTTCAACAAAGCTTACGGTTCATTGTCGTGCCTAAATATTCTTTTGATTATTTACCTAAGTACACCTCCTGTAACAAAAGAACTGTTTTTTGCTTTCGCGACACGATGATTAAAAATCACCGCCCGCATTGTTTATCTCTTTTGCCTGTAGGTTTATTCTTCTGCGTCTCTCAACTTCTGAACATATACGGCGCGCTCCATCTTGAGTCTCTTGACAACAGATGGCTTGTCGAACTGCTGACGTGAACGGAGTTCCTTAACGACACCTGTCTTTTCAAATTTTCTTTTGAATTTCTTCAAGGCTCTTTCGATGTTCTCGCCTTCCTTAACTGGTACAATAATCATTTTTTCTTTGTTTTGTTTTATTTGGTTATACTTAAATTGTTTTCTTCAACGCTCTTTTATAAGCGGATGCAAAATTACTCCTATTTTTCGTAACCTGCAAGTTTTAAGAAGAAAAATCAACAATTCGTGCAGCATTTAAAGGTTTTCTCGCCCTGCAGGCAACGGTACAGACACTCAAACGTTTGCAAAGATTATATGCTTGCCGTTTTTACCTTGAGCCACACCGTTTCTTCGGCGTCGAGCAGTGGAGAAAGTTTCTCATACACCATTGCATGATATTCGTTTATCCATTGCTTTTCTTCGGGCGTCAACATTTCGAGATCAGCGCAATCAAGATCTATAGGGCAGAGCGTTAACGGTTCGAACTGGAGGAATCTTCCAAATTCCGTTTCGGTATAATTCCTAACAAGAAGCGTGTTCTCAATCCTAACTCCAAACTTCCCTGCCAGATAAAGTCCCGGTTCGTCGGTAACGGTCATGCCGTTCTGCAACGGTGCCGGCTTCCATTCCATCCTTATCTGGTGAGGCCCTTCGTGAACATTCAGGTAACTGCCCACTCCATGTCCTGTTCCGTGCATAAAGTTGAAGCCCTCGCTCCACATTGCCTCACGTGCAAGGGCGTCAATCTGCGTCCCGCTGGCACGGTTGGGAAACTTGCACATTTCAAGTCGTACATGACCTTTGAGGACAAGCGTATAAACGTGCCGTTGTTCTTCAGTGACAGGGCCTAACGGAATGGTACGGGTTATATCTGTTGTACCGTCAAGATACTGTGCGCCACTGTCAAGGAGAAGAAAGCCTTCCGGCTTCAACGGAACATCAGTGGCGGGAGTGGCTTCATAATGCACAATCGCTCCATGTTCTTGGTAAGCAGCGATTGTATCGAACGAGATTCCACGAAAAAGCGGCTGTTCGGCACGCAGGCATTCTAGTTTGTCGCTCACTGAAATCTCTGTCTGCCCACCCGCCTCAACAGCAGGCTTCAGCCATCTAAGGAACTTGACCATGGCAACGCCATCGCGCAGCATTGCATTATGGAAGCCGTCTATCTCCACATCGTTCTTCACAGCCTTCAGCATAGGAACGGGCGAAGCAGCAAAAACGACGCGAAGTTTGCCGGCGGCATGGTACATCGTATAGTTTGTTTCTGCGGGATCAAGAAGAATATTGTAGCTTCCGTATCGTTTCAATCCGTCGGCGGTATCTTCATACGACGCAGTTTTCACGCCAATGCCATTAAGATAGTCGGCAACTTCACAGGTTATCTTCTCCTTATTTATATATAATGTTGTTGTTTCACCGTCGATGAGAAGATATGAAACGAAAACGGGATTGCAATGCACGTCATCCCCCCGCAGATTCAGCGTCCATGCGATATCATCAAGTGCTGAAACGAGCATACCCTCTGCCCCACTCTTCAAAAGAGCCTTCCGTATTCGTTGCAGCTTGCTCTCCGCCGGTTCGCCAGAATATTGTATAGGATGTACTTCCACTGCATTTTCGGGTACGGCGGGACGGTCTGTCCAAATCACGTTGAGCGGATCAAAATTTGTACGCAACGTTATGCCTCCCTGTCGCCGCAGTTCTAAAGCGAGTTGTTCCACTTCTCCAACAGAGTTGACATAACCGTCAAGTCCAACAGTAGCCCCGTCGATGTGTGCCAACACCATACCAAGCCATTCGGCAATTGACGGCGTGCCTTCAATACGTTCCTTCATAAGCTGGAACTCTGTGCCTGAGAGTTGTTCCGCAGCAGCAAGGAAATAGCGCGAATCCGTCCAAAGCGCGGCCTTGTCCATCGTCACTACAGCAGTTCCGGCGCTTCCGTCGAAACCGCTTATCCACTTGCGGCCTTCCCAACGTGCAGGAACATACTCCCCGTTGTGCGGGTCGGTGCTTGGAAAGATGAACGCATCGATACTCTCCCTGCGCATAAGTTCCCGCAGTTTCTCTATCCTTTTGCTTGTCTCGTTTGCCATGCCGGAAATATTTAATCAAGGCTATCGGAGAAAAACCGCGCCTTTGTTGTACGTTTACGCGAATAATTGTAAAATCAACTTTACAAAGGTATTACTTTTCATATTTAATAACAAATTATGCAATTGTTTTATTACGGGGTATCCGCTTTTTTTTGCTAACTTTGCGCATGGAAAGAACAGATATCAACAATATAACACGTATAAAGAAACTATGGAATTTTTAACTAACGAAAAACTTGTTATCGTCGGTGCCGGCGGTATGATCGGTTCAAACATGGCACAAAGCGTATTGATGCTTGGTCTCACTCCAAACATCTGCCTCTACGATATCTATGAGCCAGGCGTACATGGCGTATTCGATGAAATACAGCAGTGTGCTTTCCCCGGTGTGAACGTAACATACACCGTTGATCCGGCAGAGGCTTTCACAGGTGCAAAATACATAATATCTTCAGGCGGCGCTCCACGCAAGGACGGAATGACCCGTGAGGACTTACTGAAAGGCAACTGCAAGATTGCTGCTGAATTTGGCGACAACATCAAGAAATACTGCCCTGACGTAGAGCACGTTGTTGTTATCTTCAACCCTGCCGACGTTACAGCTCTCACAGCTCTCATTCACTCAGGCTTGAAACCAAGCCAGCTTACTTCTCTTGCAGCACTCGACTCAACTCGTCTGCAGCAAGCTTTGGCTCTTGAGTTCGGTGTGCAGCAAGACAAAGTCACTGGTGCCAACACATACGGTGGCCACGGCGAGCAGATGGCTGTATTCGCTTCTCAAGTGAAAGTAGATGGAAAGCCACTCTCAGAAATGGGCCTTTCTGCAGAGCGTTGGGAAGAAATCAAACACCACACTGTTCAAGGAGGTTCAAACATCATCAAGCTTCGCGGACGCAGCTCCTTCCAAAGCCCCGCATACAACGCTGTCAAGATGATCGAGGCAGCTATGGGTGGCGAGAAGTTCCTTCTCCCCGCAGGATGCTACGTAAGCAACGACAAGCTTGGCTTCAAGAACGTGATGATGGCAATGCCTACAACAATCGACAAGACTGGCGTACATTTCGTAGAACCTACGGGAACGGAAGAAGAACTGGCAGCCTTGAACAAATCTTACGAGCACCTTTGCAAAATGCGCGACGAGATTGTAGAGCTGGGCATCGTTCCTCCTGTAGCAGAATGGACAAAGATGAATCCGAACTTGTAATTACAGCATTGCACTAAGTTAAAGACTTTTATACAAAGCGGGCGGAAAACAAAATAACCGCCCGCTTTTTTCATACCAATTTTGCAAGACATTTTATTAACTTTTCCATTTGTTTCTGCGTACTTTTGCAGAAACAAATCAAAATACAACACTGTTTTATGAAAGAAATACCAAGACTAACTTTTTATGAGGCGCTTATTGATGGGCTGTGGATTCATAAAAACGATGAAGGAAGGTCGAGACGCTCGGAATTTTGGTGGTGCATTCTGTTTCTGTCAATAGTGTCAACTGTTGTAGACATACTGTTTTTTCTGCTTCAAGACTCCACACTTATCAAGAACGGATACATAGAAACCGCAAGTGTTCTTGCCAACGCCTATTTTGCCGGAAAATTTGCAATGCTGCTCCGCAGGCGACTCAACGACACAGGCAAGCCGAGAATGTTCTATGTATTTATCTTGCTTGAATGCGCCACTGTTATACTGGCAATATGCTATTGGGCAAGAGAAAGCGAAATGACGAAAATTCTTCTGATTGCAATAGGAATAATAACAGCAGTGTCACTGACCATATGTCTTTGGCTTTGTACTCACGACAGCGAGAAGCGCAGCAACCGATACGGGAAATGTCCAAAATACGTTGACGAGTTTGCCGATTGCCAGATAGATTTCCCAAATGTCTACTAAATCAAAACGGTAACAGAGCCACAGTTTTCCCGTTTCTTTCACTACCTTTGCACAAACAAAAACAACTACACATTTTATGGCACTTGTAAAAGAGATAAACGGATTGAAACCGAAGTGGGGCAAGGACTGCTACTTCAGTGAAAACGCAACAATCGTTGGCGAAGTAACCATGGGCGACGCTTGCAGCATATGGTTCAATGCTGTGGTGCGCGGTGATGTTGCGCCAATAACGATGGGCAATAGGGTCAACGTGCAGGACGGTTCATGCATACACGTGACAAACGAAGTTGGCCCTACTGTGATTGAAGACGACGTTACCATCGGACACAACGCCACTGTGCATGCCTGCACCATTCGAAAAGGTGCGCTTATAGGCATGGGAGCAACGGTTCTTGACAATGCAGAGATTGGCGAAGGCGCCGTTGTTGCAGCTGGAGCCCTTGTCCTTGGCGGAACAAAGGTTGGCAGCCACGAGATATGGGGCGGCGTTCCGGCAAAATACATAAAGAAGACGCGCGAAAACCAGGCCGAAAGTTTTGCCCAGCACTACGTGGAATACTCTAAATGGTATCTTGACGAAAACAACTGCAAGACCATTCAACAAGACTGACAATAAAGAATTAGCTTCTCAGAGAGGAACGGAATTAAACATAGCATACACATAAAAAGAGCTGGCAGCCACAAGACAGAAAGTCTTGATGGCCGCCAGTTTTCATTTTATCACCGACAACTTTAAAACAAAAATCCGTGCCGTTTGCCTTCAACAGGCAATGCCGGCACGGTAGCAATCAAGTTCTTCCCGTTTTTTGTGCATTATGATGCTACGGGAAGGAGAGAGGTTATGATATCAATATTGGGTATTCTGAGGATCGAAGTTTGTCCAGTTTGCAGTCCAGTCATTGCCTGCGCCGAACGCTCCCACATAAGAAACTTTGTCAAAGCCTGCAAGAAGTGCGTCAGTGAACGATGCTGCATTGAGCAACGGACTCGTTGCGAGCGGACGGTAGCCTGTCACGTCGAACCATCCGGCGGCAGACTTTGAATAGACGTTGCCCAGCTGTGCAAGGAAGAACTTTGTTGAGAACGAAGACTGCGTGTCGTCTGTAAGCACTTTGTTGTTGTCTGTTCCTATAGCGTCGAGGTTAGCGAAATAAAGGTTCTGAAGTTTAAGTTGTCCGTTGGTTGCAGCTTCCTGCGTGTTGCCCTTTTCGTTGTCGAGGATAAGTCCCACTGGCCAGCCTACCACTACAGAGTTGAAGCAGCTGAGGTGAGAATCGCGGCGAATCTGCATACCGCTTTGGAAACGTCCCAGTCCGGAACCGTTGTTGGGATTCATCGAACCACCATTGATATATTTTGAATCGTTCACAAAGTCGCTTGCCACTGCTTTGGGACCAACGAATGTAATGTTGGAGAACACAGCCGAAGTGTGAGGATCAGAACTTGAACCCTGTGCGTTGTTGTCGCTTTCAAAACCGTTGCTCATTGATTTGTCGGCGATGTTGGCGTCGCGTATAGCCAAACCGTACTGCACATGACCGCTGAAGCCGTTGTCCGTGTCGAAATCATCGTCCCAACCTTTGTAGGCAACAAGGTACTTGCAGTTCACGGTTCCGCCGAACCATTCGAAAGAGTCGTCGTTTGAATATGACACCTGCACGTGGTCGATCTTCGTGCCGCTGCCGACAGAACCAAGTGTAAGGCCGTTTATCTCCTGGTCCGCTTTGAAAGGATAGCCAGCAAACTCAATACGCACATAGCTCAGCACGCCAGAGTTGTCTGTATCGTCGGTGCCGCCGTGTTTTGTGCGCGGACCGCCTTCTATCTGCTGTTCAGTAGCATTTGTACGCGCCTTTCCGCAGAGGATTATACCGCCCCAGTCGCCAGGACGACGCTCACCCGCTTTCTGTTCAGACGTGAAGACGATTGGTTGTGTCTCTGTACCCTGTGCAATCAGCTTTCCTCCGCGTTCTGCTATGAGGGCAGCCTTTGTCTGCTTGTCACCTTTTATTATTGTTCCTGGCTCTATTGTAAGTTCAGCACCGTTTGCTATATACACCCATCCCTTCAGGATGTATGTTCCTTTCTTTAGAGTCTGTTTTCCAGTAAATACGAATTCCTGGTTTCCGTTGCCTATTTGTGTTCCTTTGTCGTTAACGTCTTTGCTGCCTGCCTGGTCGCTCTCCGTGAAGAGCAAGTGGTCGCAAGACTGCACTCCACCGTCGGTTGACCAAACGGCTGCAGAAGTCTGTCCCTTGTCGTCGTTGTCATCGTTGCTGCACGCAGTGAACATTGTTCCTGTCAGTGCGAGGATGCCGAGGCATCCGTAAAACTTTGTCTTGTTCATAATGTTGCTTGTTAGAATAAATCTTGTTTGTCAAAAATTGTATGTAACGCTTAGTCCTATGTTGCGGCCCGGTCTGAAGCATCGCGTTATCTGCTCAACCTTTTTTATCGTGCCGTCGTTCAAGCTTGCCGTAACGAACTCCTTGTAGTAAACTTTCTGCGCCAGCAGGTCACGCACGTTGCATTTCACTTCCCAGTGCGTGCCGAAGCGTTTCGACAGCGAGAGGTCTACGACGTGCCGCGGCATTTCGTAACTGTCGGGCACGCGCAATGTCTCGTTGTCTGAGGTTGACCCTTCGTTGCGGCCCACTCCGATAATTCTTTTTCCTATGCAGTTGTAGAGGAGTGCTGCGTCAAACTGCAGTTTCTCGTTCTTGTAGAAGAAACCTGTGTTGACGAGGAACGGCGACTGTCCCTGCATTGGCCGGTGTGCCTCCTGCGTGGTTTGTCCGCTGAAGTCCACGCGGCTTTTTATGAGTGCTCCGTTGAACGACCAGCTAAGTCCGCGTAGTCCGAGGCACGAGAGGTCTTTCTTTATGTCCAGTTCAACGCCGTAAGTGTTTGCCTTGTCGGCATTCATGTAAGAATATATCAGTCTGTTGCCGCCGGAGAGAGTGTAAGTCCATTCTATTGGCGAATCGAAATATTTGTAGAACAGTGCCACCGACACCATTTCTCCGCGCGATGGATAGAACTCGTAGCGCAAGTCGATGTTCTGCACATAGCAAGAGGAAAGTTCGGTATTGCCTTTAACGTCGGCACCAAGGTCGAAGTCATAGAACACCGACGGCGACACTTCGCGGAACTCTGGGCGGTTAACAGTCTTGCCATAAGATAAGCGCAACTGATGGCGGCCGTTGAATTTCCATGTGGCGTTGAGCGAAGGGAAGAGGTCGTTGTACGTATAGAAATGACTGAACGGACTTTCCTGGTCGTCGCGCGTGTTTGTAACAAGCTCCATTTTGTCGTATTCATACCGCAGTCCGGCATAAAGGCTAAGCTTGCCCACAGGAATGGTTGCCGCAAGATATGCAGCGCCAAGAGTGTTGTTTCCCTTGTAGTTGTCGCGCAGGTTCGGTTCTTCAAGCAGATAAAGTTTTTCGCTTCCAAAGCAGTTTGCATCGCTCAACAGCGTAGGCATGTCCATAGTACGGAAGTTTGAGGGCAACTGCGTTGAAGAAGTGTTCCAGGAGTATATGAATTCGCGCGTCTTGTAGTTTCGTGTTCTGTATTCCCCGTATGCTCCCGCCTTCAAAGCAGGCTTCCAGTTGCCGAAGGCAAAGGAGTGGTTGTCGTTTACCGCCGCCGAAATGATATGCTCGTCAAGGCGTGTCCACTCTCTTGATATGTCGTTGCCGGTGGTCAGCTGTATTACGCCTGTTTCCAATGCATCGCTCACTACGTAGCGCCGACGGTCGGGCACATTGCGGTTGGCGTAAGAATAGCTCAGGCTCCAGTCAAGTTCGTCGGCGGCAAGAGTATGCTTGCCGGTGAACTGACCGTTATACGTGGTTCGGCTGCGGTAGTAGTATTCTGCCGAGCGCGTTGCATTGCTCTGCTCGTCGTAGCCGGAGCGGTTTGTATAGCGGTCGTTGCCAAGCTGGTTGAAGATGTTCTTGAACTGGTATTTGTTGTTTCCGCCGCGAGAGAGAAGCGTCAAGTTGAGCATTGCGCCTAGGCGGACATTGTGGTTGAACTGGTTGTCGGTTGAATTGGAGAGATATATCGATCGGTCGTTTCGTTCATCGTACACTCCGTATTGGTTGTTCTGCATGTCACGGAACGTGCGGTATTCGCTTGTGTAGTTTACAGCCGCAATCAATCCCATCTGATGTCCGGCAAGTTTCCAGCGTCTACCGATATTGGCAGAGAGCTTCAGGTCGCCAATCGGCTTGCGGTTCTTCACAATCCAACTGTTGTTCAATCCGTTTCCCTCCAGATTCAGTCCATCAATGCCTGGCAGCGTGGCGAGTTTCGAGTTGAACCCGCCAGAAAGGGAGCGCAGTCCTGAGTCGAAGCCAAGGAAATCGGTGGAAGAGCCCTTGGAGTAGCTGAAATCCTGAAAGTGTGTTGAAGTGTTCCAGTTGCCGCCCACCTGAATCTGAAACATGTTCTCCATCGGGATGTCCTTCGTGTTAACGACAATGAAGCCTCCTGTGTAGTCTGCGGGATATTCTGGCGAGGGCGTCTTCACTATCTGCATGTTGTCTATCTGCGCACTCGGAATGATATCGAAGGAGAATGCACGCGAGTCTGCCTCGCTGCTTGGTGCTGCTCCGCCGTTTATCCACACGTTGTTGTATCTTTGTGACAAGCCGCGCACCATCACGAACTTGTCTTCGATAAGACTTACGCCCGGCACACGCCTGATCACCTCGCCCGCATTGGTGTCTTGCGTTTTTCCTATTTCCTGTGCCGAAACGTTGTTCACTATGACGGGACTGTTTTTTGCTACTTGAACCATCGCTGCCTCTGTGTTACGCCTTGCTACAGCAGAAACGGTTACTTCGCCCAGTGTCTGTTCATCGGGTGTCAGCGCTACGCTGGTCATCTGAGGCTGAGAGCTCGCCTGAACCCCGTCAATATCTTTTGTCTTGTATGCCACATAGCTCACCTTGAGCCTGTAGCGACGGCCCTCTTCCAGTCCGGAGAGGGTAAAATTTCCGTTGATGTCGGTAGCGGCAGCGGCGTCTGAGCCTTCCACCTGAACGGTGGCGCCAATGAGAGCCTCGCCAGTCTTGCTGTCGCATACCTTTCCCTTGATGTCGGCAGCGTAGATTCCCGCCGACGGCAATGCTGCCACAAGAGCAGCAACAATAATTCTTTCTGTCTTTTTCACCATACCATCATTGTCACATTGCGCCCAGTAAGCGCATCAGAACTTTATCCGCTGCAAAGGTATACGCCCGATATTACACACATGTTGCAGCGATGTTGTAAAAACCTTAACTTGCGGTTTCAATAAGGTTAAAGGCAAAGGGAAGGCCTGTAAACGGCGTTGTAAAACATTTCAGCGTTATAACGGGGAAAGTCATAACGCAGACTGAAACACAGCACAACGTCCTTTTGTTTGCAACGACATTTGCTTTCTGGCGGCCGTAAACTGTTAAACAATCATAACGTTGTCCATAAATGCGGCAATTGTGCGTTTACTTAATAAAGAACAGACAAAGCATGGAGCAAAATGAATTTGAACACATCGCCACAAACCTGCGCCGTAGACTTATGTCCACGGCAACAGGCTGCGGACTTAACGCCGAAGAGGCGGAGGATGTGGCACAAGACACCATGCTGAAGCTCTGGACCATTCGAGAGAAGCTACAGTCGGGGAACAAGACAGAAGCGTTTGCCGTTACAGTGGCAAAGCATCTGGCCATCGACAAGCTGCGGCGCAGGCACACCGTAGGCATTGACGGGCGTGACAAGGCGGCGAGCAAGAACGAAATGCCCGACACGATGATGGAATGTGCGGAAAACGAACATTGGCTGAACGAAAAGGCGAAACAGTTGCCGTCGGCAGAATATGCAGTGCTGCACTTACGGCAGGTGGAACAAAAGTCAACCGAAGAAATTGCAGCCATCGTCGGAATAAAGACATCGTCTGTGCCAACGCTGTTGGCAAGGGCAAGGAAGAAACTGCTGGAAGAACTGAAAAAGAGGAACTGACAACATTACGGGATTATGGAAGAAAACAAAATAAGAGAACTTATCGCTAAATTCATGGAAGGCGAGACGAGCCTTGACGAAGAGCGCACCATTCAGCAATACTTCGGGAATGCAGGCAAACTGCCGGCAGATCTTGAACCGTATGCCGGAATGTTCAGATATTTCTCCGCAGGAATGCCGGCAGAGCAAGGGCTGATGAAAGAAGAAGAAAGCCCTTGCACGGGCGGCAAAAAACGTCCACACATCCGCCTGGCTATATGGGCAACCGGTGCGGCGGCAAGCATAATGATAATGTTGGCGGTCGTTTGGGGCACATGGAACAGTGGAAAGACTACGGCTCAACTTGCGCCGGGCACCGAGAGACCGCACAGCGAAGCCCCTGTTAGACACGAAGGAAATAGGGAACATGGTCTGACGGCGATGAGCGACACTATAGGACGAAGCAAAAACAACGTAGACAGCATTGCAACGAGCAGGCAACAGAAACTAAGACAGCAAAGACGTGAAACGATAAAATACCGTTTCAAGCCTGCCCCGCCGGAGACTATGATGGCAAAGAGCAACATCAGAATAGAAGACTCCATCAATCTGGCTTCGCAGATAATGGCGCAGCGCGAATTGAAAAGCGTGGAAGACAGGCAGCAACTGGCCATCGGACTTATACAGGCGGCAAACATTATGCGCAACGAGGAAATTTTGCTGATGTGCAGCGAGGAGATTTACTGACGTCACGCACTGTTTTGCCACAGGACAAACGGGAAAAGGAAAACAAAAAAACAACATTACAATAATATCTAAAAGCAAGGAAAGGGCATCGTTTTATGAAAAAGCTAATTACCATAGCCATGACAACAGCAATGACACTAAGCGCCAGCTGCGCAATGGCACAGGAAAACGTTAAAGAAGAACTGGAAAAATTCGTATCGCAAATTTCAGAGAACCACATCAGCTATTCAAAGTCGCAGACCAACAGTTCCAACGACTTCTACGGCGAGTACAGTTTTACGCTGACGAAGAAGGAAAGGAAAAACTTTGAAACGGTGAAAAAGGCATTCTATAAAGACTTGTCTGACGCTTACAGCGTGTTCCGCAAAGAAGCTGGCGACAAAACGAAAAAGAACATTCTTATTGGATACGGAGAAAGCCTGAACGAGAACTTGCGCATCGGCTGGCCAATGAACGATTCGGACGACAACATTCTTTTCCTCTTCTTCAACGACAAGGATGACGAAAGCTACCGCACCGTATACGGCATGGTGTGGCGAGAGAAAGGAAGCAAGACTGAGGGCAAGATGTACAAGATAAGAAGTCTGAATCCTATGAAATCAAAGAAAAACAAGTTGTTCAGCTCATCACCTAAAGTGAAAGTCAACAAAGAAAAAACTTTGGTACAAAACGTCGACGGTTTAAAAATAGTGACCGGACCGAACGGAACCGTCGTTACAGGAAAGGACGGGAAGGAGATTTACTCCAGTTCAACCATTACTAAGACTACTCCTGGCGGGAAAATACAGTCAACAATATCCCTTGGCGACGAAACCGTGACAATAATGAAGGACGGAAAAGTAATCATTACCGACAAGAACGGAGACATTTCGCCTTTAACAAACGGATACAGCGTGACAACCAATTCTTACACAACTGATCCTATCCAGAAATTCAGCAACATGCGGGCCGCTTACCTTGAGAACTTGAAGGAAGGAAACATCGACAACACGAGCATTCTTACTGGTCTGGCAAACTCGATACTTAGTTTCTGCAAGGACAACGGCAGCAAGATGAACGAAGACGAAAGGATTCTATGTCTGAAAGGTCTTCAAGAAATGCAAGACAGCACGCCAGACGATTATATCAAAGGTATTTTCAGCCTCGCAGTAAAGGCCATAAACAAGAAATAACGCCCAAAACGTTTTCCGAAGAAAAGAAGATACAACACAGACTGACGCAGAGGCGTCCCTAAAATGAATGGATAAAAAAGGATTCATCCCGCTCCGGACATCTTGTCTCGAAGCGGGATGAATTCATTATAGCGCAATACAGTTGGCTTCTGCCCCTGCATTGACGGGAAATCAGAAGTAGTAAGCTGCAGAAATCTGCCAAGCATTCGATTTGCCTGAAGAATCGGCAAGGCTCTTCACCACATCGCTGGCAGCGCCTTTGCCTGTAACTTCGCCAGTCTTGCCGCACGCAATGTTATAGTTGAAACCTATTTCAAGGTGCTTTATAAGTGTGACGCCTGCGCCAAGGTTAATGCTGAAGTTGGAAGACTTGAGCTTGTAGTTGGCAACCTTGAGCATATCGAAATTCTTGTCGCCAACGTTAAAACCGAACTGTGGCCCGGCAGCAATGTAAATACCAGCCAAGTCGCCAAGACCGAAAGTGTAGCGCACATTGATTGGAATATTGATGGACTGCTGTTTCACTGTGGTGTTGAGATCAGCAGAGTAGCCTGCAACTTCGCCCTTGAGCTTTGCTTCACGCTGGTCGTAGAGTGCTGATGCATCTATGCCCAAGCCAACAACGGGAAGAGTGAACTTTACAGACGGACCGATGAAGAATCCTGTGCGGTTGGATGCGTCGAGCACTTCGCTCGACATCGACATGTTTGTGATGTTCAAACCGCCTTTCACACCGAAGCCAACGCCCGCTTCAGCAGGTTTCGCTGCCATAATGCCCAAAGCCACGAGAGCAATGGTAAAAATCTTTTTCATAAGCTTGTTTTTTTCTTTGTATAATCGTTAATGTCTCTGTCTTCTTACCGAAACACGCGCCGATGACGACGAGGAAGCCGAAGAGGAACTGCTGCGGCGCTGCTTCTTTGTAACGGTGGCAGTCTGTGTATCGTCGCTTGCACCTGCGGCACGACGGTTCTTCCTGCGTGCTTTCTTTCCTTTCACGTTCTGTTGTGCCTTGGCTACACTGTCGAGCGAATCTTTCAGTTGCTGATCTCCCCACAAGTTCTTCTCGAATGCAGCCAACTCGCCTTCAATGCGTTTCTGCTCCTTTGTCATGGCAGAATCTGTCTTGCAATATTGTGCGAGAGTGCGCCCAAGCATATTCGTGGTCTTGTATATCTTTCCGCGATACATGTTCTTTGTGAAATAGTCGTCAAGCGTCATGGTTGCGGCGTTGTTAAAATCGCTCGTCATTATTATCTGTTTGCTGAGGAACGGAGCGATGTCGTCATATTTCACCCAAAACAATGGATAAGTCTGGGGCATGTCGCCGAAATCATCTTCGCGCGACATGATTGGACACAAAGCTAGAACCTTGGTATGGAACGTTGCCGAACGCTGGTCGTAATAAGCACTTTCCTTAACGTAATACGACTTGACCTCGCGCGAGGGAATGTCGCTGTTGTCGATGTTTATGCCGTTTCCCTTTTTCTCGTAATATATGTGATAGTTGTCAAGAAACGTCAACGGTTTTATCTTTGCCGCATCGGTGAACACCTCGTTGCCGTCAAGCTTGTATTCGTAAGCATTGATGCGCTGGCGCATCATAAGCTTGAAGAGATATGTAAACAGGTTCATCTGCGAACCGACGGGCTCCACGGGATAATACAGACCGGCATTCGCATCTTCCGTAAGGTCGATGATGCGGTAGATGTCGCGGCGCCACACCACGTCTTCACTCATGGATTCCTGCACGGGATAGGAAATTTGTGCGCGTGTGGTTATGTTCTGTGCGTTTGTCTGCGTCTGCTGTGTCTGTTGCTTGCGCCGCGCTGCTGGTTGTGCGCTCATGCTGCCGGCAAGACAGGCTATCAGGAATGTCAGAATTATTTTCTTCATATATAAAAGATATGCATATGTATTGTTATTTCACTATCACTTCCATAGAAGCCGGCAACGTGCGGGTTATACCGTCGGGTCCAACGGCCGTTACGCGGCTGATATAGAAACGGCGGTTGCGTGAAAGGCTGCGGAATGCGTCTTTCTGCCGCTGGGAGAACTGCGAACCGGACGATGCCATTGGCACGGCATTTCCCATATTGTCGAAGAATACAGTCTCGAATCCAGTTACTTTGAACTGTATGTCAAGCAGACCGTCGTCGATTGCCGCCTTAACACCGTCGGATTCCATAAGTGAAGCCTTTGAAAGGCCGCCACCACGGTAACGGTTGGTGCCCATCAGGATATATGCCGTAGGGTCAGGCAATTTGCGAACATGGAAAGTGAACTGTCCAACCTGGCGGGCCTGACCCGTTGTCAGCGACTGAACGCTTATCGTTACGTCTTTGCCTACGGAAGAAGGACGGGCGATGTATTTGCCCGGTCCCACAGGCTGCAACGTTCCGCCGCTCATCGTTGCCGATACCTTGTTGAGGGGCACACCTGGAATGCTTATGCTTATCGGATTGGTATAGCCGGCATAGAGAACGTTCATAAGGTCGGCTGATACAGTTGCGCTTGGATCTACAACCGTGTACTTCTGAGAAAAATCACGGCGTATCACGTCTCCCTTGCCATTCTGCATTGTTATGTAGCCATTGAGAGTGAAGTCGCCGGTTGAGCCAGTGACAATCTCGTAAGTGTTGTTGCGCAGATTCATCTGCCGCCCACCTATATATATTTGCGGCTGCTGTGTGGTATCAACGGCTGCCATTACGATTTGTGCCGAAAACTTGTCGCCACGCACTATTGTCTGGGCGTTGGGAATTACGAAAGCACTGAGTTTGTTTACGCGGATATCCTTCATATCGATGTTGGCAACCAGCGTGTGAAGAACTTCGCCCTCGGCATAGCGCACGTCGCTCTGCAGTTTTGTAAGCAACGTAACGGCAGCAGCCACAGGCATGTCTTCAAACATATACTCCTGCCAGTTCTTGCCCATCGTCTTTGCGTTCTTGGGCAGTTCCGTCGTAAGGTTGCTGGCTATGATGGAGCGTTGCCGCTCGTCGGCAACGAGCTTCAGTATGCGCTCACGAAACGAGTTTATGGCATTGAAGAGCGTCTTGCCTTTTCCTGTTCCCGGTGCTAGCATCACGCTGGCAGCTGCGTCAAGATTGTCCTTGCGTTCGATATTGTTGATGTCGCCATCAGCTCCGTCGGCTTCCTTAACTATCGCCACTTTCAGTTCCTGTGCGAAGTTGTAGAGCGAATCGCTCATACGTTTCACGGCTGTGGCCTTTTCAAACCACTCGCGCACCTTTTCGGGATTGCTCTTCATTTGAGCTTCAAAATCTCCGTAAAGGCCAAGGTTCTCCTTCGCCGAATTGGCAGTCGTTCGCTGAAGACTTTCGTCAACGAGCGAGAATCCGTCGAGCACCTGCGTTGAGACATTCATCGCAAGCATAGCCATCAAGACGACATACATAAGGTTGATCATCTTTTGGCGAGGAGATAACGGTCTTTTCTTTATTGCCACTGTTTATTATGTTTTAGCGGAGTTAGTCGATTGTTGTTGACGCTGAGGCTGGAGCGGCAGCGCGCATATTAACGGTCATGGCTTCAATCATGCGTGCATAGATGGCATTGAGTTGTTCTATCTGCTTTGCAAGTCGGCGTTGCTGGTCGTCAATCTGATCAAGAGTGCCTATCTGCGAACTTGCACTCTTAAGCTGCATCTCGTAAACCTTGCATATTCCGGTGAGTGTGCGGTTCAGATTTTCCATTTCCTCCGAGTCGCGCGTCAGGCGCTGGCTTTGTTCTGCAACCTTTGCAAGCATGTCGGTGAGTTTGTTGAGCTCTTCCACATAATGCTCGGTTGCTTCCGCCATTTCCGGTGAAACCTGGTTCTGCTCTGCCACCCATTGCGCCATGACTGCATTTGTGGCTGTCTGTGCGTTGTTTGCCGCCATCTGGACCGTTGTTGCTGCACCGTTTTCTCCAGTTGTCGGTTCAGACGGCTGCGCTTGAGACGAAGTTCCGGATGTTGCAACAGGATTGCCCAAAATGATTGGGCCGTATCCTTGCACGTTTCCGCCGACATTGCCGGCTGCTGCAACGGTTGCCTCTGCATTTTCTTCCGTTGCATCGGTTTCATCACACTCGTCTTCCATTTCCTCGTCCTCATCGGTTACGTGGGTTGGAAGGTCTTTGCCGTCGGCAGTCTTGTCGAACGGACGGTCGAATGCTGAAATGAAGAACACGAACACCTCTGTTCCCATTCCGAGGAAAAGCGCAATGTTGGCTCCCGGCAGGTGGGTTAGTTTGAAGAGTGTTCCAAGAATAACGATTGCCGCGCCCCAACTATATGCATAGTTCATGAAAGTCTGTCCGGGCACGCTGTCCAACCACTTCTGCAAGCGGTATATCACGTTGAATTTGCTATACTGCGTCATTATTTTTTCTTGCTTCCTTTTTGTTTCGAACTTGTTGTACTGGCTAGGCTTCTCACACAACGGAACCCAATGTAGCTGCGCGGCTGGTTTTGGTACTCCCATGTGCGCCATGCAGAACGTATCAGCGATTCGGGATCTTTCCAAGAGCCGCCCCTCACGCTCTTCTTCTTCATCTTGTACGGGTCCTCAATGGCAGCGTTGTAGCTTAGTTCCGGATTGAGGTCGTTCATTGCCGTTACGCCGGCTTCGGTATATATTGTGCTTGTCCACTCTGCCACGTTTCCTGCCATGTCGTACAAGCCGTTGGAGTTTGCCGAATAGATACCGACACGGCTGGTGATGAGATTGCCGTCAAGCGTATAGTTTCCGCGGTCGGGCTTGAAGTTGGCATAAAAGCAGCCTCGGTCGTTCTTCACGTCTTTGCTTTCCCACGGGAACTCGTTGCCGTCGCGTCCGCGAGCAGCGTATTCCCATTCAGCTTCTGTAGGAAGGCGATAACGCTGAAGGTATTTGGCTGCTCCGCCCAAGCCTTTCAGCAGATAGTCAGTGCGCCATGCACAGAAAGCATTCGCCTGTTCCCAGGTTACGCCAACCACAGGATAATCGTTGTAGGTAGGGCTGCTGAAATAAAGACGCATGTATGTCTCGTTGTCTGAATTCTGGAAATCGTTCACCCAGCACGTTGTGTCAGGATACACATTAACGATGTATGTATTGAGAAAGTCCCACGGCCCGGTCAACTGACGGTTGATTGTCTGTCTGACGATGCGTCCTTCGTCATCAACGTAAGCGGTGTCTTTAGAAATCATAACTACCTCGTTGGGGTCAGGCTGGACGTCAGTATTCAGGTTACGCTCCGCCGGATTAAGGCGGTTGCGCCGCTTGGCAGCGGTAACATAGTCGTATATCTCATACCGGTAGTTCAGCTGGCTTGCGTCAAGGAGTTTCTCGCCAGTAACGGGATTGGTTACGTAGAGGCTTTCAATGGCTCTCGCCTCGTCTTCGTTAGGCTTGCGCGGCAAAGCCTTCTTCCAGTTGAGGTGTGGTGTAACGGGATCGCCGTTCTTGTCTTCCGTTATCATGTATGACTCGTCGCCACCATACGACGGGTCAGCAAGGCGTGTGCGGATGATAGAGTCGCGCACCCAATACACAAACTGTCGGTATTCAGAATTCGTTATCTCGGTATCATCCATCCAAAAGCCGTCAACAGAAATCTCTTTAACAGGAGTCTGCTTGCCCCATAAGCTGTCTTCTTTTTCAAGTCCCATTTTCAGGAAACCTTTCTTGACTAGCGTCATACCGAACGGCGTTGGCTCGGTAAAGCCTCTGCCGCCCCCTGTTCCGGTGAGTTCGCCGCCACGAGACGATGTGGTAGCCTTGCCGCCGAAACATCCCGTCAGTGTTGTGGCCAGCACAAGGAGAGCTATGATACTTTTTCCTATTTTCATGTATTTTGTGAACATATATTTTTTTGAATTCTTTTCTTGTTTACAATATTCTCACGCTTTTATGCTTGTTCTTCCCTTTCTTATAGAGGTTAAGAGTTGTCTGGTAGCCAACCGAGAGCTCGTGGCTTCCGTTGCCAACATTTATTGCCGATGTATACATCTCATAACTGTAACAAACGTTTATGCCATGGAACGATCCTCCGATGATGCCTGTTACAGAGTTTGTTGGGCTATACGACAATCCGCAATACATCACTTTTTTTTCGTTTGTGTACACCACGCGCGCCGTAACGTCGGCACGATAAGTTTTCATGTCTGTACGCACGAGTACAGATGTCGGTATTGTTACAAACGGATTTCTTAACTTTATATTGTATCCACCCGTCAAATAAAATGTAGGATCAATCTGTAATTCGTTTGTCTGCCCCAATTCCACAAGCGGAGAAGTGGCATGCTGGACAGACGCTCCTGCATACCAACGTCCGTGAGTATAATAAAGACCGGCAGCTAGGTCGAACGAACTTCCTTTAACCTGGGATGTGGAGAATGCGGGGTCGCTGGACTCGCCCAAGTCAACTTTCGAACCGTCAAACTGTTCGTTGAGCATTCCAAACTGAACGCCAACACTCAACTGACCTCCGAAAAGTTTGTGTTTATATGCATACTGAAGTGCAATGCGTTGATGCGCGAACAGTCCGATCAGGTCGTTAAGCAGCGATATGCCTGCACCATGATATGAATTGAGCATATAGAAAGGCATGTCTGCGCCAAGGTACATTGTGCGGGGATTGTTCTCAAAACCGGCCATGTCGAGAGCATACGCGCCTGCAATGTTCAGTTTGGACTGTTTACCGGCAGCGGCAGGATTGAAATACGTTTCAAGATCCCAATAATGACTGAACGACGCATCATACTGACCTTTTGCTGCGACGCAAAAGAGCAATGACAAGACGGAAAATATGTATAAACGTTTAAACACGCCTATAAAACGAGGTTTGGCTGATTTTATTGTATAACGGATAAGAAAAAGAACACAGAAAAAGCGACATGAGAATTTTGCCGTGCTTTTCTCATATCGCTTGTTTTCTGATGCATTGTCCAAACAAAAGTCTGGTTTTTCGGTCAATTAGTATTCATCCTCGTTGAAGAGGAAATCTTCTTTTGTGGGATAATCGGGCCATATGTCCTCGATGCTTTCATAAACATCACCTTCATCCTCTATCTCCTGCAGATTTTCAAGCACTTCAAGGGGTGCGCCGGAACGAATTGCATAGTCGATCAACTCTTCCTTTGTTGCAGGCCATGGCGCATCTTCAAGCTTTGAAGCCAATTCTAGTGTCCAATACATAGTAAATAAATATTATCGATTTACGTTCAAGCAACTGCCAACCATGATGCATGGCTTACAGCCGCTTTTTAAATTGGACGCAAAAATAATATTTTTTTTCTTGTTCACAAGTTTTTCTTCCAGATTTTTTCTCTCACGCCGTCAATAAAGTTGAGTTTACGGGCCAACACAAAGAGATAATCAGACAATCGGTTTACATATTCCAATACGTGCGCATCAACCTTTGCCGTTTCCGCCAGCGAGAAGATGCGGCGTTCTGCCCTGCGGCAAACCGTGCGGCACACGTGAGCCAACGCTGCCTCGTGGCTTCCACCTGGAATCAAGAAAGCTGTCTGCACGGGCAGACTTGCATTGATACTGTCGATAGCCTCCTCAAGCAATGTCACTTCCTGTGCGTCCAATGTATAACTGCGCGCCAAGGGTGTCTGTGACTGATCGGTGGCAAGATAAGAGCAAACGGTGAACAACTGGCGTTGTATACGTATGACAAAGTTCTTGTCGTCACCATCTTTCATGAAGGAAACAAGCAACCCTAACTGCGCGCTAAGTTCGTCTATAGTTCCATATGCTTCGATGCGTGGATGTGTTTTCTTTACCCTCACCCCACCAACGAGAGCTGTCGTGCCCTCATCGCCTGTTTTCGTATAAACTTTTGTTATTGCCATAGTATTGCGTTTTTAGAAGTTGATCTTAAAATGTTCTCTATACCGTTTTCTGTCAATGTATGCTACCCCCGCATAATAAAGGTCGAAAGTAAGTCCTCGCTCCATACTGTGGGCAAAGCATTGCCAGTTCTTCTTTGCATGAGAGGCGGCATTGATATCCAAAGCCACAACATAATCACCGTCTGCCAACGACCCAAGCGCAGAAAGCGTTTCTGCATCCAACGATACTGACGCAGCATCAATGACAACAATTATAGGTCGCTCCATAATGCGCTTTTCAAGTTCGGCCTTAAGGTCACAAGTGTTGCTGCACACAACATAACCAGTCTTTTTGCATCCTGCCGCAAAGTAGGCTTCAAGTAATTTGTCGGCCAAGTCACCACAACACAGGGACACAATTTTTTCCGGCTGCGAGAAATTGGCAAGGCGCAACATGAATTCGCATGTCTTGCGCTCAGCACGCGAGAGCTGCGGGAACTGGTAACGCAGTGGACGATACGAATAAAACGGCCAATGCTCGTTTATTACATATCTAACGAAATTGTATGCCCAAGGTGACTGAACACCGAAGCCACGACACTGCCCTAAGCGCGAAAGCCATACTAACAAACGATGCAATGTTCCATACCTCTTCACATGGCAAATATAACGAATTAAATAATAAGCTACAAGAAATGACAGCATAATTCGTGAAAGAAATGATTTTCAGCTAAATTTGCAGAAAGAATAGTTTAACGGTAATGAAATCACTTAGGGAAATTTACAAAATAGGCAAAGGACCGTCGAGCAGTCACACCATGGGACCGCAAAAAGCGGCAAAGATATATTTAGACAAACACCGCAACGCCAAAGGATTCGACGTAACTCTTTACGGCAGCCTTGCTGCAACAGGCAAAGGGCACATGACCGACGTTGCGATTATCGACGTTCTGCAAACCGTTGCCCCTGTCAGAATCATGTGGAGGCCTGACATTTTCATGCCGTTCCATCCCAACGGAATGAAATTCGCCTGTGTTGACGAAAACGGAAAGAAACACGACGAATGGACTGTTTACAGCATTGGAGGAGGAGCACTGTCGGAGGGAAAGAGCAAGGGTGACATGTTCGACTCTCAGGAAGTATACGACATGAACACTATGACTGAAATAATGCGGTGGTGTGAGAAGACCGGGCGGAACTACTGGGAATATGTTGAATTGCGTGAAGACAAAAGTATTTGGGATTATCTTGACGTCGTATGGAACACAATGTGCCAATCTGTTGAACGGGGCATAAAACACGAGGGGCGTCTGCCAGGACCGCTCAACCTTCAGCGCAAAGCGCCTACATATTACATAAAAGCTTCAGGATACAAACAATCTCTGCAGACAAGAGCTTTAGTATATTCATACGCACTTGCAGTAAGCGAAGAGAATGCCTCCGGCGGAACCATTGTAACGGCTCCCACATGCGGAGCCTGCGGGGTCTTACCGGCAGTATTGTACCATATTTTCAAAGGCCATTCATTCACAGAAATGCAGATTCTTCATGCGCTTGCAACAGCAGGACTAGTTGGAAATATTGTGAAGCAAAACGCATCGATATCCGGAGCCGACGTGGGTTGTCAAGGCGAAGTGGGAGTGGCTTGTGCCATGGCCTCCGCTGCTGCATGCCAACTGTTCGGCGGCAGTCCATCACAAATAGAATATGCAGCCGAAATGGGATTGGAACATCATCTTGGCATGACATGCGATCCTATATGCGGTCTGGTTCAAATACCATGCATAGAAAGAAATGCTTTCGCTGCGACACGAGCATTGGACTCAAACCTTTACGCATCGTTTTCCGACGGTTCTCACCGCGTTTCTTTCGACCGTGTGGTTGAAGTAATGAAAAGAACCGGCCATGACATACCTTCACTCTACAAGGAAACGAGTGAAGGAGGTCTTGCCAAAGGCTACGAAAGCGAAACGGACGACGAAGAAGACTAAACGAGCAAGAGGTAAGTAAAGAAATTCAAACGCTTTCTGCAAAATTTTCAGCGTAATCATAGAATTTGGACTGATACTTCAGGTCACCTGCAAAAAAGTGTGGCTGGCTTAACACGCTTTTGCAGGTGCTCCGTCTTTGCCTCGCCGTTGAGCAATATGAAATGGCATGATAAGTCCATATTCTTTCTACCAATCAATTCCAGTTCCTTTTACAGCACATTCGATGTAAGAGAACTTGAATACATAATCATACCGTTCCATTAACGGCTGCAACGAAGCATTAAGTTCGGGTCATAGGGAATTGAGGACATTACTGTCGAATCGTGCTTAGATGCTGTGGTCACAGTATAGAAAGTAGGAACTTGAGCTTCTATGTCGTACAAGACATGATCCTTAACTCCACCTTTCTTGCTTCGAAACTTCGCCCATGGGAAAGTAGCAAGACACAACGGAATGGTAGTTGAATCGAAAGCGAACTTTCTTCCAGGGATATCTAAAATGTTGGTCGCCCGCTTCTCGCAGGCTTCCTTCATCATGTAGAATGCGAAGTCTTCAAAAATCCTATAGTCACGATTTTGATTGGCTGATGCAAGAGTCGTTTTGGCTATCGGCTCACGTCCTAAACCTAGGTGATATTGTTTGGAATGATGCGCCTCAAAGGCAACAATCACATCACGCAGGCTCTCACGATTGCTCAGCTGGCCAAACATCATTGCAAGTAACTGATTCCAACAAGTGAAATGTTTCACATTGCGGTTTCCTTCATACTTGCGAACGAAATTGTTGAACTGGGTTCTGTTCAGAAAAGCGGTAAGTTGAGCGAATACGTATTTGTCTTGGTTCATAAACGGCATCTTATTTGGCCGCAAAGTTACGATTTCAAATCCGTTTCATTTCTAAATACCGCTTAAAAGACTGTATTTCAATTATTTCAAAGACCAACCAGTCTACTTTAACGGGACAGTAGTGAAGTATAAGTAAAAAGTTGCACAGATCGTTAATTATTAGCAACTTAATGGCTGTCAAACCATTATGTTTTAATCGTCGAATAGACAACAACTATACAAAATTCATCAATATAGTTGATATATGCAAACTATTCTCAAAAAATCTCATCAATGAATTGGTAACAGTCCGCTTATACAAGTGCAAAATTAAGAATAAACTCTGAAGAACTCTTTATTTGGCGTAGAGGAGTTCAGTTTTCCTCTTGGCCCTCTATTGATTTTCGCTTGAATGGAAGCACTTCACTTGTCAGTTACTCTACTAATATGCAACCTTTTTGTGATATACTATCGTATAAGTTTATAGGTGTTTTGTATACCAACTTACAGCCACGAGGAATATACATCTTTAAAGAAAACCAGCAATCAAAGATTATCTGTTATCCATTCATGTGCAGCAAATTCACTGTCAATGTCGGTGGTTATGAGCTTTAAATTTAGACATTTGTATGGAATCAACAACATCCACATCGCCTTTTGCAAACGGTAGAGTCTTCTTTCCCTGTTTCTACTTTGTCACGACAAGGAAGTTGATACTAATCTCTAACATAATAAGAATGGCATTACTTTTGCAATTAACGTTGAGCTATTTTAGTGGAGAGGAATAAATGAATACTAACATCACGCTGCTTTTACGCCTGATGCAAACACGAAAGAAGCCTCCGGACGTTTCCTGTCCGGAGGCTTCTTCTCTCTAGAAAAAA
>CAVAPC010000034.1:0-28457 GCA_963590505.1 uncultured Alistipes sp. | reverse complement strand
GATGGCCTCCTCGATGCTTCCCTCAGCAGGATAAGGATGCGTGCTGCGGCGATAGTTGCAGAAGTCGGTCCACCATTCCATGCTGATAAACGCCGCCTTGCCAAGGAAGAACTTGCCGTAGGCACATCCGCTCTCTCGGATAATGTCCCCTTTCCATTCCCACAGCGGCCACTCCCACCCGCCGTCTGGGAGGGCGACATACCGGCAATCCTCGTCTACAACTTCCTCTGCCGACCAACCGTAATCAGGCACGATGTGAAGCAGTGGCAACATGCCCACCTTGTCAATGTATTCTATCAGATCTGCGGCTGAATGTAATTTCTCTTGTGTCGTCATATTGTTTCCTTATAATCTATCTTTTTGCCATTTGCCTTTCTATCCACGCCGTCAGCACACCGACGGCATAGTCTTGTTCCTCTGCGGTCAATTCGCGTCCTGCCGGGATGTGATGCCACTTCGAGAAGCAGCCACGGCAGCAGCAGCCTGTGGCATGCTGGGCAATGAAAACGGGATGGCCACGCATGGGAGTCTGCTTGCCGTCGTTGGGTATCACGGCGGGAGTCAGACGCTTGGCCACAAAGTCCTTGGCGTGCTGGCGTACTGCGTCCATTCCCTTGGCTGCGATGTAGTCCCGGTCTTTCTGCGAGAGATGGAACCGACTGCGGAAGGCCGACTTTGAAAGCCGGTCGAACAAGTCTGTCAAATCGTATTCCTTTTCCTCGGTCTTCGTAGGTTCCTGCGGCTTTTCCTCGGGGAACAGCGACAATTCAATGTATTCCTGTTTTGCCATTTTACCGTTTTACTTTTCTCGCCGAAAGCGAATGTTCTTCACTGCCAAGACCCTGTACTTCAATATCCCGGCAAGGTGTTCGGCGGTGCGTTGGTGGGCACAACATGCGGCGATTTCTCCTTCCGGTCGTTCGCCCCGGGCACATCTTTTCCCTCCACGGTTTATCCTTTATACTGTCTGATGTTGTCAACTTCATCTGTGCCATAAATAATGTTACTGTCCGTTTCTTTCCAGTACTATATTGTTGCAGGTCTGCCCATAGTGCCCCTGTTCATAGACGCCCCGTTCTACTAATGTCAGCTTGCCGTTGTTTGTTGTCTGATCTTTCTTTCATGTATTTCCACTTACAATCAATGATATGGCGGTGCTGTTTGCATTTCTGTATACTGCAAATATGGAGGTTTAATCCTTGCTTGTTACGGAAGTTCGCTTGTTGCAATACTTGCCCAATTCATCAACATATATGCTGCTGCGCGTTCAAAGGAGTGGCGGCTGTAGTCGTGTGTCATTTTTTTATCGAGCTTGTCCGTCAATTGCATCCATTCCTTTATAATAGGGTGCAGTTCCTTTATTGCAACTTTTGTCTTGCCGATGGTATTGCGGAACGCAGATGGCTTCTTCCCTTCATTTCTGTATAGCCCATCCGAAACCTTAATGATTCTCTCTATAGAAGCAGAAAAACAATCGAATAAAAAGCGGTCAGCACATTCCAAGGGCACACCAATATTTTTCCAACCTTCATCTTTGACAATATCAAGCATCGTTTGATACATTTCTCTGCGTGCATTGGATATTTGCAAATATGCGGATGTTCCCAAAGGACCGCAAATGCTGCCGCCATAAGAGTTAAGGCATGTTATGTCCGAAATGACAGGACCTGCCTTCTTCAGTATCTTTTCATACAACGTCCATTCTTTGTATACGAGTTCCTTGGCTTCTTCATTTTCGCAGCAGTTTGCCAACCGGGTTAGCAGCTCGAATTCACGGTACCTGTCAAAAGTAAACACAGCGTCGTTGTAGATGGTCGTCTCCATTGTACTCCATTGATTGCCAAGTTCCAGCAATCGGGTAGCTTCATTGAGCACTGAGTCAGCCTTTGCATAAGCAGAAATTGTGTCGCTGCCGAGAGGGTGGGCGTCGTAATAGGCACATAGTCTTGTTCGGTATTCAGCCATCCACATTTCTTCATCCTTTACTTGCGCAGCAAAATCATCCTCCCTTACATGCCGGTAGAGGGTATCCACCAAAAGCATCAATTTGGCATCGGAAGCAAAGGCCGTGTCAGAAGTCCAAAAAATAAGGCCATTCATCAAATCCGCTGAGTCCAGGGAATTCAAATAGGCTTGTCGGGTTATCCCTTTTCCTGCTTGAGATGCAAGGCCGTTGCTTGTCGAGCTGCCGTTACAGCCCAACAAAATCAGAACTATTGCATATAGAATGGCTTTATTCATTTTCTTTTTTGTTGCTTCCATTGATACATGATGCAAATATACCAAAAGTTAGTAGAATCTCATTGCGCTGTTCAACGGCTTTTTGCAGGTGCCCCGCTTTTTCCAGATAGAAGTCATAAACTTTTTTTGTAGCGATTGTCGGTATGTTTGGATTTGTCCAACAAAATATTATTCATAAAGTGCCGGTTTGTGATTGACACGATTGGCCTGACAGATCCCGACCGGGCAAATGCTCCGGTGCGGACATATAGATTCAGGATTGGAGTGAGGGCACAGTTGCTGATGCACAAAGGCGCGGTATATATCTTGGATTTTTGAAAAAATAACTACCTTTGTAGTCTAAAACTTTTACGTAATGACGCAGGAAGAAAAGACAAAGATAGAAGAACGCATCGTTGATGTGCTGAAAACGGTTTACGACCCGGAGATTCCCGTGAATATCTATGACCTCGGACTTATATACAAAGTGGAAGTGTCCGACGAGGGCAACGTTGATATCGACATGACATTCACGGCACCGTCGTGTCCGGCAGCCGACTTCATCCTTGAGGACGTGCGGCAAAAGGTGGATGCCCTTGAGGGGGTGAACAGCAGCAACGTGAACCTCGTGTTCGAACCGGCGTGGGACAACAGCATGCTGAGCGAGGAAGCGCGCCTTGAACTGGGGCTTGACTGATGTCCGCCCCGTGTTGCAGCATTGCAGCAGGCCACACACCGTGAAGGTGAAACTTATTGCTAACTGAAAAAAACAGGCAACGTTATGAAGAACATATACATACTTTCCGATGCACACCTTGGCTCGCTTGCCATAGAGCACAGCCGGATGCACGAGAGACGGCTCGTACGTTTCCTCGACAATATCAAGCACAAGGCGGCAGCCGTTTATCTGCTTGGCGACATGTTCGACTTCTGGTACGAATACAAGTATGTCGTGCCCAAAGGATACACGCGCTTTCTGGGAAAACTGTCCGAATTGTCCGACCTTGGCGTTGAAGTGCATTACTTCACAGGCAACCACGACATCTGGATGTATGGCTACCTTGAGGAAGAATGCGGCGTGATACTGCACACCAAGCCCGAAACGGTGGACATCTATGGAAAGGTGTTCTATCTGGCCCACGGCGACGGACTTGGCGACGCCGACACGAAGTTCAAGTTCATCCGCTCCATGTTCCACAACAAGGTGTGCCAGCGTCTTTTCAGCATGCTTCATCCCAGATGGGGCATGTGGTTCGGCCTGGAGTGGGCGCGTCGCAGTCGCCTGAAGCGTGCCGACGGCAAGGAACCGCCTTATATGGGCGAAGACAAGGAATGCCTGGTGAGATATACCAAGGAGTATATGAAGACGCATCCGGAGATAGATTATTTCATCTACGGCCATCGTCACATAGAGCTTGACCTTATGCTCTCGCGCAAGGTAAGGATGATGATATTGGGCGACTGGATTTGGCAGTTCTCATATGTGGTGTATGACGGCGAACATATATTCCTTGAGGAATATGTGGAGGGCGAAAGCCAGTTGTAACTGCACGCTCAAAACAAAATGCGTTGTATGCAGAAACGCATGCACGGCGCGCTTGAAAGGAATGAAAACAAAAGCAGGAGGAAAACGGAACGGTTTTCCTCCTGTTTGATTATGTGTTCTGATGTGATTTAGAGCAGAGCCATAGTGTCGGAAGCAATCATAAGCTCCTCGTCTGTAGGCACTACAACAACCTTCACCTTAGAGGCTGGAGTTGAGATGACAGCTTCTTCTCCGTGGATAGTGCTGTTCTTCTCCTTGTCAATCTCTACGCCCATGAAGCTGAGGCCGCTGCACACGCTCTCGCGCAAGTCTGCCTGGTTCTCGCCAACGCCGGCGGTGAATACGATGATGTCGCATCCGTTCATTGCCGCAGCATATGAGCCGACGTATTTGCGCACGCGGTAGCAGTACATTTCGAATGCCAGCTTTGCACGCTCGTTGCCGTCCTGGTTTGCCTGGAATATTTCGCGCATGTCGCTTGAAATGCCTGATACACCCAGCAGACCGCTCTTCTTGTTGAGCAGGTTTGACATACCGTCGGCGTCAAGTCCCAGTTTCTTCTCAAGGAACGTCACTGCGCCGCCGTCGATGTCGCCGCTTCGTGTTCCCATCATGAGACCCTCAAGCGGTGTGAGACCCATCGACGTGTCTACGCACTTGCCGTCTTTCACAGCGGCGATAGAGCCGCCGTTGCCGATGTGACAGGTGATTATTTTCGTTCCTTCAGCCTTAATGCCAAGATATTCGCACACGCGCTGCGAAACATAGCGGTGGCTTGTTCCGTGGAAGCCGTAGCGACGCACGCCGTACTTCTCGTAAAGCTCGTAAGGAATGGCATACATGTATGCTTCCTTAGGCATGGTCTGGTGGAAAGCTGTGTCGAACACGCCAACCTGAGGCAGTCCGGGCATCAGTTCCTGCACGGCGTGAACGCCTTTCAGGTTTGCCGGGTTGTGGAGCGGTGCCAGGTCGCTGCACTCTTCAAAGGTCTTCAGCACCTCGTCTGTCAGCAGAACGCTCTTGTTGAACTTCTCTCCGCCGTGAACCATGCGGTGGCCAACGGCGTCAATCTCCTTAAGGTCTTTGATAACGCCTATTTCCGGGTCGGTGAGCAGGCTGAATATAAACTTTACGCCTTCTGTGTGCTCAGGGATATCGTGCATTATCGTTTTCTTCTCGCCATTGGCAAGCTTTACTTTCACGAAAGCTCCGTCGAGGCCTACGCGCTCTGCGCCGCCCGATGTCATTACGCTTTTGCTGTCCATGTCGTAAAGCGCATACTTTATCGACGATGAACCGCAGTTCAATACTAATATCTTCATATTATTCTTTATTCTTCACTTTTCGTTTACTTTGCGTCCATTGCCTGGCAAGCGGTGATGGCAACCATTTTGTATATGTCGTCAACGGAGCAACCGCGGCTGAGGTCGTTGACCGGACGGGCAATACCCTGGAGGATTGGACCGAGAGCTACTGCGTCGCCGAGGCGCTGCACCAGTTTGTATGCGATGTTTCCAACTTCGAGGCATGGGAACACGAGCACGTTTGCCTTTCCGGCGATGTCGCTGCCCGGTGCTTTCTTTTCGCCAACCGACGGAACGAGGGCTGCGTCAGCCTGCAACTCGCCGTCAACCTTCAGTGCCGGGTCGAGTTCCTTTGCCAGTTTCGTTGCTTCAACCACTTTGTCTACAACCTCGTGCTTAGCGCTTCCTTTGGTTGAGAAGCTGAGCATTGCAACGCGTGGGTCGGCAAAGCCTGCAACCGACTTTGCTGTCTGGGCAGTGCAAACGGCAATCTGTGCCAGCTGCTGTGCGTCGGGCATTGGAGTAACTGCCACGTCGCCAACCACGAGCACTCCGTTCTCGCCATACTGCTGCTCCTTTGTGATGAGGAGCATGGCGCCGCTCACGCAAGTGATGCCCGGTGCGCATTTGATAATCTGCAGTGCGGGGCGCAGAGTGTCGCCGGTTGTGCTGAGAGCACCTGATATCTGTCCGTCAGCATCGCCTGTCTTTATTATCATGCATCCCAGATAGAGAGGATTCTTAACCAGTTCGCGGGCCTCTTCAATTGTCATGCCTTTCTTCTTGCGCAGTTCTGCAAGCAGGGCAGCGTATTCTTCGCTCTTGGGGTTGTTCTCCGGGTCGATAAGTGTTGCCTTGTCGATGTTCTTCAGCCCCCATTTCTCTGCGAGCGAATGTATCTCGTCAGGGTTTCCGATGAGGATAAGGTTGGCGATGTCGTCTGCCAACACCTGGTCGGCAGCTCTTAGTGTACGCTCCTCTGTTGCTTCAGGGAGTACGATGCGCTGTTTGTTGCTTTTGGCGCGCTCGATTATAGACTGTACTAAATCCATGATTTGTGTGTATTATTTAAGATTGTGTTTTTTTATCGGGTACGGCGGTGTAGTTTGCGTGCATCGCTGACGATATGCAAAAGTAAGAATTTTATTTTTAAGTATTGTCGTTTTCGGCGTTTTTGTGAGGAAAACGTTTTCGCTCGCGACTATTGCTTCATTATTTCGTCGAGTGCGGTATAGAATTGCGGGTCTTCGCCTATAACCGTCTTCAGTATTTCCCCGTTTTTCCCTACGATAATCTTTGTCGGGAAACCCTGTATTGAGTAAAGACCAGTGATGTCGCCGAGGCCACGTGGATTGTAGACGTGAATCCATGGCAGTCCATACTTCTCCACAGCCGCTTTCCATCCTTCTTTAGTGTCGCCGCAGTCAACACCAACTATCTCAAGGCGGTCTTTGTACTTCTCGTAGTATTTCTTCATTTCTGGCATCCCCTTTATGCACCATCCGCACCAGCTTCCCCAAAAGTCTATTACCACTATGTGTCCGCGCAGCGACGACAGCGAGAACTGCTTGCCGTTGATGTCGTCAAGGGTGAAGTCGGGAGCCGTTTCCTTCTCTGCTGTTTGTTCCTCAGCCTGCTGCATGCCGTTTTCGCTTGTTTTTTCGGCCTGCTGCCTGTTTGTGCAGTTTGCCATAGCCGCCACCGCTACGAACATGAGCGAAATGGCGAGTGAAAGATGTCTTTTCATAATTCTCGTTTTTGTCTGTTTCTGCAAAGATACGGATATATTTCCAATGGCGCACAACGGCAATCGGATTTACTTTTACGGGCATGCAAAATCAACGGCAGAAACATCCTTGCCGGTTTCTTGTTCAAGTTGCTGACAACACACTTGTTTCGGTTTATTATTCTATATTTATTCGCAAAAGGGCTTGCGATATTCGTGAAGTGTAACAATTAGGTTAAATATGCAGTTATGCATACAAATTAAAAATGCAAAATTGTTAACTTTGCACTAATAAAAAAATTATACAATGCAAGGCAAGCTTTTTAGTTGCGTGTCTTGACGGGAAAGTGAAACAAACATTACTTGCTATAAGGATTAAATGAACAGTTCGTCACCACATATCATCGACATCAAGGGAGTGTCGAAGCGGTTCGGCGAAAAGACCGCCCTCGACAACATCAACCTTTATGTGCGGAGAGGAGAATTCGTAACCATACTCGGGCCTTCAGGCTGCGGAAAGACAACACTGTTGCGCTTGCTCGCGGGCTTTGAGACGGCTACCGAAGGGGAAATTCTGCTTGACGGTAAGCCGATAACCGACATTCCGGCTTACCGACGCCCCGTGAACACCGTTTTCCAGAAATACGCCCTTTTCCCACACCTTAACGTCTTCGACAACGTGGCCTTCGGCCTGAAACTGAAGAAACTGCCCGGCGACGAGGTGGTGCAGAAGGTAAAGAACGCATTGCGCACGGTTAACATGAGCGACTATGAATACCGCGACGTAAACTCTCTCTCCGGCGGACAGCAGCAGCGCATCGCCATAGCCCGAGCCATCGTAAACCAGCCGGAACTCTTGCTGCTCGACGAACCGCTGGCAGCTCTCGACCTGAAGATGCGCAAGGACATGCAGCTGGAGCTGAAAGACATGCACGAGAAACTTGGAATAACGTTTGTCTTCGTTACGCACGACCAGGAGGAAGCGCTTACACTGAGCGATACCATTGTCGTGATGAGCAACGGACAGATACAGCAGATAGGTACGCCAACCGACATTTACAACGAACCGGCAAACTCTTTCGTGGCAGACTTCATCGGCGAGAGCAACATCCTTGACGGATGCATGATGCGCGACTGTCTTGTTGGCGTGGCGGGAAAGGAAATACCGTGCGTCGACAAGGGATTTGCACCCGACGAAGACGTGGATGTGGTGATACGTCCCGAAGACATTGAAATGAGCTGCGACACGGCGCAGGCTCAGTTCACGGGCAAGGTGACTTCGTCTATCTTCAAGGGCGTTCACTATGAAATGCTTGTCGTGGCAGACGGATATGAGTTTGTTGCGCAAAACTACAAGCACTATGAGGTGGGGCAAACGGTAGGCATGTCGATAGCCCCCGACAATATACACATAATGAAGAAGAACGCCCGCGAAAACGTGTTCGCAGCCACGGTGGAATCCCACTCCGTTCAGTTCCTTGGCGTTGAATATCCCGTGGAAGAAGAGCTCGCAGCCCGCCTTCATGCCATGGAGAACCCGGAGATAAAGGTGGATGCTGGCAAGGTGGAGCTGTTCGACAGTGCCGAGCAGGGCACGTTCGCCGGAGACGTAAGCTTCATCCTCTACAAGGGCGACCACTACCATGTTGCAATCGATACCGACTGGGGCGAAAAGCTATATGTCGACACGCAAGACCAATGGGACCTTGGCGACCACGTCGGCATAACGGTCCATCCCGATGCATGGAAACCGGTGGAAGCGAACAAAGACGCAAATGAAAACAATGTAAACGAAGGGAAGAAATGAGCATACGACCGTTTTTCCGCTACTTCTCCTCGCGGCAGAGCTGGGCATTGCCCTATGCCATCTTTGCGGCAGTATTCGTGGTCCTGCCCCTGCTGCTCATTGTCGTCTTCGCCTTCACCGACGAGAACGGGGCGCTCTCGCTGTCGAACTTCGTCAAGTTCACCGACCATGCCGAAGACGTTAACACCTTCGTCTATTCAATAGGCATTGCCGCACTCACAACGCTGGCATGCATAATACTGGGATATCCCGCCGCATATATTCTCTCGCGCAGCAAGGCACGCTATGCCAACACGGTGGTAATGCTATTCATTCTGCCCATGTGGGTCAACATACTTGTGCGCACGCTTGCCACGGTGGCGCTTTTCGACTTTGCCGACATACCTTTGGGCGAGGGAGCACTGATATTCGGAATGGTGTACAACTTCATTCCCTTTATGATTTATCCCATATACAACACGCTGTCGAAGATGGACCGCAGTTACATCGAGGCGGCAGAAGACCTCGGAGCTTCGCCCGTGCAGGTTTTCCTCAAAACGGTGTTGCCGCTCTCAATGCCCGGCGTTGCAAGCGGGATACTCATGGTCTTCATGCCAACGATATCCACTTTCGCCATATCCGAACTTCTGACGCTTAACAACATAAAGCTCTTCGGAACAACCATACAGGAGAACATAAACAACAGCATGTGGAACTACGGTGCAGCCCTCTCGCTTATAATGCTCGTGCTGATAGGCGCTTCAACTATGTTCGCCTCAGGCGACGACGGGGCGGCAGAGAAAGGAGGCATAATATGAAGACACTTGTCAGGGCTCTCTCCCAAGGCTATCTGTGGCTCTTGCTGCTTCTGCTTTATTCGCCCATTATCATAATCGTCATTTTCTCGTTCACCGAGGCCAAGGTCATGGGCAACTGGACCGGCTTTTCGCTGAACCTTTACAGAAATCTCTTTGCCGGCGCCACACACCATTCGCTCACCGACGCACTGGTTAACACCGCTCTCATCGCACTCATAACGGCGGTCTGCTCCACTCTGCTCGGCACTCTGGCGGCAATAGGCATATACGTGATGAAGGGACGCGCAAAAAAAGGCATGCTCTTCGTAAACAATATCCCAATCCTTAACGGCGACATAATAATCGGCATTTCGCTCTTCCTGCTCTTCGTTTCGTTGGGAATAAAACAGGGCTTTGCCACAGTGGTCATAGCCCACATAACGTTCTGCACACCATATGTCGTGCTCTGCGTGTTGCCCAAGCTCAAGCAGATGAACCCCAACCTTTACGAGGCGGCGCTCGACTTGGGCGCTTCTCCGCAGCAGGCATTGCGCAAGGTGATACTTCCCGAGATACTTCCGGGAATGGTGGCGGGATTCATGCTTGCCATAACGCTTTCTATCGACGATTTCGCAATAACGATTTTCACCATCGGCAACGAAGGACTGGAAACGCTCTCCACATTTATATACGCCGATGCCAGAAAGGGTGGACTCACGCCCGAACTGCGCCCCCTGTCGGCAATAATCTTCATCGTGGTACTTGTTCTGCTCGTGGTTGTGAACAGAAGGCAAAAAAAGAATTAGCATTATGTTTTTGGAATTGAAAAAAACTTTTTCCATGTTTCCGCTGGTGGCTCTGGCAGCCGCAGCGCTCCTTCTTTCGGCATGCACTCACCGGGAACCGCGCGAGGAGATTCTGAAAGTATACAACTGGGGCGACTATATCGACGAGGACATGCTGGCGAAGTTCCCTGAATGGTACCGCCAGCAGACGGGCAAGCGCATAAGGATAATCTACCAGACTTTCGACATCAACGAGATAATGCTCACCAAGATAGAGCGCGGCCACGAAGACTACGATGTGGTGTGCCCCTCCGAATACATCATCGAGAGGATGATGCGCAAGGACCTGCTGCTGCCCATTGACACCTGCTTCGGCAAAACACCCAACTACATAAGCCGCAACGTTTCGCCATACATCAAGGCGCAGTTCGACGGCATAAGGTGCGGGGCAAAGAAGGCGAGCGACTATGCCGTGGGATACATGTGGGGAACGGCAGGAATACTCTACAACACAAGGTTCGTCAGCAAGGACGAAGCCCTTACCTGGGCAACGCTGTGGAACACCAAGTTCCGCGGAAAGCTGCTTATGAAAGATTCTTACCGCGACTGCTACGGAACGGCCCTTATCTATGCCCGCAGGAAAGAGCTGAAAAGCGGCAAGGCAACGGTGAAGGGACTGATGAACGACTATTCGCCAGGCAGCATCGCCGTGGTGGAGGATTACCTCAAGCGCCTGAAGCCAAACATCGAAGGGTGGGAGGCTGACTTCGGCAAGGAGACAATGACAAAAGGAAAGGCATGGCTCAACATGACGTGGAGCGGCGATGCGGTGTGGGCCATTGAAGAGGCGGGAAAGGTGGGCGTATCGCTCGACTATCAGGTGCCTCTCGAAGGCAGCAACGTGTGGTTCGACGGATGGGTCATTCCGAAATATTCGCGCAACCCCAAGGCGGCAGCCTATTTCATCAACTATCTTTGCCAAAGCAGCGTGGCGCTTGCCAATATGGAAACCACGGGCTACGTCAGCGCCGTTTCAACGCCACAGGTTCTTGCTGAGATGAACGACAATGAGGCTTGGCCCGAATCGCGCGACCTTTCCTATCTGTTCGGTCCGGCTGGAAAGCAAGCCCATCTCAATCCGATAATGTATCCCGGAAAGGACGTCGTTGCGCATTGCGCCATGATTCACGATGCGGGCACGGCCACACCGCAGGTGCTCGACATGTGGACGAGGGTAAAGGGCGACAATCTTGGCGGCGGCATAGCGCTCTTTATGATTGTTGCCTTCGGAACTGCAACCGCATGGATGGGATACCGCAAGTATGAGAGACGGAAACACCGCGAGCTCTCGCGCAAGCACCGCCGCCGCCACGTGGTGAAAATGAAGGGATAGGCGGGCGTCAGCCAGCCGTGTTCAGGTCGTTTATTATTCTCTTCACGCCGATGCTGTTTATCTGCTCGCGGAAATGCACTGTATATCCGCGAGCTGTCATGGCATTGAAAAACTGTCTTGCACACGAAATCTTTGTGGCCTCGTCGGGGCTGACGTGCGTCTCCTTGTCGTATGCCTTCGTTTCAATCACGATGTTCAGCTCTTTTGTGCCGTCGGCCTTCTTCACCACATACATGAAGTCGGGACTGTAGTTGCTCGATGCAACGGTAGGGATGCAGATGCTGTGCGACGGGATTTTTCCATACACTATAACTTCGTCAATCTCTGTCTTCATGTTCTGCAGCTCAAGGCCGGAATCATGCGCATAAGCGTCGTACAGATATTTCACGGGAGGTTCGCCCGGTACATTCCTGTTGCCGATGTATGCCTGCACCACTTCGTCCTTCACCGTTCCGTCGGTGTTTGTAAGTTTTGTCTCTTTAACTGTGTAGTTTGCCTGCTTGTATCGCACGCAACCTACCAGCCGTTCACATTTCCAGTCGTCCATCGCAACGGCAAGTCTGGCAAGGGAGCTGTCGTTGAACATGTCGTCCGTTATTCTGCATCCGTTGTTTGCGGCTTCACACACCGCCTTGTGCAATGTGCCCACAGGTATGTTGGTATACTGCGACGCGCGTTTCAGAAATTCGTTGTACGCATAGTGCCTGTCGTGCAAGGTCAGTTCCACATGCGGCCCTTCTTTGGCAACCGCCACCTTGTCTTCAAACTGTAGAATGCGGCGCGAGGTGGAAACCGTTTGAAGCGAGAACACCTGCTTTTCGCGGATTATCGAAGGCAGTTCCGCCTCCAGTTGTCTGTCTATCTCCCTGTCGAAATACATGACATACTTTCTGTTCAGCTGCGCCCACAGTTCCCTCAGCTCCTCAAACCGTGCCTTGCGTATGTGTATCTTGTCGTTCCGCTTGCTGTTGCGGTTTATTATGCGGTTGCCGTTGACTGCGCCGGCCATGCCGTTGAACTCCGGATAGTCAATCAGCAGGTCGTCGAACTTTTCTGCCACAACATTCTTGTTGTAGTCCACGTATCCTTTTGTGATAAGCTCCGCAAAGAACAGGTTCACGTCCATGGCGCGCTTTTCCGCCACCTTTTCTATGTCGTCGGCCGTTATGCTGAGCGGATTCCTTTTGTCGGCTGCAAGCTCTCCGTTTATCTCTGCCACGAGTTTGTTCGCGAAGTCTTTTTCCGTAAAGTCCACTATGTAGTTCAGCATGAACGAGGCGTCGCTGATTCTGTTTCCTGCATTGTCGACGGGCAGACGCAGTCCGCGCCCCACTTCTTGCAGCTTGCTCGTTTCCGATCCGCTTGAACGCAGTTTGCAGATGGTGAAAACGTTCGGGTTGTCCCATCCCTCTTTCAGCGTCCATTTCGAAAACAGAAAGCGCAGCACGTTGGGTTTGCCGTCGTCGCGGGTGAAACTGAGCAGCTCTTTCTTTCCGTGCAGAATTATCTTGACCTCGTTTGCAATGTTCTCGTCAGAGTCGCTGTTGTCCTGAGCGAAATATCCTGCACACGAAGCGTCGGTGTCGTTTAGCGTGGCTTCAAGATAGGCGGCATATTCCGGTGTGTTGTCGCGCGCAAGCTCCTTCTTCAGTCTGGCTTTCAGTATCTCAATGAATTTCAGCCTTAGCCAGCCGTCGTTCTTTCCTTCCGCACCGCGGAAACTCTCTATGCTGTCGATGAAGAAGAGTGCCAATGTCTTGATGGGCAGTCCCTCGCGGCAGAAATTCCGGCGTTCCGTCTCGAAGTGGCGCATCAGTGCAAGTTCTATCATGCCTTCCTGGTAGGACACGCTGTATTGGTCGGGAAAGAATTCCTCGCCCGTTTGCTTCTCCTGCCCGTTGCTCAGCGTAACGCTGTTCTTGCTTATCTCTTCAATGGTCACGCCGTCGAGGTCGCCGTCGATGTTTCCCAGACTGTCTCCCGCGTGCAGCGTGAAGGTCTTGCCCGTGTCGTCGGTGTGTGTCAGTTTCAGGTTCACGTTGTCGCCCTTCACTGTAGAGACCACTTTCACTTTCTTGTCGGCTTTCTTGCCACCGGGCAGTTCAAGATGCTCTTTTGCCACTCCCTTGATGAGGCCGCTGTTGAACGATTCGGCGGCGTTAAGGTCGTAAATCAGTTCCTGGTAGTCTTTCACTGCGTGTTTGTTCCGTCCCTTGCCAATGGTCAGTTCGGGGAAGGTGGCGCCGTAGCGCAACACCAGTTGCGGCCTGAAATTCTCTATCAGCGCTGCATACGATTTCCCGCTGCGTTCCACGCGGTGCGGCTCGTCGATGATAAGCACCGGCTTCGTGTCGGCAATGGCGTCAACGGGACGGTGGAAGTCGCCCAACATCTGGTCGTAGTCTTCGCGCGTGAGCAGCTTTCCGCTGGTTATCAGCTGCGTGTTGAGCAGCAGCACGTAAATCTTGTGCCTGGCGTGGTGCGTTCCGTAGAAGAAGTGCCCCACGGCACCGGGCATGTTGAGCCTGCCTTTTTTCTGTTTCTTCTGCGGTTCAAGCAGACACAGTTCAATCTCGGCATTGTATCCGCACACTGCGTCGAAATGGCGCTTTGCTTCCGGCTCGTTCAGAAAGGCAGCCGTGCCGGCCTTGATGGCCAGGGTGGGCACGGCAATGATGAACTTGTTGAATCCGCAACGTCGGTGCAGCTCAAACATTGTCCGTGTGTAGACGTAAGTCTTTCCCGTTCCCGTCTCCATCTTTATGTCGAGCAGACGGTGGTGCGGCAGATCGTTTATCTTCTCGGGCAGCATGAATGGCTGCACCCTCTGCCGGCAGGCTTTCTTCGTTATGTCGTTTTTGTCGCGCACTATGTTCAGCGCGTTGTTGCTCAGCTCATGCGTCAGCAGCGGGTTCTGGTGGCTCGCTTTCGGCGTTTCAAGTATCGATGCTTCCACCACGGCAGCAACGGCTTCCACAGGCTTCGTCTGGTGGGGAAGGTTGTTCTCAAGTTTCAGTTCCATGGTCATCTTGCTCTGAAATACTGGTCAATGACATCTGCTATTACGAAATAGAATTCCCTGTGGTTGCCGTTGCCGTCAAGTTCTTCAATCTTCTGTCTGTATATTCTCAGAGATTCCAAGTCTATCATCTCTGTCGGACTTGTGGATGAGAACAGCAAGGCTTGTATTTTCTTTTGTCGTCTGTCAACAAGTCCCTTGCATTGCAGGTTCAGCGTCTTTATGTCCTCTTCTGCCTTCTCGTCATCTCCATCCACATTGCCGTTAAGCTTATACGAAAAATGTTTCCGGCAATCCGCATCCAAGGGGCTGTAGTGCAATTCTGCGTTATCCTTGTATTCGTCGCAATGGTACATTTTCCTCTTTTCCTTCTTGCGTAGACGGGATGCTTTTATGTCTTCGCGTTCTTTGTCCGAACTGTGACACGACAACAACAGGTTTTCATATTCGCCGACAAACTCAGGGTATTTGTTTCTGGGGTGAACATGCTCCACGCTATAATGCTGCGTGTCTGGAAAGAACAGTCTTGCACCGCAATAGCAGCACACGCCTCCCTGTTCCTTGTTCAGATGACTTTGCAAGTCACGCCAGTGCGGAATATATTCGGTGCTGCGTACTTGCTTCTCGTAGAGTTCTTTGCCGCTCAGCTCTTCCTTCTCTTTCCTTTTCAGCAAGGTAGCCTTGTCCAGCCCTGCCGCAGACAATTCCTCTTCATGCCGAATCACGGCAGGAGCATTGAAATCCTTCTCGATGTACCTCATTTCCCGATGATTTCAATGCGTTCAATGATGGCACGCAGCTGCACCAGTTCTATTTGGTCGGCAGGGGTCTTTGCCTCCAGTTCTGCAACGGTTTTCTTTGCAGCCTCCGTATTCTTGTCTGCCACCTCTTTCCAGGCTTTTTTGAAGAGGGCTTCTATTTCGGGCTTGCGCTTGCTTACGTCCATGTCCTCTTCCAAAGCCTGGTTGTAGTCCACCCCGTGAATGTTTTGCCATTCCAACGGAACTTCGAAGTCGGGCGTCATCTTGTAGATGCAGTTGTCAGTGTCTGCTGTTTCTATACCGGTCAATACCAAAGGAGAGTGAGTCGTAACGACAAACTGTACGCTTGGAAATGTGTCGTGGAAGCATTGCAATACTACTTGCTCCAAAGCCGGATGCAGATGCAGGTCAATCTCGTCTATCACAACTATGCCTTCGGTATTTGTCGAAGCATTCAGAATGTACGAGCGGTAAGCTATGTCGAGTGCCATATACAAGATACGCTTGTATCCGGCTGGCAGCTTTTCAAACGGAGGGTTTACGCCGTCTTTTGTTTCCAGACACAATCCGGCTTCATCGTATACACTGACAAACAAGTCTATTACGTCTATATCCGGAAGCCCCTTCGAGAATTTTACGAGACAGTTTCTGATGACAGAAACTTCCGGTTCGTATATCTTCATTTGTGCGCGCGCCGCCTCAAGTCTGGCGCTATGCAGGTTCACGTCTTCATCGTTCTCTTTCTCTGCCACCATGCCTTGCGACTTTAATGAAGCGCAGTTGCGCAATGCTGCCTCTTCTTGCATGACTTTGCGGCTTGCCCTGTCCCATAAGGTCCATATCTTTGTGAGGCGCGTTATCCAAAGATCCGAATACGCCGTTTCTTCATCCCAGCCAAGATAGCCAAGATTGCGGAGCGACATCACCTTTTCTGAAAGTTTTGTGGTGTTGCCCGAAACGTGGGGGAAACTGTCTGAAAAATAAGCGAACAAGGGTAGTGTGCCTGTTGACTGTATCTCCTCAGATAGCTTACTGAAGGCTTCTGCAAATTTTGACGGTTGAACATTGAAAGTAGACGTCGACGCATACATGTTCCAGTCAAGTCCGACGTTGTGGAACTGTGCCGTTGCGTGGATGTCGATAAAAGGAAACGGCATGCCAGTCTTGGGGTCTCTTGTCAAGTCTTCCGTTTTGTCATAGTCGCGTGGCTTCAGATCCGGAAATCCCGCACCAAGATTCATAGCCTTGGGACTTTTGCTTCTGTTGAAGGCAAAACTCAAAGCCTTGTGTATGGCGTGAATCAATGTCGACTTGCCGGAACCGTTCTTGCCGAACAGTACTGTTACACCGGGAGCGAACTCTATCGTATAGTCGCGGAAGCAACGGAAATTGCTTATGTGTAGTTTCTTTAGATACATGGATATGCAGTTTTCTTAATACCTTACGTCAATGTTCACGCTGAGCGTCTTGTTGCCGTCTTTCAGCGTGCGCAGATTCTTCTGCAGCTCCTCGCGGTGGGTGAAACCGAAGCTGTAGCCGAAAATAACTATGTTGTGCGGCGAGAACGGCTCGCCGTTGTATTTGTCCGTCAGCGCCGCAATGCTTGTCGCGTCGAACGTGTCGTCGGGGTTCACCATATACACGTGGTCGCCCTTCCAGTACGCCGTGTATCTGCCCAGCGTCAGTTCCTCGGCATCGGCAGTAAGGCCGTAACCGTCGGCCACGAGCCATGTGCGCAGCACCGTCTGCAGCCCGAAGTCGTCCACGGTGAGCGTCGACAGTGCAGTGGTGGCAGGGTCGAAACGCTCCATCATGAGCAGCGCGTCTTGCTTCGGCTCTTCCAGCGTGTAGTGCTTGAAGCCCAAGTCGCCTGCAAACAACGGGTTCTCTGACTTTATCTTCCTTGCGGCACGCTTGATGCGCTCCATGCCTACTTCGTCGATGGTCTTGTAGCCGGCTTTGAAAGCTTCAGAATTTTCGGGATACAATTCTTTCTTTTGAACAAGAATGAAATGAATATTATTTCCCAATGTATTTAATTCCATTACTGCATGGGCTGTAGTTGAAGAACCTCCAAAGAAATCCATACAAATAATATCATTCGAGTCAGAGGGAGCAATTCCTTGTTCAATAATTTGTCTAATGTAGTCTACGGGCTTGGGAAAATCGAAATAATCTTTCCCATCAAAGAGTTCTATTAGCTCTCGTGTTCCTTGACTGCTATAGACTGTATCAAAGAATGTACTAAAGCCTGTAAATTCACTCTGCACATCCTTTAAAAATTTTTTCCTTCTTGGTCTACCGTTCTTGTTACTTGGGAAAATGACTTCATCGTTTTCCATAAGTTGATTCATTCTCGAACGTTCGTATCTCCATCCTGTTGGTGGACATTTGTATGTAATACCAGTCTTTGGGTTTATTAAATCATAATGCAAATTGGGCCTTTGTGATTCTGTTGCCAAACCGACCATATTGTCACTCATCCAATCTCCTCTTGGATCATTGTCTGGATTGGAATACTTGGATTTGTCAGAGTATTTCCCTCTAATTCTCCCAGTTTCATTTTTGCTATAACAGAACAAGTAATCTTGGTCTTTTGAAACTCCATTTGTTGTACGACTATCTACTTGTTGCCTTTTCTTCCATAGAAAAATGCCGACAAAGCACTGCTCTCCAAACACCTCGTCGCACAGTTTCTTCAGGTTTGCCTGCTCGTTGTCGTCGATAGAGATGAATATCACGCCGTCGTCTGTCAGCAAGTCGCGTGCGAACGACAGTCGTGGAAGCATAAACGTGAGCCATGCGGCGTGGCTTGCGCTGCCGCGGCGCGTCATCGAGAGGATTCGCTCGGCGCGTTCGGGCGTAACGTTGAGCCTTACGGCAAGATCGTCGGCTGAGAAGTTGAACTTGTCGTTGTATACGAACCCGTCCGACCCTGTGTTGTAGGGCGGATCAATGTAAATCACCTTCACGCGTCCGCTGTACGACTTCACGAGGTGCTGCAGAGCGTCGAGGTTGTCGCCGCTGATGTAAACGTTGCGGCTTTCGCGGTTCTCCGGTTTGGCGTTGTGCTCCTCGTCGGGGCGTATCAACGTTGTCGTGTCCATGTTGCAGAGCATGCGGGCGTAGTTCTTTCCCAGCCAGCTGAAGCCCGAAGTCTCGTCGGTCAGCGTTGTGCCGCCGGGCAGGGCTGCTTTGAACGCCTCTATGTCGAACGCTCCGTCGGCCGCGAAACACTGCGGAAAGTGTCTCCTCAGCGCCTCCATCTCTTTCTGTCCCGCCGCTGCGTCGGCATTGCGGGCCTGTATGTCTTTTATCATGTTAGGGTATTCCTGCTGTAATGACTGTATTTTTGATACAAATATAATCAAATAAAATGTCACACGTTAGCTTGCTGCCGAAAAAAATGCCAGCAGGCGGTTTTGCATGCAGCGTCGACAGGAATCCGTTTCCGTTTGCTCGGAAAAAGAACACCGCTTGCTCTTGGAGAAAAGCAAGCGGTGAAACAATTATATCTTCCCGGCCTTCAGTCCGCGTATCACGGCGCTGCTGAATCCGGCGTGTTCCATCTCGTTGAGGCCCCGTATCGTTATGCCTCCCGGAGTGGTTATCCTGTCGATGGCCGCTTCGGGATGCTCGCCCGACGACTGTAGCAGTTCAACCGCTCCCTTGATGGTCTGCAAGACAATCTTCTGTGCGTCTTTCGCTCGGAAGCCTATCTCCACTGCCCCTTCAACGTTTGCCCTGACATAGCGCATGGCGTAGCCTATGGCGCACGACATGGCTGTGGCTGAGGGGAACATGCGCTCTTCGAGAAAGAGCGTTTCGCCAAGCTCGTCGAATATGTCCTTCACGGCGCGCTTCTCGCCCTCAGTCGTTCCCACGCCCGTGATGTATGTCATCGACGCCTTTTGAGCTGCGGCGATGTTGGGCATGACGAGGAAGAGGTGCGGCTTCTCGCCGTCTTTGTCCATCCATGCGTTTATCTGCGCCGACGGTATGCCTGCCGCCACAACCGCGAGAATCTGGTCGCGGTAGTTGAGCGAATCCTTTATGCCGAGCAGCGTCTTCTCAACGCACCAGGGCTTTACCACCACCATGACAAGGTCGCCGGAGATGGCAGCCACGGCGTTGTCAGACGTTACGCTCGTGCCCAGCGCGGCAAAGCGGTCGAGAACGGACTGGTTGTGGTCGCATACCGTAATGTTTGCGGCAAGCACGCAGTCGCTTTTCAGCAGTCCTTCAACTATGGCGCCGCCCATAGCCCCTGCTCCGATAACTGAAATCTTCATGAGTGGTAAGGGATAATGTTGACGTTTGTTCGGGTTAAATCTGGTTGAGCACGTTTTCGAGCTTCATTATGAACTCGTCGACCTCACCCTTCGACAGGCACAACGGCGGCAGGACGCGCAGTATGTTTGTTCCGGCGCACCCGGTGAAGCACTGCTGTTCGTAAATCAGCTTGCTGCGCACCTCCTTGTGCGGGATGTCGAGCACGATGCCAACCATCAGTCCGCGCCCCCTCACCTCCACGATATGGCGGTTGCGCTGGTGCAGTTCTTCAAGCTCCTTCATCAGATAGTCGCCCACGAGGTGAGCGTTCTCCACCAGTCCCTCGTTCTCGAACACGTCGAGCACGGCCAGTGCAGCGGTGCATGCCAGGTGGTTTCCGCCGAAAGTGGTGCCCAGCTGACCGTATACGGGCTTGAAGTCGGGCGAGATGAGCACCGCCCCCATGGGGAAGCCGTTGCCTATGCCCTTTGCGCAGGTTATGATGTCCGGCTTGATGCCCAGCCATTGGTGGGCAAAGAATCGTCCGCTCCTGCCGTATCCGCACTGGATCTCGTCGCATACAAGAATTGTTCCGTGTTCCTTGCAGATCTTTTGCAGCGCCTGTGCAAACCCCGGCGTGAGCATGTTCACGCCGCCCACGCCCTGGATGCATTCAAGGATGCAGGCGCATACGTCGCCTTTGGCAATCTCCTGCTCCCACGCCTGAATGTCGTTGGCGGGAAGATACGTCACGTGGCCGTTGTCGTTAATCGGCGCAATGATCTTGGGGTTGTTCGTTGCTTCCACGGCGAGCGATGTCCTGCCGTGGAACGCCTTCTGGAGCGACAGCACGCGAGTGCGTCCGTTGGTGAACGACGCCAGTTTCAGCGCGTTTTCGTTTGCCTCCGCACCGCTGTTTATGAGGAACAGCTGGTAGTCGTCGTATCCGCATGCCTTGCCCAGCCTTTCGGCCAGTTCAACCTGCAGCTTGTTGACCACCGAGTTGCTGTAGAACCCGAGCTTGCCAAGCTGCGTTGTGAGCATCTCTATGTAGTGCGGATGGCAGTGGCCTATGCTGATAACGGCGTGACCGCCGTAGAGGTCGAGGTATTCCTTGCCGTTTTCGTCCCACACCTTGCATCCTTTGCCCCTCACGATGTTTATGTCGTAGAGGGGATATACGTCAAATAGTTTCATCTTAGTTGTTCTTTTCTTTTTTGTTTTAGAATGCTGCCGCTTTCAGTCGCAGGCCCGCCTTCTCGTCGATGCCGAACATTATGTTCATGTTCTGCACCGCCTGTCCCACGGCACCCTTCAATAGGTTGTCGATGCAGGAGGTTATGAGCAGCTTGTTGCCGAACTTGTCGCAGTGCACGAGACACTTGTTTGTGTTCACCACCTGCTTCAGGTCAATGGGCTTGTCGGAATAGTGAACGAACGGCGCGTCGTTGTAGAACGCCTTGTATGCCGCCACGATCTCCTCTTCGTTTGCATCCGTTTTTATCACCTCGGTGGCGAAGATGCCGCGGGCAAAGTCGCCGCGGTAGGGGATGAAGTCAATCTCGGCGTTTAGCGTTCCCTGCGTCTGCTCAAGGCTCTGCCTTATCTCCGGCACATGCTGGTGGGTGAACGCCTTGTAAATGCTCATGTTGTTGGAACGCCACGAGAAGTGTGTGGTAGTGCCCGGCTTCTGTCCTGCGCCGGTGCTTCCGGTAATGGCGTTCACGCTCACGTCGCCGGTTATTATGCCCATCTTTGCAGCAGGCAGCAGTCCGAGCTGTATGCATGTGGCGAAGCATCCCGGGTTAGCCACGTGGGAAGCCTGTGCGATGGCAGCCTTGTTTATCTCCGGCAGACCGTATACGAAGTCGTGAGCCGCCGGGGTGGGGTGCTGCGTCTTTGCGGGAGTGGAGGCTTTCAGGCGGAAATCCTGCGCCAGGTCTATTATCTTCACGCTCTCCGGCACGTCGTGTTCGCTGAGGAACTTCTCGCTCTTGCCGTGGCCGAAGCAGAAGAACACCACGTCCACCTTGTCGAAGGGCATGTCGGCGGTGAATTTCAGGTCCGTCTCGCCGTAGAGCCCCTCGTGAACGTCGGCCACTGCGTTCCCGGCGTTGCTCTCGCTGTTGGCAAAGACAATTTCCGCCTCGGGATGGTTAAGCAGCAGGCGTATCAGTTCGCCGCCGGTATATCCTGCGGCGCCAAGTATTCCAATCCTAATCATTGTTGTAAGTTTGCGGGTTATCGTTTCTCGTCGGGGTGAATGCCGTAGTAAACTCTCAGCGGCGTGCTCAGAACCTTTATGAATCCCTTTGCCTCTTCGGAAGTCCAGCCGTGCTGCATCTCGCCGTATTCGCCCAGTTTGGATTTCTGCAGGTCGTCGGGAGAGTCAACGCCAACGGTCTCGAAGCTGTATGGGCGCAGTTTCAGTATGGCAGTGCCGTTTACGTTGCGCTGCGACGATGTGAGCATGGCCTCGATGTCGGGCATGACAGGCTCAAGATACTGGCTCTCGTGGAGGAACATGCCGTACCAGTTTGCCACTTGGTCCTTCCAGTACTGCTGCCACTTGCTGAGTGTCGACTTCTCGAGCAGGCGGTGAGCCTCGATGATGAGCTTCGGTGCGGCCGCCTCGAAGCCGACCCTGCCCTTGATGCCGATTATGGTGTCGCCCACGTTGCAGTCGCGGCCGATGGCATAGGCAGCTCCAATCTCTTCTATCTTCTGTATGGCGGCAACCTTGTCGCTGAACGTCTCGCCGTTGACGGCCTTTATCTCGCCGCGCTCGAATGTGATGCGCAGTTCCGATTCCTCCTGCTTGGTCACGTGTTTCAGGTAAGCCTCCTCTGGAAGACCCTGAGCTGGATTTAGAATCTCGCCGCCGCAGATGCTGGTTCCCCAGATTCCGACGTTGTATGAATACTTAAGCTTTGTAAAGTCAGCGAAAAAGCCGTTTGCGTTAAGGTAATCCACTTCTTCCTGACGGCTGAGAGCGTGGTCGCGAGTAAGAGTTATGATCTCAATGCCCGGTGCCATGACCAGAAATGTCATGTCGAAGCGAATCTGGTCGTTTCCGGCTCCCGTAGAACCATGTGCGATGGCGTCGGCTCCAATTTCCTTTGCGTAGCGGGCAATGGCGATGGCCTGGAAGATGCGCTCGGACGAAACGGAGATGGGGTAGCAGTTGTTGCGCATGACGTTGCCGAAAATCATGTATTTCAGTGATTTCTCGTAATATTCCTGCGTAACGTCGAGCGTTACATACTCTTTCGCGCCGAGCTTGAATGCGTTCTCCTCGTTGGTCTTCAGTTGCTCTGCCGAGAAACCGCCCGTGTTGGCGCATGCTGCATAAACGTCATATCCGTCTTTTGTCAGTTTCATAACCGTGTAAGACGTGTCCAAACCGCCTGAAAAGGCTACAACTACTTTTTTCTTTGCCATATTATTTGATGATTTTTTCTGTTCGTTATTCTTCTTTCCTTCCTCTCGTTCCGTGGCTTACGCCTTTCCGTCAAGTTTCTTTATTCGCTCGATTACGTCTTCGGGAAGCTTGGCCGGCAAGTGTTCCTCGGGGTCGTAGAGCATTCCCGTGCAGATGCAGTATTTGCGTCCGGTGCGTTTCAGCACGTCAACGTTAATGCATCCCTCGCATCCGCGCCAGAAAGCCTCGTCGTCGGTAAGGTCGCCGAAGGTGACAGGCTTGTAGCCCAGCTGCGTGTTCATGCGCATCACTGCCGCCCCGCTGGTGAGACTGAAAATCTTTGCCTTTGGCCAGCGCGTGCGTGCCAGCGTGAAGGTCATGTCTTTGATGCGCTTTGCCAGTCCGTAACCGCGGAAATCGGGATGGACGATAAGTCCGGAAGTGGTTACATACTGTTTGTTTCCCCACGTCTCTATGTAGCTGAAACCGGCAAAGCGGTCGCCGCACATCGCAATGACGGCCTTTGCCTCGCGCATCTTGGTGGCGAGATATTCGTGGGTACGTTTCGCTATTCCTGTGCCGCGCACTTTTGCGGCGTCTTCTATCGTCTTGAGAATGGTGTCAACGTATTTCTCATGGCTTGCGTCGGCTACCATGACTTTTATTTCTTCCATTTACTTCTTTATATATTGTATGTTTGTCTGTTTTTCTGTTTCCGGTTCAAAGCAGCCCGAACCGAGGGGCGGCTTCGTTTGTTATATGTTCGGCAGTATTGAGCGCAGGCCCTCTACCACTTCCTCGTCGGTTGTTCCCATGCCTTTCACAATGAAAATGGTGTCGTCGCCGGCTATGGTGCCGAGAATTTGAGGGAGGTCGCTGTTGTCTATGTTGTAGGCAATGCTGCTGGCATAGCCCGGACGCGTTTTTATCACAGCCATGTTGCCTGAAAAGTTTATTGAGCGGAAACCGGAAGTCTGTACCATATCCTTTGCCGGCGAAGGCTTCGACACTCTCTTGTACATCGTCTCGTTGGGGAGTACGTAGACGTATTTCCCGTTCATGCTTGCTGCCTTTGCCACCTTTAGCTGTTTCATGTCGCGGCTCAGTGTGGCCTGCGTTATCGTATAGCCCTCGTTCTTCAATGCCCGAAGCACTTCTTCCTGACTGCCTAGTTCTTTGCTCGATATCAACATCTTTAGGACTTCCATCCTGCTGCTTTTCATCTTCATAGCGGTATATTTATACTGTTTCTCGCTGCAAAATTATGCAAAACTATGCACATATTCAAATATTTCTCCGCTATTGTTATAAAAATAATGCATAAACAACAACTTTTCCGGCTGCGTTTATGCATTATAATTCCTTATGTGCGAAAATGTTTGCAGGCTGAGGCCCGTTTTACTTGAGCATTACCTTCAGTGTCTCGTCAACTCCGGTGCCTGCAACCTTCAGTATAATCATGCTGCCGGCATAGGGCAGGAAGATGCTGGAGTTTGTTCCGTTGAAGCTGTGTGTGCCCAGTGTCTTGCCGCTGGCGTCGTAGGATGTAATCGTGAACTTGTCCTTTGCCTGTGCATCGGCCACGTTTACAATCACCTGACCGTTGAAAGCCTGTACCAGACGCACTTTCTTGCCGTTGCTGTCGGCAGTCTTGATGTAGCCGATGCCTGTTGTCTTGGTTCCGAAAGAAACGGTCTTGCTTGTCAGTCCGAACTCAAAGGCTCCAAGGTCGGGGGCTGCTCCGGCATATCTTATTGCCGGAACGGAAACTCCCTGCGACAGATATTTGTCGTTCTGCCCTACAACCGTTCCTTTGTCCACTAGGATGGCGTTGCCTTCCGTTGGATGTGCCCATGAAGTGTTGTCCCACTGAAGGTCGCCGTTGGCGTCGCGGTCGGCTATCAGATCGGCGTAATTGTCTTCGCTCTGCACGTTTGACGGGTCAACGTTGAGGTCTGTGGTTACGAGTGTACCTACGGTAATCTGCGTCCTGCCGTATTTCGTGCTCTTTTCGCCCCACTTCGACGGGTCGTCGTGATGGGTGTCGGTCTTCAGATTGTCGTTGATTGCGATGCAGTTGGTTGCCACGAGTTCGTGTCCGTCGGCAATCGCCTCGTACATGCGGTATGAATAGGCTTTCTTCAGCGTTGTGCCGTTAAGCGATTTCAGTGCGTATCCTGTGCAGTTGTTCATGATTATGTCGCCGGAGTTGTGGTTTTGGTCAAAACCCTTGTTTACGTTGTTTACGGCGATGCATCGGTTCAGCACAACGTTCATTGCGCCCTGGTCAGACCCGCACTTGAAGCCGTTGCCGTTACCATTGGTTACTGTGCCGTTGATTATGGCATTCTCGTAGGCAAGGCAGTTTTCGAACACGATGGTAACGTTGTCTTCGAAACCACCGCTCTTCTTGAAGAACACGTCGTAGCCGTCGTCGGAGTTGTTGTAAGCGCGGCAGCCGTAGAAATAGTTGCCTGTTCCGACTGAGATCTTGGGAGCAAAGCCGTCGGCATCGCCGTCGTCTTCATCCTGGTTCTCGTAAGAGTCGCAGTTGAGGATGTAGTTGAACGAGCCAAGGTTCTTTATCTGCAGGCCGGTATCACCGTTTTTGTAGAACTTGCAGTCCTCGATGATGTTGTCGTGAGCGTCTTGCGTGCGGTTCTTTATGTCGGTCGACGTGCCGCCGTCGGGCTTGTTGCGCTCGATGAGCATGCCGTTGTCGCTAGCATTGGTAATGTCGATGTGATAGAAATGCCAGTATGACGACGTGAGGCGTATGCCCTGATAAGGGTTGTCGCTGTGTGCGTGCTGCGGATGGTTGCAGTTGATGACGGCTCTGCCGTTGAGACATACGAGAGAGTTGTAGTTGTCGGCAGTTCCGTTGCGCTCGTTTATGTTTATGCGCGCCGTAGGACGGTATTCGCCCGGAGCGAGATAGATGGTTGTTCCCGGGTCGACGGCTTTGTCAATGGCTAGCTGTATGCTTGCCAGTGGCGTGGACTCGGAAAGTCCGTCGTTTGAGTCGCTTCCCGTTGGCGAGACATAGAACGCAGGACCATTGCCGAAGGTGGGCGTTGCAATGGGCTGGTCGCCCGTCATGTAGTCAAGTCCTGGCGTCTGGTCGTTTGGATTGTCGGGATTGTCGGGCGAAGTAGTGCCGCCACCGCCAATCGTCTCTTCATCGCCGACGGCAATGCTGTAGATATACATACCGCCGGTAATGCCAATCGTCACGTCTCCGTTAGCGATAACCTTTCCCGTTCCGGTCTGATGCACTTTGCCCGTAGACGAGGGGAAAGTGCCGTCGATGTTGGTGAGGGAGAGAGAGCGGGTGGAAGACTTGTTGGAAGTCATGTATTCAACCTTCAGCATCTCGCCCGTTTTGCAGCCGGGAACAGTAACGGTGCAGGCGTCGCCCAGCCACAAGGCTGCCGTTGTTCCGCCGAGGCGCACGTTGCCGTTGGAGTTGGCTGTGACGGAGAAGGTCAGGCTTTTGGTCGTTGTCAATTCTGTGCTGTTGGCAGTCAGTGGCACGTTGTCAAGTGACTGTACGTAGCAGTAACGACTTTTCGAGTCTGTTGTCCAGTTGCTGTCAGCCTTGATGTTCTCTATATCTTCTGTTGCCACAGTGGTAAGATTCCACTGGCGTACCTGGGCTTCCGAATCTTGGGCGCAAGCCGAAGTGTAAGCCAGCGTCGCAAGAGCAAGCATGAAAAATTGTTTCATCTTTTTGTTTGTTTTAATAGATAGATAGGTAAAAATGCCGTTTCAATGCAAAGTTAAACCAAATCATTTGATTATGTCTTCCGGTGGACCTGTTTTTTTTTGTATGTCTGTGCTGGTTTGGTGCTTGCCCGGAGTGTGGCTTGTTTTCAAGCAAAAAAGAAACTGCGGCGCAACACTTTCGTTACACCGCAGTTTCTTTACGTTTCTGTCAGGTTGAGCAATTCTTTTCTGCTGTGCAGTGACTTGCTCTTTCCTTTAATCTCTATTGCTTCCGAAAATTCTGAGCAGGTAGAGGAACAGGTTGATGAAGTCCAGGTACAGAGTGAGCGAACCAAGCAATGCAAGTTTCTGCGAACTCTCGTCCAGTTCGTCTGCTTCATACAGCATGTTCTTTATCTTCTGTGAGTCATACGCGGTAAGCCCCACAAAGATAGCCACGCCGACATAGCTCAAAATCAGATTGAACATCGAACTTTCCATAAACAGGTTTACCACAGTGGCAATGATGAGGCCGATGAGAGCCATGAAGAGTATCTTGCCAAGCGACGTGAGGTCTGTCTTGGTGGTATATCCGATGAATGCCATTGCGGCAAATGTTCCGGCGGTAATGAAGAACACGCTGGCGATGGATGAAAGCGTATAGGCGAGGAACACCACCGAGAGCGTCACGCCGTTCAATACCGAATAGCCCACAAACAGCAGTGTTGCTGTGGTCAGCGACAACCGGTTTATTGCACCGCTGATGGCCCATACCATTGCAAGCTCGGCGATTACCAATCCCCAAAACAGAATCTTGTTTGTAACGATGGCGTAAACCAATCCGGGATTGCTTGCCACACCCCAGGCTGTGAAGCCTGTTATTATCAGTGCGAGTGTCATCCATACATAAACTTTCCTCATCAATGCAGGGAACATCAATGACACTGTGCCTTCTTTCTCCCTGATCATCTTGTAGAGACTTTCTTCGTTCATAGTCGTTTCTTTTCTTGTGTTTTTTGCTTTTCTTTTTTCTTGCAGCAATTCGGCACTTCAGCTATATGGAAAACACACCTCCACCCAGTTGGCTTTAGTGCCGTTGCCGTTCTTTGTATATGTTATGCAAACGTACGCATTTTTGGTGACATTTCTGTTTGCCGTTAGCAAAAAACGATGAATATTAACAATTTGTGTGTCTTTTTTGTAAGGCGTTTACCTTTCTGCATGCGCAAACTTTATTGTGCGCCGGTAATATGCGTGGCCGCCTATCTTCTCCTTCCTTTACTTTAAGTTCTATTACTTTTTTGATGATTCCGTTATGCAACGGTTATTTTGTTTCTTTTCGTTCGTTGTGGCTTATGCCAGACCGTAGTGCTGAAGTATATCTACAAACATCACTGCAAGGATAAATAGCTTACTCGTTTTCATATTCTTAAATGCTTTAGTGGTTATTCTTTTGTTCTTAACTACTGCAAAGATAGTGGATATTTCTTTATAAACAAACGAATGGAAGAAAAAATAAGAAAAATGGGTAAAAATATTGCATGCAAACTTGTCAATAGCTCAGCGTGTGCCCGTTCACCTTATTATATATAAGAGTTTCCCCGATTGGATACAGTACTTTTTCGGCATGTACATGTGAAAGACAAGACAGAAAAAATGTCATATTCCTCAAGTTTCGGATTTAGAATTTAAGCGGTTTGTGCATACGCTTTTAATGCTGCC
>CAVAPC010000033.1:27297-30027 GCA_963590505.1 uncultured Alistipes sp. | reverse complement strand
GCCATAGCTGATGTTATCACGCTTCATTATTCGCTTAATTCTTGTTTCGAAAGGAGCTGTTACACAAACCTTGAAATCAACCAATTTGTCAAAACCACTCTGATACAATAAAGCACATTCCATGAAATCACAACGGGACGCAATAAAGTCTTTCGCAACTGCAGGATGAACTATTCTATTTATTTTATTGGCATTATCTTCTGATGCAATGATAAAAGACGCAATTTTCTTTTTGTTTGGATGTATCCCATCATAGGAATCATCCCCAATAAGTGAAATTATTGATTGACGTACATTTTGTGATGATTGCATTATTTCTTTTGCAACGTTGTCACAATTAAATACATCAATGTTCCTATTTCTCAAGATATCACACAAATATGATTTTCCGCTTCCTATTCCACCTGTAATTCCAATCTTCACAATCCAATCTTTTTTATTGTTCTTCTACCAGATAATCCACTTGTTGAATATCTAAATGAATATTTCTTACAAAATGCGGGGCGGATATGACCTTAAGCATACATTTTTCAGATGGATGAGCAACTAAATCGTTATAGTCAACCACGACTTTAAACATTTCTGGACGTATTGTACGAAACATTGCTGCACCTACTGTAAAAGATAATTTTACACGCGAAGGAAATGTACGCAAGGTCTTACCTTCAGGCATGTTCAGAGACATGATGGGAACTTCAAAACTTTCTTCGGTAAGGACATCAGGAAATACAGTCATCTTTATTTGCGAGGGAACACATTTTATGCCTTTTGTTTCATGAAGTTTGACTGAACGGACAATAGTGTCTTTTAAATTGTGTATGGATAGTTTTTCTGTTAAAACGAATTTAATACTATCAAGTCTTTTTTGACTTCCATATACATCTACGGATTTGGGAGAAAACTCAATTTTAGCCAAATAATAACTTGCATCAGGTGTCACGGTACCATTCATCTTTACAGGTAGTTGTCTATGAGCTCCATTATTATAATAGAAAATGTAACGATCTGGTTTTATGCTAACAATTTTAGTAGAATTGTCAAATTCACGTAGAGCGATTTTATTCAATTCATTAGAGGAGACACTACCATAACCGTTTTGTTTTGTTATTGAAGTGTATGATAAATCTATGGACTTAACATCTTCATCATAAATGTATTTAACAAGAGCATACCCCTTGTCTCTCACCGTTATACGTAAAGTGTCAGAGTTAGTATCTGTTATTATTATATTCTTGGGAATACCGACCATGTGTATCGGATAACGCAACTCAATTTCATATGAGTCATTCATTGCCATCATTATCCAAAAGACGCTGCTCAGTGCGAGAAAAAACAAAAAAATCAAGAACTCCTTATTCACAATGTGAAAGAAGGAGTTTCTGATTATTTTATGTATTCCCGAAATAAGTTTGCTTTCCATTATTTGTCTTTATTGACAATAGCAGACTGTGCTGTGGCGTCTGAAAAGACATATGCCTTGTCGACTGTTATCGTCACACCTTTTGCAATCTCTATGTCAATTTTATTAGTAGTGAGATCTATCCTTTTCACCGTGCCATATATACCGCCACCCGTAACAACGCTTGCACCTTCCTGCAAGGAGTTTTGGAAATTTCGTATTTCTTTCTGTTTTTTTTGCTGTGGCCGTATCATAAAAAAATACATGATTGCGAAGATTGCAACCATCATAAAAAGGAATGAGAAGCTACTGCCCCCTGTTTGTTGGGTTGCTAATAACATTGATGTGTTCATAGACTTTATTTTTAATTTGTTTAATTAGGATTTCTCTAAGAGTTTATCATTGCCTGTCTTTTACAGAACGTGGCGCCATAGTCTTCATCATTTTGCCATTATCTATCAAATAACGGGCGATGGTGTCAAGAAGGCCGTTAATATAGCCTCCACTTTTGGGCGTACTGTAAAGTTTTGCTAGTTCGACATATTCATTTATAGTTACACTTACAGGAATATTAGGGAAATTCATCATCTCGGCAATAGCGATCTGCATTATAACGACATCCATATAAGCAAGTCTGCCGAAATCCCAATTTCGTGATGTTTCACCCATATATCGTTGATATTGATCGGCATTAAGTATGGAAGAACGGAATAATTTAAGAGCAAATGCTTTATCGTCCTGATCCTTCCATTCCGGGAGCAGTTCTTGCTTGTGTCCGTTCTCTGGATTGAAACGTTTTATAGTTTTAAGAACAAATGTGTCGACTGTTTCTTTGTCATCGTTCCAATAAAGACTACGTTCTTCCAACAATGAATCCAAGGATTCGTTGTCTGTCAGAAGTGTCTTGTATAATTTTCTCCAAAGTTCTCTGTCTTCGTCATAAGAGTTTTCACGACTTTCAAGATATTCTTTGTAGAATTGTGTTTGCTCCAATTGGTTCAGTATGCCTCTTATAAACTCTATGTTGTCTTCCCACGAATATTTCTGCTTGGATAAGAATTCGTTGAGTTCATCGTTTTCCTCTAATTGCATTGCAAACCTATTGTTCGCAAACTTATCAGACGGTTCGGGAAGACCTTCACGTTTACTTCGTGCAAGTTCAACCTCGTAACGCAAACGCCCTTCTTTAGATATGGAAACTATCAATGCCAACAAATTGTTGTAAAGGTCGTAAGCCTTTGATAAACTAAACAACAACTCCTTTTCCGCGTTATCCATGTTGTGGTTGCCATTCTGATAGTATGCATAGGTTAACTGGACTATTTTAATCC
>CAVAPC010000033.1:16860-27287 GCA_963590505.1 uncultured Alistipes sp. | reverse complement strand
CTGCAAAAATACTTAAAATACCATTTATGTGCAAGAAAATCTTTTCCTTTTATATTATTTCCGAATCTTTATTTGCCTGTTAGCAAGAAAAACAATACCTTTGCCGAGCTTTTTCAAAGCACTACGCGAAATTTATTCCGTGTGATGGCGAATTAAGCATCTTATTTACACAACTTAATTTAGAGTAACACAATTATGAAAGAAATCCAAGTTAATGGTCAGACCCGTACGGGTCTTGGCAAGAAGGTAGCAAAAGCAATGCGTAAAGAAGGTCTCATTCCATGTAACCTTTATGGCGAAGCCAAAAACGCAGACGGTGCTCCTCAAGCATTTTCCATCGCTTGTCCAATGAGCGAATTAAGAAAAATTGTTTATACCCCGCACATTTACGTAATAAAACTTGTAATTGACGGTACAGAACATACTGCAATACTGAAAGAACTTCAGTTCCATCCTGTTACAGACGCCCTACTGCACGTAGACTTCTATGAAGTAAACGATCAGAAGCCTATAACAATAGGTATTCCTGTAAAACTCAACGGATTGGCACAGGGTGTACGCGATGGTGGACGTATGAATCTTTCTATTCGCAAGATAAATGTAACTGCAAAGTATCAGGATATACCTGAACATCTTGACATTGACGTTACCGACATGACTATCGGAAAAAGCATTAAAGTTGGTGACCTCCATTTTGAAGGTCTTGAGATGGCAACAAGCAAGAATGTTGTCGTTTGCTCTATCAAGGCAACGCGTAAGTCTATTGCAGCAAGTAATGCTGATGCTAACGCATAATTCAAGAGAAAGAACACAAAACGCAATGGTGATTCTGAATATTTTTATTTGGAGTCACCATTTTATTTTTATTATATCGAATAAATAACGAAATAGCGAGACGCTAATTCGAAACAGTTTTTATTTGAGTAACGCAGCATTAAATGGATAAATTTCTTATAGTTGGGCTTGGCAATCCTGGTTGCGAATACGACAAAACGCGCCATAATACAGGATTTATGGTTGTTGACGCGTTTGCAAAAGAGGTAGGTACGGATTTTCAAGATAGGCGATATGGTTATGTCGCCGAAACTTCTGTAAAGGGAAGAAAATTATTTCTTCTTAAACCAACAACATTTATGAATCTAAGCGGCAATGCCGTAAGATATTGGCTAGGAAAAGAGAATATCCCAATTGAGCATTTGCTTGTAATTGTTGACGACTTGTCTTTGCCGTTAGGAAAATTACGGCTTAAAGGAAATGGCAGCAATGGTGGCCACAACGGTCTTGGACATATTCAACAAGTTATAGGAACACAACAATATGCCAGGTTACGTGTTGGAATAGGAAATGAATTCCAACGAGGGATGCAAGTTGAATGGGTACTAGGAAAATATAATTCAGATGAGATGCAAATCCTTGAGCCTGCAATTAAAACGGCTGGGGATATTATAAAAAGCTTTTCATTGGCGGGAATTGATGTAACCATGAATCAATTTAACCATAAATAATGTTGAAATTATGGAACAAATTGCAAGAATCGATAAATGGTTGTGGGCTGCACGCATATTTAAAACCCGCTCTCTCGCTGCTGACGCTTGTAAAAATAGCAGAATAACAATAAACGGGCAGACTGTCAAACCATCACATGTTGTAAAAGCAGGCGAAACTGTAAGCGTAAAGAAACCGCCGGTGGTTTATTCTTTTCGTATCATCAAATGTATAGAGCAACGTGTAGGTGCAAAGTTTATACCTGAAATATACGAAAATGTTACGGATCCCAAACAATATGAAATATTGGAAATGAGCAGAATAAGCGGTTTCATAGACAGGGCAAGAGGCACTGGCCGCCCGACAAAAAAGGATCGACGCAGTTTGGATGCATTTACAGATCCAGTAATGTATGGCTTTGTTGACGACGATTATGATGATGAATGAACATTAAGGAACAAGTATACATTTTAATCTGAACAATAAAAGAACCCTGAAAAAGATCCGGTTTAAACGATGAAAAACATAGCAATATTTGCTTCAGGCAATGGAACAAACTGCGAGGCCATTATGAAGCATTTCTGTAATAGCTCCGAGATTAGTGTCGCTTTAGTCATAACCAACAACAACAAGGCTAAAGTAATTGAACGGGCCAAGAATTTTAATGTACCAGTAAGATGTCTTTCTAAAGAAAACATAAACACCCCTGAGATTATTCTACCGCTTTTACAATCATATAATATATATATAATAGTTCTTGCCGGTTTCATGCTTTTTATTCCGGATTTTCTTATATCAGCATATCCGCAGAAGATAGTTAATATTCATCCGTCACTTCTTCCAAAATATGGAGGAAAGGGAATGTATGGAATAAATGTTCATAAGGCTGTAAAAGACAATGAAGAAAAAGAAACAGGAATAACAATTCATTATGTTAACAACCAATACGACAGTGGTGAACGCATCGCACAGTTCTCTACACGACTGTTGCCCACTGACGATGTAGATGCAATAGCGAATAAAGTGCATGCCCTTGAGTATGCGCACTACCCTATTGTTATAGAACAGTTACTATCAAAACGTTGAATATGAAAGTAATTAGCTTTATAGCTGCATCATTATTTGCTTATGGGCTATGTGCAAATGCCCAACGCAATGAGGTCCTTAGTAAGGATATAAAGTCATTACAAGTTGTATGCGGGGAAAAATGGCAAGATATGCCCGTTATGAAACTCCATGACAATAACCCTGACAACATATTGAATATATCATTTGACGATTTGACCCATACTTATAGACGCTATGTTTATAACATTGAACATTGTGAAGCAGACTGGTCGCCAAGTGACGGTATATTCCAAAGCGATTATATTGAAGGATTTTCTAAGGACAACACAATAGAAGATATTCAAGAATCTATAAACACAAACGTACTTTACACTCACTATCAATTACAGATACCAAATGATAGATGCCGTTTAAAGTTAAGTGGAAATTATCGTATTACTGTTGTCGATGACAATTCCGGAGAAAAAGTACTTGTAGCCTATTTCATGGTTGTTGACCCTATTGCAAATATAAGTATGGATGTAGTAACAAATACAGATGTGGACATAAACAACAGTCATCAGCAAATTGAAATGGGTATAGGCTATAATTCATTGCGTGTAGTTGATCCTGGTATGCAGATTAAAACGACAGTATTGCAAAATGGGCGTTGGGATAATGCAAAAATTAACGTTAAGCCCAATTATATAACAACAAATGGCCTGCAATGGACACATAACCGCAACCTTATTTTTGATGCGGGAAATGAGTATAGGAAATTTGAAATACTTTCAACTTCCCACGCTACCATGGGGATTGACAATGTTTCATGGGACGGTACAAATTATCATGCTTCAGTTTTTCCTGATGAACCTCGCCCCAATTACCTTTATGACGAAGATGCCAATGGAGCTTTTTTCATAAGAAACAGTGACAATATAGATATAGACTATACCTGCGACTATATATTAGTTGATTTTACATTAGTTTGTCCTTCACCAGTTGCAGACGATGTCTATCTTATTGGAAAATGGACGAACGGGCAATTCTTGCCAGAATATCTTATGCATTACGATGACGCAAAAGGATGTTATCGTAGTCAGGTCCTTCTAAAACAGGGATATTATTCATATCAATACATAACAGTGAAAGCTGACGGCACAACGGGTATTATGCCAACTGAAGGAAGTTATTGGCAAACAGAAAACAAATATCAGGCTCTTGTGTATTATCGGCCTCAAGGAGGACGAACGGACCAACTTGTAGGTTACGCTCAAGTTCAATTCAGATGAAAGTAAGTGTCGATGGATTTTTGTTGGCGTTTTCTTTATTTTACATGTCAACTGTCTTTTAGGCAAAACTTAATGCCGTGAATTTTGTCACCTGGTTAAAAACAGAAACTGATGTGTCAATCATTCCCAATACACAGTTTCTTTAGATCATAGAAACTGCCATTGTACAGATCGAAATCAACATATCCTTTAATTCCAGGCAATTTGCCGGCATCTGTATGTTGCCAAAATTTCCATTCCCCTGTATATTCGATTTTGTCAACATAATAATGGGCAATCCAATAAGGATAATCGTCGAAAACAGGTGAACTAAGGTAGTTCATCTTGAATTTATAGTATGTATATATTATCGGCTTAACATGATACCTATCTTCAACGATATGAAGCCACGTCAAAACTTCTCGTTGGAAATCTTCTGTAGACATTTCTTTCGGCTTGTGCTCTATATCAAGCACAGGAGGAAGGTCGCCATCTTCTAACGGAACATTGTTGAGAAAGAAATATGCTTGTTGTCTAGCTGACGATTTGTTGCTCCAAAAGTGGTAAGCACCGCGTATGTAACCGTATTCTAAGGCTTGACTGAAATTTTCCTTGAATGACGGATCAATTTTCGTGGCACCTTCTGTTGCTTTCATTACGATAAAACGGATTGGACTTCGCTCAATCATTGCATTTTGCAATTGGTCCCAATCAATAGTTCCTTGATAGTGGCTGATATCAATACCGCGAATTTCATATCCGTCTGGATAGTTGGCTTCACCATAAAGTGCGCGCCATCTAAAGCCGAATGGGCTTACAAAGAAATAGTAAAAAGTCGCAACATAAATGCCAAGCATTACTATTGCACCAATTATCCATGATATTCTGTTTTTGGAAAATTGTCTGCTGTTTTTTGAGGATTTGCGTCTTTTTGTTACCACTTATAAAAAATATGAAATCGGGAAGTTGAATTGTTTCAACTTCCCGTTTTGTTTTACATTTATGATAAGGATTTACTTCTTCTGTTCAAGGGCTAAAGTTATTGTAGTTCTGTCGCATACTTCTTTAGGTCCCCAATATTGTATAGGCCCAGGATATACAAACGATGTTTCTTTAGACCATTCATCCCTGTGTCGTGTCAGTTCTTTGAATGGTTCGCCGTCAAGTTTTACAAGTGCTTTCGCAATTACAGGCTTCATTTCACCGTTACGTCGTTCCATATTCAAAAGCGAAGTGATGGGTACGCCACCTGCTTTCCAATCTTCTGGACTTGCTATAGTGTTGCGGACAGTTGCCATGTATCCGGTTTTTCCATTTGCCACCAAGTGTGCTGCACTTGCTCCAAGAGCGTAGCAATAGTTTGTATCATAGTTTGACGGAGCTGCACATCTTCCTTCGTATCCGAAGAAATGATGCTGTGTGGCAAACTTTCCCTTGTATTTGCCTTCTTCTTTCCATTTTGCAAGCTTGGATTCGCACATGTTAGAAATTAGCTTTTCTGTCTCTATAAGAGATACTTGTACATTTCCGTGTGGGTCACGGTCAAGTGACAACTGACGTGCTACATCGTTAGGCAAGGTTTCAAAAGTGGATTTATTCTTTTCGCTCAAATGCTCAATAATATATGCACGTTGCTCTTTGGGCTTAAGGTCTTTATACTCACTTCCATGTATAGCCAGCAAATCGTTCAGCTCATCTATGAGGCGTCCGATAGCTGGTATAAATTCGATAAGCCCTTCCGGAACAAGAACTACTCCATAGTTCATTCCACGTTCTGCCCTATAAGCAATTACCTTGCAGATTTTATCCACGATATCGTTAAGACTCATGTCTTTTTCTTGTACTTCTTCTGATATTAGACAGACGTTAGGATGGCATTGAAGAGCACATTCCAAAGCAATATGACTTGCCGAACGTCCCATCAATTTGATGAAATGCCAATATTTTCGGGCAGAGTTGCAATCTCTTTCAATATTTCCAATTAGTTCTGAATAAACTTTCGTGGCAGTATCAAATCCGAATGAAGCCTCGATTTGTTCACATTTTAAATCACCATCTATTGTCTTAGGACAACCGATAACTTGTATTCCATAGTTTTTAGCCTTGAAATATTCGGCCAGTACGCAAGCATTGGTATTAGAATCATCACCACCTATAATTACAAGAGCCTTGATATTAAGATATTTGAGAATTTCATAGCCCTTTTCGAACTGTTCTTCCTTTTCAAGTTTTGTTCTTCCTGAACCAATGATATCGAATCCACCTGTATTGCGGAAATCGTTTATGAAAGTTTCTGTAATTTCTATATATTTATGGTCAACTAAACCACCAGGTCCAAGCAAGAAACCAAAAAGCCTATTGTGTGGGTTCAGCCGTTTTAATGTATCAAAGATTCCTGTTATTACGTTATGGCCGCCAGGAGCTTGACCTCCGCTTAAAATAACGCCAACATTCATTGGATCATGTTCGTTTTCTTGTCCTTCTATAAATTCAACAACAGGCATGCCATAAGTATTTGGAAACATTTTCTTAATTTCCTCTCTGTCAGCCATGCTTTCTGTGGCTTTTCCTTCTTTTAAAGCCACAGAGGTTACAAGCCCTTTTGGAAGTGTTGGCTTATAGGAGTCACGAGCCTGTTGAAATGCGCTTTTTTCCATAATATTATAATTTAGTGTTTTCTGGATTATTCGTATGGTTTGTGTATCACACGGAAGATTTTATGTTTTTAGTTTCTATTTCGACTTTATGTACCACAAATCGTAAAGTCAATTGTGGATTCCTTAAGACTAACTTAGTGCAAATTTAATTTTTTTTCTGCGTAAAACAAAAAAATTGATGTTTAATCTTCACACAATGATTTTTTTGTCTAAAAAACGAATGTGGTATGCAAAAATCAACTATATTTGTCAATGAAAAATAAACTTGCAAAAAGTCAACTATTATGGCAAGCAAGAGAATACTGAAAAAAAACATCAATTACATTTGTAGCGAGTTATTTGCTGAGTGCGTAGCTAGTTCTCTTTATAATATCAAGAAAGGAAACAGTGATAATAGCGAAGCGCTTCTTCAGTCTATATTATCAATACATCAAGATTATGTTTGTCGCATATCCCATCCTGAGCCTGGTATGTCTCCAAAGGTTTATTTCTCTAATTTGACGCATAATTTTAATGCACAGATAAGCGAAATAATAGATCAAATCGCAAATATGAACTAACAAAAAGATACAAATACCATAATGTATTAAGGGTTGCTTATTGTAATTTTGCATGCCCTAAATTTATGTGGAATTTTGTCTTGTTTCATTCAACAAAAAAATATATATGCTAAGAAAACTGAGCAATTACATTTTGTACAAATGTTGTGGGTGGACGAAGGAAGTGACTGTACAGCATCCTGACAAATATATAATTTGTTTGGCTCCACACACAAGCAACTGGGATTTTATAATAGGTCAACTATATATGCGTGCTGAGGGAATGAAGATTAACTTTCTGATGAAGAAAGAATGGTTCACTTGGCCTTTGGGAATACTGTTCAGACATATTGGCGGCATACCAGTTTTCCGGTCAAAACACACCAGCATGACAGACAACCTTTCAGAAATAGCAAAAGAACGCAAATATTTCAAACTTTGCATTACGCCTGAAGGAACCAGAAAACCAGTGACAGAATGGAAAAAAGGTTTCTATTATATTGCACTCAAGGCCAACCTGCCAATACTTCTTTATGGCGTTGATTATGAAAAAAAGAAAATAGTGGCAACAGAAAGTTTTGTGCCGACTGGCAATGTCGAAGATGACATGAATCATATAAAACAATATTTCAAAGCCTTTAAAGGAAAGAAACCTGAGAATTTCGCTTACTGAAGATGAGGAAACATCAACTTGTTTATCTGTTAGCATTGACATTGTTAATGTCATGCGGAACAAAGAAAAAAATCGGAGTTGAAGAGAATATTAAACTTTCTGTCGATCAGAACAAGGAAAAGAGTTCGCATACCGTAACTAAAGAAAAGCGACAAAATGTAGTTCCCGAATATAAAGATGCACCATGGACTGAAAATGTCTCTCGTCTTAATCGTCCAGTAAACGGTCTTGCTAATCACCACTTGTCCATTTGGGCTAGCCATGGTAGATATTACAACAATTTTAAGAATGAATGGCAATGGCAGCGCCCTATACTTTATTGTACGACAGAAGATCTTTTTACACAGACTATTGTAGTTCCGTACCTAATACCAATGTTGGAAAATGCAGGAGCTACGGTTTTTACACCAAGAGAACGTGACTGGCAACCAAATGAAATTATTGTAGATAATGATGTTTTTCAAAATGACAACTACAAAGAATTGTCCATGCAGTCACATTGGACAGATGGAGGATCTATTGGATTCGGTTGCTCTCCATCACAAATAATTTACGGAAGTTCAAATCCTTTTACTTGGGGTACTACACGTAAGGCTAAAGCAAGCAAAACTCCACAATGCTTGATCTCTTACCAGCCAGACATTCCAGAAGAGGGACGATACGCAGTATATGTTTCATACCCGCCTGGAAACAAAAACGTTTCAGATGCAGAATATACCGTAGTACACAAAGGTATAGAAACAAAGTTTCATGTAAACCAGAAGATGGGAGCTGGAACATGGGTCTATCTCGGGACCTTTTCTTTTGAGAAGGGAAACTCTTCGCATAATCGTGTATTCTTAACCAACACAAGTAAAGAAAAGGGATATGTTGTTGCAGATGCTGTACGCTTTGGTGGCGGAATGGGAAATATTAGCAGACAAGGACAGATTAGCTGTCTGCCTCGATGCCTTGAAGGAGCGCGCTATTATGCACAATGGGCAGGAGCACCTGACAGCATCTACAATACCTATAGCGGAACAGACGACTATAAAGATGATATCAACACGCGTTCACGCATGACCAACTGGTTGGCAGGAGGTTCGTGCTTTGTTCCTGGTGTTGAAGGTAAAAACGTACCTATAGAACTCTCGCTTGCTGTGCATAGCGATGCAGGGTTCGCATCTGATTTCAAATCCATATTCGGTTCTCTCTCAATATGTACTACTAATACTGATGGAGGGCTACTTGCCGACGGAACGTCGCGTGACGCATCTCGTCAATTCGCAGAAATACTTCTAAACGGTTTAAACAACGATTTGTCGACGTTATACGGGAAATGGAATATACGCGAAATATATGACCGCAATTATTCAGAAACGCGTCAGCCCAAAATGCCATCCGCAATAATAGAAGCACTTTCTCATCAAAGTTTTCCTGACATGAAGATGGCGCAAGATCCTAATGTGAAATTTTCAATTGCAAGGAGTCTATACAAATCTATCTTGAAGTTTATTTCCAAACGTCACAATAAAAAATACACCGTCCAGCCGTTACCTCCCATGAATCCAAGTGTTACTTTCGTTGATGAAGGAATAGTTGAGGTTTCGTGGGAAGCACAGAACGATCGGCTTGAGCCGACAGCCCTGCCGCAAAAATATGTAGTGTATACTTCTGTTGGGGCGCAGGACTTTGACAATGGTGAGGAAGTGAAAAAGAACAAAATACGTATGAAGCTTTCTCCCCATACTGTATATAGCTTCAAAATTACAGCTCTTAACGAAGGCGGAGAAAGTTTTCCCACAGAGACACTTGCAGCGGTCTATCATCCCGAAGCTACTAAAACAATACTCCTAGTAAATGGATTTCATAGACTATCGGCACCATGCGTGATAAATAACGACTTCGAACAGGGATTCAATATTGATGAAGATATGGGCGTTCAACAAGGTATGAATGTTGGTTGGAGTGGCCAACAAACCATTTTCGAAAAATCTTCGAATACGATAGTCGGGCCAGGTGGACTGGGTTTCGGTTCAGAAGAACTTGTTGGCAAATTTATTATGGGAAATACATTTGACTATACAACAGAACATGCACAATCCATTTCACCGATACATAAATATAACGTTGCTAGCAGTTCAAGAAAAGTTGTTGAAAATCGTTCCATAGATATGAACAAATATGATTGTGTAGATTTTATCCTTGGGCTCGAACGGTATTGCAATGAGAATACTGTTAGATATAAGACTTTTCCCGTTAATATGCAAAACATATTAACGGATTACCTCAACAAAGGGGGAAATCTTTTAATTAGCGGTGCTTATATTGCCTCTGACATGCAGGCAGATGATGAAAGATCGTTTCTAAGCAGTCAATTGCATGTAAGTTATAATGGAACTACGACGTCACAAACGCTTAATGGAATGGGCACATCATTTGATATTTATTCCAGTCCTAATCCTTATCATTACGCATCCGAACATGTTGATATTATTAGACCAACAGGAAACGCATTCTCCACCCTGCTTTACTCTGACGGAACTTCAGCAGCTGTAGCTTATAAAGGAAATGATTCACGTACTATTGCACTTGGATTCCCTTTTGAATGTATAGTGTCAGCTAGCAAACGTAGAACTTTGATGAAAGCATTTTTGCAGTTTCTTGATAAATAAATATCCAAAATGAAAAGAATACTTTGAATTAACATGAATAGGAATTCACGCATGCAATTCAAAAAAATAAAAAATGGTATGTGCAAGTAAAGTTAAGAAAT
>CAVAPC010000033.1:0-16850 GCA_963590505.1 uncultured Alistipes sp. | reverse complement strand
AGATGTAACTTTGCAAAAACTTTTAAAATAAAAATATCTTTATGCATAAAATACAAGCCAACGCTTCAGGTACGCGAAGCATAAACGTTGCAGATGAACATCTGCTGACAATTAAGAAATATGCCCTTTTGAAAAATCTTATAGACAGTACAGGCTTTATTGATGAGAGCGTACTTGACAAGTTGAAATTCAATGTACGCTCACTATTGGAAAGTGAGAAGGCCGGAAATAAGGAATTACTTGACCTGTGTCTAGATGTTATTTATAATAAAAATATGAAAGCCTTTGGTTTGCATCAGCTAATTATGCTTTATATCGAATGGGATGAGAAAAATGGAGGCAATGCCGAAATTGAAGATTGATGAGCGAACACAGACTTACAGACTGGTTGCCTACCACGAAAAAGGAAATTGAACTACGTGGATGGACAGAACTTGACGTGATATTGTTTTCTGGAGACGCTTATGTAGATCACCCTGCATTTGGCGCCGCCGTGATTGGCCGTGTGCTTGAAGATGAAGGTCTAAAAGTTGCTATTGTGCCACAACCTGATTGGCACGGAGATTGGCGTGACTTTAAAAAACTTGGCCGACCCAGGCTCTTTTTTGGAATATCGCCAGGATGTATGGATTCTATGGTAAATAAATACACCGCCAACAAGCGTTTGCGGTCGGAGGATGCATACACACCAGATGGAAGGCATGATATGCGTCCTGAATATCCAACCATTGTTTACACGAAAATTCTGAAAGAACTGTTTCCTGATGTACCTGTTGTTCTTGGGGGAATAGAAGCTTCATTACGTCGTTTAACACATTATGATTATTGGCAAGACAAACTTAAACCATGCATATTGAAAGAGTCTGGCGCAGACTTGATCATTTATGGCATGGGAGAAAAGCCAATTGCAGATCTTGCACGTAAATTAAACGAAGGATACAGTATATCCTCAATAAAAGATATTCCGCAAACAGTATATATAGCGTCAAAAAATGACATTTCAGGAGGTATAAAGCCTGATGACATAATTATACATAGCCATGAAGAATGTCTTCTGAACAAAAAAGCACAAGCCGAGAACTTTCGGTATATAGAAGAAGAGTCAAACAAGATTCACGCTCAGCGTATTCTCCAAGGACTAGATGGCAAGTTTGTAGTTGTCAATCCACCATATCCACCAATGCTACAGGATGAGTTAGACCATGTCTATAACCTTCCATATACGCGACTTCCTCACCCTAAATACAAGAATAAGCGTATCCCGGCATACGAAATGATAAAATTCTCTGTAAATATACATCGTGGGTGTTTTGGGGGATGTGCTTTTTGTACAATAAGTGCCCATCAGGGTAAGTTCATTGTTTCAAGAAGCAAAGAAAGCATATTAAATGAAGTAAAGCAGATTACAAAGATGGATGACTTCAAGGGATATCTTAGTGATTTGGGAGGCCCTTCTGCAAACATGTACAATCTTGGAGGTAAAAACAAAAAAATATGTGAACGTTGTAAGCGTCCATCGTGCATAAATCCACAAATATGCCCCAACCTTAACACGGATCATTCTGCTTTACTTGACATATATCGTTCGGTTGATGCATTGCCAGGAATAAAGAAAAGTTTTATCGGTAGTGGTGTTCGTTACGATTTACTCCTTCATAAAACCAATGATGAGAAAACAAATAAGGTGTTACAAGAGTATACACGGGAATTGATAAAGAATCACGTGAGTGGCAGACTTAAGGTTGCACCAGAACACACTTCTGATGAGGTGCTAAGACTTATGAGAAAACCATCTTTCAACCAATTCTATGAGTTCAAGCGCATCTTTGACAAAATAAACAAAGAAGAACATCTAAATCAGCAGATTATACCTTATTTTATAAGTAGCCATCCTGGTTGTAAAGAAGAAGACATGGCAGAACTTGCTGTCAAAACTAAGCGATTGGACTTTCACTTGGAGCAGGTACAAGACTTCACTCCTACCCCAATGACTGTAAGTACAGAAGCTTGGTATTCAGGCTTCCATCCTTATACACTTGAAGCAATTTTTTCAGCGAAGACACCTGTGGAAAAATTGGCTCAACGTCAATTTTTTTTCTGGTATAAACCGGAAGAAAGGCGCAATATAGAACGTGAACTTAAGCGTATTGGCCGTACTGATCTTATAACGGAATTATATTCAAACGCCACACCTGTTTATTCAAGAGAACATAATGCTCATAATTCAAAAACAGGTAATGCCAAGAAAAACGTCTCTCGTGAAAGAGGTAACCGTAATAGTGATATGCATAATAGAACTGAGAAACGAAAATCCTATAATCCGAACTTTCAAAATAAGAAGAGAAAATGAAATTTATAGTCGTAATACCTGCACGTTATGCATCGCAACGTTTTCCAGGTAAGCCTCTTGCTATGCTTGGAGGCAAACCTGTCATTCAAAGAGTTTACGAACAGGCCATAAAAGCCATTCCCGATGTCTATGTCGCAACAGATGACAAACGTATTGCTGAGGCCGTATCATCTTTTGGTGGCAACGTTGTAATGACTTCTCCTAATCACAAAAGCGGCACAGACCGAATCGAAGAAGCAATACAAAAGATAGGTGGAAATTATGATGTTGTTATAAACATACAAGGTGATGAACCATTTGTTGCTTCTTCACAAATAGAAACTTTATGCAGTTGCTTTGAAGATGAAGGAACACAAATTGCAACTCTAGGCAAGCCTTTTCTTGCGGACCAAGACATAAACGCTTTAGATAGTCCAAATTCTCCAAAGATTGTTACTGACCTTAATGGTTATGCACTTTATTTTAGTAGGAGTGTAATACCATATCAACGAAATGTTGAACATTCGCATTGGCTTGAAACATGCACATATTACAAGCATCTTGGCTTGTATGCTTATCGCCGTAATGTACTAGAAGAAATTACAAAACTTCCCCAATCTCCTCTAGAGATAGCAGAAAGTCTGGAGCAGTTACGTTGGTTACAGAATGGCTATAAAATTAAGGTTGGAACAACCAATATTGAGACTGTTGGAATAGACACGCCTGAAGATTTAAATAGAGCAGAAGCTTTTTTAAAAAGTCATTCATTGGGTTAAATAATATCCGGATTTTGGGCACAGGACAGGCTCTTTATAATTTAAACCTGTTCCTGTGCCTTGATTTTTGTGGCTTAATTCCGAAATCTTCCACACTAGAGGATGTTGAATCTGAGTATATATGAGGCTTATATTTTATTCCGCAATATTGTGCATAACGTTGACGGATACGTTCCACATAGTCCACTGTTTCTGAGCCTCGCATATATCCGTATTTAACAATTGGGGCCATATAATATTGTGCATGCTGAAGTTTCAAAACATATTCGGCTACAACACTCCAGCATTTATGGTTTTTTCCATTTGACTTAGCCAAAGCCTGAGCATCTTTAATATGAAAAAATCCACCGTTGTATGCAGCAAGAACGAATTTTTGACGTTCTTGAATTGAATGGATATCATTAAATATGTGTGACAATTCGGCCAAATACCTTGTGGCTGCTTCAATGTTTTTCTCAGGATCATATACTTCATTTTCTTGAAGCTCCAAATGATTAGCCGTAGAGGGCATTAACTGCATAAGGCCTTTTGCCCCGGCCCATGAACACGCTTTGGGATCAAAACATGATTCTTGGTAACATTGTGCTGCAAGAAGCCGCCAATCCCACCTAATCAGCCGCGAATGACGTCGGAAAATATCATCGTAATTTGAAATAACTCCATTTTTTCGGTCAATGTATGGAGCATATACATGACGTTTCGTACTGTTTGACGAAAATAACCATTGCTCTTCTTTTAATACTTGGGTAAGTAGCACAGGATTAAACCATTTGTTTAAAGCATTGGCCAAGTCTTTATTGGCTTCAGAAACAGACCAAGCTGTTCTTAGGGTATCTGTGGTGACACCACACTCTCTAAGTTTATTCTTTCGCAAAAAAGAACGCGGTAATATATACATAATCATGTCTGCTTCACCATTTTGTAATTTTCGGACCATTTCAGTAGTATCACGGCACACGTCTACGCGAAGATTGATCCCTAGCAATTGTGCAAATTTCTCACAGAGTAGATATTGAGTTCCTAGCTTCATTCCGTGATAATCATAGTATGTGTCAGGACCACTTATGGTAACAACTATCATTTCTCCGTTGTCCATCAACTCTTCTGTAGAAAAAATGAGTTGGTTTTGCACTGTGTCTGTTTCTACTTCCCCCCAAGGAGTACTGATTTTATCAGGTTTTAAATTATTATTGCAATTGGAAAAGAGAAATAAGGCCACAAATAATGAACAAACAACAATAAACGGTATCTTCTTCTTTAACATATTTGAAATTTTAAATGGCAACACTTTGTGCTGACTTCATTCAATACTACAAAGATAACCTATTTCTTGCAAATATAAACCGGAATTATTACTTTTGCGCAAACAAGTATATTTTATTTGAACGTTACAATAGCATAAGAAATAACACAAACAATAATAAATATGATAAGAATTGCAGTACAATCTAAAGGCCGCTTGGCTGATGATACGATGAATCTGCTAGCAGAATCCGATATTAAGATTAATCCTAAAAGAAGAACTTTACTCGTACAGTCTTCAAATTTTCCACTTGAAGTATTATATCTTCGTGATGACGACATACCACAAAGCGTGGCAACAGGCGTGGCTGATATAGGAATAGTAGGGAAAAACGAATATGTAGAACGAGGTTCAGATGCTGAAATCGTGAGTCATTTAGGGTTCAGTAAGTGTCGTTTGTCCTTGGCTATTCCCAAAACAGCAGACTATAACGGCAAGCAATGGTTTAATGGTAAAACGATAGCAACTTCTTATCCTGCAATTTTAAGTAAATATTTGAATGAAAACAATATAAAAGCTGAAATTCACGTTATAACAGGTAGCGTTGAGATAAGTCCGGGCATAGGTCTTGCTGATGGTATTTTTGATATTGTTAGCAGTGGCTCAACATTGGTAAGCAACAATCTCAAGGAGGTTGAAGTTATAATGAATAGTGAAGCATTGTTGATTGCCAATAAAAAAATGAGCAAAGAAAAGCGCAGGATTTTATCCCAAATGCTATTCCGTTTTGAAGCTGTACAAAATGCTGTAGACAAGAAATACGTAAGGATGAATGCTCCAAAAGGAAATCTTGAACAAATAGTCAATGTTTTGCCTGGATTGAAAAGCCCGACGATTATACCATTGGCAGACGATGAGTGGTGCAGCATACATACAGTCCTTTCTGAAAATCGTTTTTGGGAAATTATTGGAAAATTAAAAGAGTTGGGAGCCCAAGGAATATTGGTGACTCCTATAGAAAAAATGATTCTTTAAACGTGCATCGAGTTATGGACCAATTATAATTGCAAGCCATTTTTAGTAAGTATTTTTTTATGATTGAATACATATATCCACAAAAAAACGAATGGAACTCTATTATTGAGAGGCCTCATCTTGAGTTGACTGCGTTGTATAGCACAGTCAACACTGTACTCGGTGACATTAGGAAAGATGGCGACAAGGCTATAATGAAATATGAAGGCATGTTCGATCATGTAAACCTTTTGTCATTGCAGGTAACTGAGAAGGAAATAAAAGAAGCTTCCCAAAGAGTCAGTGGCGAACTTCTTGAAGCAATGAGGTTGGCCTATCACAATATAAAAAAATTTCACGAAGCCCAACGATTTAAAGACATTTGTGTTGAGACTCAATCTGGTGTAACATGTTGGCAACGCAGTATGCCTATAGAAAATGTTGGGCTTTATATTCCAGGAGGAACAGCACCTTTATTTTCTACAGTCCTGATGCTTGCGACACCTGCAAAGATTGCGGGTTGCAAGAATATTATATTATGTTCTCCGCCAAACCGAGACGGGAAAATAAACAATGCCGTACTAGCAGCCGCTAATATTTGCGGAATAGAGAAAATATTTAAAATTGGTGGCGTACAGGCTATAGGTGCAATGGCTTTCGGTACAGAAACAGTTCCTAAGGTAGATAAAATTTTTGGTCCTGGAAATCAGTTTGTAATGGCTGCAAAGCAGATCGTTTCCATGCACGATGTTGCAATTGATATGCCAGCAGGACCATCTGAGGTCTGTGTAATTGCCGATGAAACAAGCAATCCCTGTTTTGTTGCTGCCGATTTGCTTTCTCAAGCAGAACATGGTATAGATTCGCAAGTTGTTCTTATAACAACTTCAAAGAAGATGCTTAACGAGGTGACACATGAACTTAAAATGCAAGTTGCCAATTTGCCAAGAGCAGAAATGGCAAAAAAATCACTTGACAATAGTAAACTTGTATTAGTAAAGACTAGCGAAGAAGCTATTGAACTATCCAATGCTTACGCACCCGAACATCTTATATTAGCAACTTCCGATTATAAAGAACTTAGTTCTAAGGTGACAAATGCGGGAAGTGTGTTTTTGGGGCAATATGCTTGCGAGAGTGCTGGCGATTATGCAAGTGGCACAAATCACACTCTGCCAACTCATGGCTATGCAAAAGCTTATAACGGAGTTAATCTTGACAGTTTCACAAAAAAAATAACATTCCAGCACATATCAGCCGATGGAATATCAAAAATAGGGCGTGCTGTAGAAATAATGGCAGAAAATGAGTATCTTTATGCTCATAAAAATGCCATGACTTTGAGAATAAACGATATTAAGAAAAAACAAAAATGAAAGATTTAAGGGATCTCGTTAGAAAAAACATCCTTAATTTGAAACCGTATAGTTGTGCAAGAAACGAATACAGTGGTAAAACTGCAAGGGTGTTTTTGGATGCAAATGAAAATCCATATAATTCTCCATATAATCGTTACCCTGATCCATTACAACTTAAACTTAAGGATAAGATATCTAAATTAAAGCGCATTAGAACGGATTGTATTTTCCTAGGTAATGGTTCAGACGAAGCAATAGACTTGGTATACAGGTGTTTTACTGAGCCACGTATAGACAACGTGGTAGCGATAGAACCAACATATGGAATGTATGAAGTATGTGCCAATATTAATGATGTAGAATATCGGAAAGTGCGACTTGGGCAAAAGTTTACTCTCTCATCTAATCAAGTATTGGCCGCATGTGATGACAGGACGAAAGTAATTTGGTTATGTTCTCCAAATAATCCAACAGGTAATGAACTTCAAAGGGAAGAAATTAAACATATACTAATTTCATTTGAAGGTATAGTTGTTGTAGATGAGGCTTACTCCGACTTTTCTTCTCAATCTCCTCTGCGTTTGGAATTGGACAAATATCCTAATTTGATAGTTCTGAACACTTTCAGCAAGGCATGGGCATGTGCAGGACTTCGCCTAGGGATGGCATTTGCTAACGAGAAAATCATTCGCTTGTTCAACAACATTAAATATCCTTATAATATAAATACATTAACTCAGGAAAAAATTTCAGAAATGCTTGACAATGAGTATGAAATTGACAAATGGGTTAGAATCTTGAAAAGAGAACGTGATAGAATGATGCAAGCATTCGCAATTTTGCCCATGTGCGAGAAAGTTTTTCCTAGTGATGCAAATTTTTTTCTTGCGAAAATGAAAGATGCCAATGATATTTATGAACATCTGAAACATAAGGGTATAATTGTACGCAATCGCACAACAGTCACCTTATGTGAAGATTGTCTGAGAATAACAATTGGTAGTGAAACAGAAAACAATCAACTTTTATCTGTTTTAAGACAATATTATACACCACAAATATAATCCTAATATATAAATGTTTTTTACAGGAATAATTATTGCAATAATCGCTTTTGCCATAATAGGATTGTTTCATCCTGTTGTAATAAAAACCGAATATTACACTGGCGTTAAATTTTGGTGGGTATTTCTTTCGCTCGGGGTAGTTTGTCTATTTTGTGCGCTTTTTGTAAAAAACACTATAGCATCTGCCACATTGGGGATCGTTGGAGCATCATTTCTTTGGTCCATACTAGAGTTGTTCGAACAGCGAGAACGAGTAAAAAAAGGGTGGTTCCCAAAAAATCCAAATAGAAAGGAAGAATACTAACAAATTGTAATGAAGACAAAACTGATAGTTGTAGGCAAGACAACAGACAGAAATTTCATAAATGGAATTGAGGATTATCGTTCGCGCATTATTCACTACATGCCCTTTGAAATATTGGTTGTTCCTGAACTTAAAAACACAAAAAAACTTTCACAACAACAACAGAAAGAATTGGAAGGCGAACAAATTTTAAAGAGACTTCTGCCTGCAGAAAAGATGATTTTACTTGACGAACACGGAATGGAGTTCCGAAGTATTGAATTTGCTTCATGGATAGACAAACAACAACATTATGGTAAAAATATTGTTTTTGTTATTGGTGGTCCTTACGGGTTTTCTCAAGATGTTTACGAAAGGTGTGATGCAAAGTTGTCTTTATCCAAAATGACATTTTCTCATCAAATGATACGCATCTTATTCTTAGAACAATTTTATAGAGCGTGTACTATTCTAAAGGGTGAATCATACCATCATGAATAGCTCTAGAATTATAAAAATATCGTATTTTATATTACATTTCTTTTTATTTGAAATGTGTAATAGTTTTCAAAATATAAAACATATTTTCAAATACAATTTTCAAAACGGAAAATTTTCTTCCCGGTTTATGGGAGAAAGTTTTCCGTTTTTTTGAATATATAGATAAATAATAGATGATTGTTTTTTTCTAACTTGTCAAATATGATCGTATAAAATTATTGATGTTATATTAGTTCTGTATAATATATTTGTCTGTCAACAAAAAAAACGATATACAATTCGTATAAACTTGAAAAACAACAAGTAAAAGCATTCTTGCTTCATCTTTTATTAAGGGATGAGCTTTTAAATGCAATTATTAAAATACTATATAAATGTTGCATTTAAAAAAACTAAAAATAACCCACCTAGTCTTTTGTTGAGTATCAAATTTTCTCTTATCTTTGCATTCCAAAACGGAAAACTTGTTCTTTTTTTTGAAGACAAAAATTTCCAAAAAGGAAATTTCTTTTTTAAATAAAAGTAATCTAGTTTTCTGTGATGTTTTTTAATGTTGACTGAAATAAGAGTAAAACAATAAATATATGGAGATTAAAAATTTCACTATTACCAAGCGTGATGGATCAAAGGATAATTTCAGCCTTGACAAAATAATGAACGCCATAGTTAAGGCATTTGATTCTGTTAACCAACCGTCAAACCTAGGAAGCATTTCGCGGATTATTGCAAATCTTGACATTCATGAGGGTATTACAGTTGAAGATATTCAAAATCAAGTAGAAGAGTCTCTCATGAAAGAGGGATATTATAAGGTGTCAAAGAGTTTTATGCTCTATCGACAACGACACATGGAAGATAGAGAGACCATGGAAAAGTTGAAGTTTTTATCTGATTACTGCTTAGCAAGTAATGCAGCAACAGGTTCCAAATATGATGCAAATGCTAACGTTGAGCATAAAAACATTGCCACTTTGATTGGTGAGTTGCCAAAGTCAAGCTTTATACGCCTTAACAGGAGGCTTCTCACAGACAGGATTAAAACTATGTATGGAAAGGAACTTTCCAACAAATATATAGATATGCTCACGCATCATTTTATATATAAAAATGATGAAACGAGTTTGGCAAACTATTGTGCTTCTATAACAATGTATCCATGGCTTATAGGAGGGACAACATCTATCGGTGGAAATTCAACTGCACCTACAAACCTTAAATCTTTTTGCGGCGGTTTTGTCAACATGGTTTTTATGGTTTCAAGTATGCTCAGCGGTGCATGTGCAACTCCGGAGTTCCTCATGTATCTCAATTATTTCATAGGAATGGAATATGGCAAGGATTATTACTTGAATTCAGAAAAGGTAGTTGATTTATCATCCAAACAACGCACTATTGATAAGATAATAACTGATTGCTTTGAACAGATTGTTTATTCAATAAACCAACCAACTGGAGCACGAAACTATCAGGCCGTTTTCTGGAATATATCGTATTATGACCGTCCATATTTTGAAAGCCTGTTTGGTGAGTTTTACTTCCCGGATGGAAGCAAGCCGGATTGGAATGGTTTAAGTTGGCTACAAAAACGCTTTATGAAATGGTTTAACAAGGAAAGGACTAAAACCGTTCTTACTTTCCCTGTTGAAACAATGGCTTTGTTGTCTGATGGTAATGATGTCCTTGACAAAGAATGGGGAGATTTTACTGCAGAAATGTATTCAGAAGGACATTCTTTCTTTACATATATGAGTGATAATGCAGATTCTCTAAGTTCTTGTTGCCGTTTAAGAAATGAAATACAAGATAACGGATTCAGTTACACTCTTGGCGCAGGCGGTGTTTCCACTGGTTCTAAAAGTGTGCTTACCATCAATCTCAACCGCTGCATACAATATGCAGTGAACAACGGTATAGACTACAAAGATTATCTCTCTGCTGTTGTTGATCTTGTACACAAAGTGCAACTTGCATATAATGAAAATTTGAAAGAGTTCTTGAGACAAGGAATGCTGCCTCTGTTTGATGCCGGCTACATAAACATGTCGAGACAGTATCTTACAATAGGTGTTAATGGACTTGTTGAAGCAGCAGAATTTTTAGGACTAAAGATTTCTGACAATCCAGAATACCTGGCTTTTGTTCAGAATGTTCTTGGCATAGTAGAAGAATATAATAAAAAATACAGGACAAAAGATGTATTGTTTAACTGCGAAATGATCCCTGCTGAAAATGTTGGAGTAAAGCACGCAAAATGGGACCGCGAGGACGGGTACTTTGTTCCTCGTGACTGTTATAACAGTTATTTTTATATCGTTGAAGACCAGACTTTAAACATAATAGATAAATTTAAGATGCATGGAGCCCCATACATAGAACATCTAACCGGAGGTTCGGCCCTTCACATGAATCTTGAAGAGCATTTGTCTAAAGAACAGTACAGGCAACTGTTAAGGGTTGCAGCAAAAGAAGGATGCAATTACTTTACATTTAATATACCTAACACAATATGTAATGAGTGCGGACATATTGACAAACGTTATCTCAAAGAATGTCCTGACTGTCACAGCAAGAATGTAGATTATATGACAAGGATAATAGGATATCTGAAACGCGTAAGCAATTTCTCTGCACCACGCCAGGAAGAAGCGCACAGAAGGTTTTATGCAGGTAAAGACAACATGTGATCGTTTACAAAAAGACTGATAAATTCAAGGATGCAGGATTAGTTAGATTTTTGATAACTATTCTGCATCCTTCGTTTCTGAAATTTTACTGTTTATGCTTAAATATGTAAATGAGGGTATTGTATTTCAGGAAATACCCGATGAGGTAACTCTTTCCATAAATATATCAAACTGTCCTTGTCATTGCCCAGGTTGTCACAGCAGCTATCTATGGGGGGATATTGGATTGCCTCTCGACAATGAAGCAGTTGACAAATTTATGAGTAATTACGGCAACAATATTACCTGTATATGCTTTATGGGGGGCGATGCAGAACCTGAAATGATAGACAATCTTGCAAACTATGTGAAGCTTAACTATATAGGCATCCACGTCGGCTGGTATAGCGGTAAAACTATTCTTTCTCCATATGTCCATTTAGACAACTTTGATTATATTAAAATAGGTCCTTATATTAGGCATCTCGGAGGATTAAATAAAACTACAACCAATCAGCGTCTTTATAAAGTCGAAAAAACGAGCTACTCTCTTGTTGATATAACGCATAAATTTTGGAAGAAATAACACTAATCATGCAATTTGTTGATAAGACTAAAACAAGTCATCTTAAATGCAATTTTATTCAAGAAAAAATCAGTGTTATTGGGTTTTTGATAATTTTATATTACCTTTGCAAGCGCTACAATTAACGTTATAATGAACCACAATTTAACTATACCCGACTATATTTTTGAGTCAAGCTGGGAGGTATGCAATAAGGTTGGAGGCATATATGCAGTGCTTTCGACTAGAGCCAATACACTCCAGAAAAGTTTTAAAGACAAGATAATTTTTATCGGACCTGATTGTTGGCACGACAATCCTAATATTTATTTTTGTGAAGATCTTACCTTATTCCCTGAATGGCGCAAGCAAGCATCGGAAGAGAATCTATTGGTCAAGATTGGTAGATGGAATATTCCGGGCAATCCTATTGCCATATTGGTTGACTTTGAACAGTATTACTCGAAGAAAGACATTATTTTTGGAAAGCTTTGGGAAGATTTTAAAGTTGACAGTTTGCATGCCTATGGCGATTACGACGAAGCATCTATGTTCTCATATGCGGCAGCAAAAGTTGTAGAAAGTTTTTATCATTGCTACTTGTGCGCATCTGACAAAGTTGTCTATCACGGAAATGAATGGATGACCGGTTTGGGGTTGTTGTATATAAAGAAATATCTTCCTCAGGTGGCAACAGTTTTCACAACTCATGCCACAAGTATTGGCCGCAGTATTGCAGGCAATAACAAACCTTTGTATGACTATCTCTTTGCATATAATGGAGACCAGATGGCAGAAGAGTTGAACATGCAAAGCAAACACTCAATTGAAAAGCAAACGGCGCACAATGTCGACTGTTTTACTACCGTTAGTGAAATTACAGCCAATGAATGCAAAGAGCTTTTAAATAAGCCTGTAGATTTTGTTCTTCCAAATGGCTTTGAAGACGATTTCATTCCAAAAGCTTCTGCATTCAGCAAAAAGAGAAAACAAGCAAGGGAGAAAGCCCTTCGTGTCGCAAATGCCTTGTTGGGCACGAACTTAAACGACGATACTCTTATTGTATCAACAAGTGGAAGATATGAATTCAGAAATAAAGGTGTTGACGTTTATATAGAGGCAATGAACAGGCTTCTTCGTGACAAAGACCTAAAAAAGGACGTATTAGCATTTATAGAAGTTCCAGGATGGTGCGGCGAACCAAGGCAAGACCTTTTGGAGCGTTTGAATTCTGGAAAGCAATATGATACTCCTCTTGACATCCCAATGCTAACCCATTGGCTTCATAACATGAGTCACGACAATGTCTTGGGAATGTTGAAATACTTGAATATGCAAAATAGAGCGGAAGATAAGGTGAAACTTATATTTCTGCCATGTTATCTCGACGGCAATGACGGTATACTTAATATTAAATATTATGATATTGTCCTTGGCAATGACCTTTGCATTTATCCTTCATATTACGAACCTTGGGGGTACACTCCTCTTGAAGCAATAGCCTTCAAAGTTCCTTGTGTAACAACTGATTTGGCAGGTTTTGGCTTATGGGCAAACTCTATAAAAGGTAAAGAGTGTGAAATTGAGGACGGAGTGAAAGTTGTTCACCGAACTGACTATAATTATTCTGAAGTGGCAGACAACATTAAGGATACCGTAACGAAATACTCTAATTTTACTCCGGCACAAGTTAAAAAAGCACGTACCAATGCCTATAACCTTTCAAAGAAAGCACTTTGGAAAGAATTCATTAAGTATTATTTAGAGGCTTATAGCTATGCGCTTGAAAAGGCAGCCCAAAGAAAAGACTAACAGAAAACTCATAATATAAATAACCATTACTAATGAAAATTAAAGCAGATCATGTCAATGCTCCTCAATGGAAACAAGTGACAGTAAAATCAAAACTTCCTGAGCAGCTCAAATGCCTGGACGAGTTGGCACACAACATGTGGTGGGCCTGGAACTATGAGGCACGTGAAATGTGGAAGAGTCTTGACGAAGAACTTTATGAAGAAGTTGGTCACAATCCTGTATTGCTTCTTGAAAGACTAAGTTATGACAGAAAAGAGGAAATTGTTAAAGACAAGCCTCTAATGAAGAAAGTCAATGATGTCTATAGCCTGTTTAAGAAGTACATGGATGTTGAACCTGACAACAACCGTCCTTCAGTGGCATATTTCTGTATGGAATTCGGCATTAACCAAGTTCTGAAGATATATTCAGGTGGACTCGGAATGCTGGCAGGTGACTATATGAAAGAGGCATCAGACAGCAATGTCAACATGTGTGGCGTAGGTTTCCTCTATCGCTATGGTTATTTCAAGCAGTCTTTGAGCATGGATGGCCAGCAGATTGCCAATTATGATGCACAGAACTTCAATTCTCTTCCAATTGTCCGTCAGCTTGACGAAAACGGTGAACCACTTGTAATCGATGTTCCTTACATGAACTATAGTGTTCATGCATACGTATGGAGAGTAAACGTTGGCCGTATTCCTCTATATCTACTTGACACAGACAACGAACTTAACTCTGAATACGATCGTCCTATTACCCACTCCCTTTATGGAGGCGATTGGGAGAACCGTCTAAAGCAGGAGATTCTTCTTGGTATGGGTGGTATACTGTTGCTTAAGAGGCTAGGCATAAAGAAGGACATTTATCATTGTAATGAAGGTCATGCAGCATTATGTAACCTTCAACGCCTTTGCGACTATGTCAAAGATGGACTCACATTCAATCAGGCAATGGAACTTGTGAGGGCTTCTTCCCTTTATACGGTACATACCCCTGTTCCTGCTGGACATGACTATTTTGATGAGGCACTCTTCGGTAAATACATGGGAGGCTATCCTGCGTTGCTAGGTATTTCATGGGACGAGTTTATCGGTATGGGCCGTAACAACCCGGACGACCATAATGAGCGCTTCTGCATGTCAGTATTCGCATGCAACACTTGTCAGGAAGTAAATGGTGTGAGCAAGCTTCACGGATGGGTAAGCCAAAAGATGTTCAACAGCATCTGGAACGGCTACTATCCTGAAGAGAACCACGTTGGATATGTTACCAACGGTGTTCACTTCCCAACATGGACTGCTACAGAATGGCGAAAGATATATGCAAAGTATTTCGATGCCAATTTTATGAACGACCAGAGCAACGAAACGATATGGCAAGCTATATACAATGTGCCTGACGATGAAATTTGGAAGACACGTATGGCATTGAAAAAGAAACTTACTGATTACATACGCACGAAATTCACCGAAACATGGTTGAAGAATCAAGGTGATCCTTCAAGAGTGGTTTCTTTGCTTGAGAAAATCAATCCGAATGCCTTGATGATTGGCTTCTGCCGTCGTTTCGCAACATACAAACGTGCCCATCTGTTGTTTACAGATCTTGAGCGTCTTTCGAAGATCGTTAATGATCCACAACACCCAGTTCAGTTCCTTTTCTCAGGAAAGGCTCACCCCGCAGACGGGGCAGGTCAAGGACTAATCAAGAAAATCTACGAAATATCTCAGCGTCCTGAATTCCTTGGAAAGATAATCTTCCTCGAAGACTACGATATGCGCCTTGCACGCCGTTTGGTTTCTGGTGTTGATATATGGATGAATACGCCAACACGTCCCCTTGAAGCTTCAGGTACGTCAGGAGAAAAGGCCGAGATGAACGGTGTTGTAAACCTGTCTGTTCTTGATGGCTGGTGGCTTGAAGGCTATCGACAAGGTGCAGGTTGGGCACTCACAGAGAAGAGGACTTATCAGAATCAAGGTTATCAAGACCAACTTGATGCAGCGACGATCTATGGTTTGCTCGAAAACGAGATTATCCCTCTCTATTATAACAAGGGAAAGAAAAGCTATAGTGAAGGTTGGGTGAAGGTTATAAAGAATTCCATCGCACAAATTGCTCCTCATTATACTATGAAACGTCAGCTTGACGATTACTATGACAAGTTCTACTGCAAAGAGGCTAAGCGTTTCCATGAACTTGCTGCCAACGACAATCGCTTGGCTAAAGAAATCGCACAATGGAAGGAAACTGTGGCAGAGCGTTGGGACTCTATCCATGTCGTATCAAAAGAGAGTGATGTTCCATCAACGGGTGCAGTTACTGGCGAACCGTACAAGGTTACTTATGTTATCGACGAACAAGGTCTAGACGATGCAGTCGGACTTGAACTTGTTGTTGTGGCCGATAGAAATGGTGAAGAGCGTGTAGTAAACAAGCACGAGTTTGAAGTTGTTGGTAAAGAAGGAAACAACTATATTTTCCAGGCAACTATAGAAGCTGATGGTGCTGGTTCTTTCAAGACTTGCACAAGAATGTATCCAAAGAACGTCAATCTACCACACAGACAGGACTTCTGCTACATCAAGTGGCTTGAATAATTCCATACAAATAACTTAAAAAGTATACACAACGGGGGCTGAAACAATTATGGGTTTCTGCCCCATTTGTGTATTTGAAATGATTTTCAATCTTTAAAACTTCGCTATCAAATAACTTCCTGGTCAATATTTTTTCAATATTATCTAAAGAAATAAGGAAGAAATGCGTCTTCAATATGTTTTATTTTGCAAGTGTTTTCGTTTGTACCTATAATAGAAACTATATCGAAGCGTAAATTCATGTCGATTTGATTCATCTTTACAAACCGATTAGCAGCCAGTGTGAGGTTTTTGATTTTTTTCTTGTTAACAGCCTGTTCTGGCTGCATATAAGTATCGTTTTTACGAGTTTTCACTTCAACAAAAACAAGCGTTCCGTTATCTTCTGCAATAATGTCAATGTCCTTATGATTATCTTTCCAGTCACGAGCTAGAATTCGATACCCTTTGTTTTGAAGAAATTTTTCAGCAATTTCCTCTCCCCATTTTCCTAATTCATTATGTTGCGCCATTTGATTTATATTTAAATGCAATATTAGCAAAAATCATGAAGTTTGCCAACAACGAAAAGAAATTATTTTAATTTTGCAAAACAATAAAGTTATTGTAACATAAAAATATTTTATGAAGTTAATTGATGCATTAAATCAA
>CAVAPC010000032.1:0-32342 GCA_963590505.1 uncultured Alistipes sp. | reverse complement strand
AGCTTGAGGATTTCGGCAACGAGTACCGGAGGAAGCTGCAAATAATAAACTCGCGGCCTTACAATGAGGCGGCGGCGGAACAGGCAATGCGTGACAACGGCCAGCAGCCAATGCGGGAGGGTGCAGGAGAGAAAGGTGGTGAGCCTCAAAAAGGGAACCAAACTGAACCGGGGAAAGGTATTGGCGTCAACCAAACGGCAGAAGGTACAGTGGAAGCAGCAGGTGCCGGAAACGAAGGGGAAGGCATTGACACTAACCAAACGGTACAAGGCGAAGGCAGTATTCCGCCTAAGCAGGAAGCACCGGCTTTAACATTCGAGGACGGTACGCCTGTGCCTATGACGAAGGACAGCAAGGGGAGAGATACCGCTGACTATACGCAGATGACGCCGGAACACGGTGCGGAATGGCTGACGCGGACTTTCGGCGAGAACGCGGACAAGGTGGCCGACGGGAAGATAAAGAAAGCGGAGGCGGCATTGAAGCAGGCGCAGAAGATAAAGGTTGACTACACGGCTGACGATGCGGACATCATAGAAGCGGAAACGGCGAAGAAGAATGCCGAAGACGCGGCCAAACGGGATATTGACTTCTTTACTGCGGTGAAGAACGCCATGAAGAAGAAAAAAGCCTTCGATGAAGCAGGCGGCAACGGTGTCACTGGCAACAGGTACGAGAAGTGGCGCGAGGACGGTTACTACATTGCTCCGGGAAATGTTAGGTATGACCGTCAGAAGAAGGAAGACCAAACGGGCGTGTACGGCAGGGAAGTGAAGGTGGACTTCGCCCCGAAGGTGAGCGTGAAGGGACGCGCAAAGGTTGTGGAAATAGACAGTGTGCAGGCAAGCCACAGGAACGGACAGGTTAACCCGTGGCATTTCGGCCCTGACTGGCAGCCGAAGGACAGGACGGACGCTGCATCCTATGTCGGCCAAAAGCAGGCCCTTGACCATTTCGACCCGGAAAAGATTACAGGCGACGGCAACGCCTACATAGACAGTGCTCCAAGCATAAACGAGCGCCACGAGACGATACAGGGCAACAACAGAATAGAGATATTGCGCAGGCTATATGACGAATATCCGGAAAAGGCAGCCGAATACAAGCAATGGCTTATAGACAATGCGGAGAGGTTCGGCCTTGACGCGGTGGAGATAGCGAAGATGAAGCGCCCCGTGTACGTGAACGAGTTGCCTGTTGACGACGCCAAGGCAAAGGAACTTGGCCAGCACGACGTGAAGGAGTTCGAGAGCGGCGGCAAGGCGATACCGCGCACAAGTGCCGTGATAAACCTTCTTGGCGACAAGATGCAGACCGTGACGAGCGTACTCATGAGACAGGGAGAACTGCCCGACGACGCGAAGATAAGCGATCTGATAGCGCGCAATGCTGACGATGCCCTTTATATCCTGTCGAAGGAAGGCGTAATAACGGCGACTGAGGAGCAGACGCTGAGAAAGGACAGGGCGGCGCTTAGACTGTGGCTGACCGACCTGTTGAAGAACGGACTGTTCGAGGGGGACACAATGTCGGAAGCGGAGTTCAGCCGGCTGCCCGACAATGCGCAGAAGGCGATACTGGCGACATACCCGCGCGACGCGAAAAGTCCTGAGGAGGCAAGGATAAAGAAAACCCTTCTGCGTTCGTTCGAGGCCTATACGAGAATGATGGAGGACCCGGGCTTTGCCAATGCAAAGAATTTGGCAGAGGCACGCGCCGCGGTGAACATGGAAATAGAAAAAGGCAACAAATCCTTGTTCGGAGAGGCGGCGGTTAGAGAAGAATTCAGTACTTTTGAACTCGAACTCGCGGCACTGTACAGGGGACTGAAAGACCAAAAGACACTAACGGGTCTGATTAACAAGTACTTTGATGCCGTGCAGGGCGACAAGGCAACGAACCGTCAGCTTGAACTTGGCGAGACGCCGCGCGAACCGATAAGCAAGGAAGAAGCTATAAAGGAGGTGTTCAATGCCTACGACACGAAGCCTGCCGAAACCCAACGACAGGTTGACGAGGCGCTGAAGACCATTGCCACGGAGATTACAAAGCAGACCGGGGCTGAGGTGGTGACGGACGAGAATGCAGGACAGGGTGCTTTGGAGGATGCCGAGGCGACGGATTCCAACATCAAATATCACAAGGAGACTGACGAAGAAGTTCTTGACCAACTCAACACTGGCGAAACCATCAAGGTTTACCGTGCTATGCAGGTGATAGACGGAAAGCTTTATCCTCCTATGGCAGCATCCGTGGGTGGCAAGTTGGTAGAGGCTAACGAGCTGGGCGCTTGGATTCGTGCTGACGAGAACCCCGGTTTGGCTATTCCTGACATTGACCCGAAGACGGGCAAGCAGAAGGTTGACCCGAAAACAGGCGAACTGAAATGGAAATTCAAGCTTGACAAAGGCGGCAAGGATGCCACAGGCAAGAAAGCTACAGATATTAACGCAGCCTACAATCCGTATTGGCATTTGTCCCGTTCTCCACTGAACGACCAATTCAAATCGGCTTGGATTCGTCCGAACATTGTCATCGTGGAATGCGAAGTCCCCGTAAGCGAGTTGAACAGCGGTTACAAGGCAGAGAGAGCCAAGGATTCCGTTGGTGAAGTTGACTGGAAAAGCGGCAGCGTAAGCGGAGAGGTTTTCAAACAGACAGGCAGGGCAAGGAAAGTAATTCTCTCTCGTTGGTGCAAACCTGTGAGAGTGCTTGACGATGCAGAGGTTGCTCAAAAGGCAAAGGAGTTTGTGGGCGAGGCAAAGGTAGAAATACCCGAAAATGTTTTGACGCCTAAGCAAAGAATAGCCTTTGAGGAGGCAGGATTCAAAATTGGTGCACCCGAAAAAGGAGTAAAAAAATCTGAGCAGATTCTCGAAGCCTTGGAGAGAGGCTTGCAGATTGACAACACTATAAAAGAGCACCGTGTTTCCGCAGGTAGTACCATCCGTGATTGGGGCAATACTCCTAAAGAATTACGCATGAACGAAAGTCAGCTTACCGATGATATTATGCAATATGCAGGTCAAGCCATTACCCGGTTACTACCTGAAGCTGGAGAAGATGGTGTTATAGCCTGGAATGTAAAGACAAACGGCAATTGGTATTTCTTCCGAGTAGACCAAGACTATAATATCATGGTGGACGATGCTATTCCTTGCGACAAGGCTCACTACAAGGAGTTTGAAAATATAATCAAGAATTATGGAATTGACACCCGAACAGAAACTTTTTCTGGAATTATGCAGAAGGTCGGAATTTCCGACGAGCTATATAGCAACTTGCATGACTATTTTACCCAACGAAGAAATCCGGAATCTAATCTTCTGGGTAGGAGATTTAATGGAGAAGAAGGGCAAACCAGAGATAACTCCCAACGAGCTATCAATGGAAATACATCATCGGATATTGAAAACAATCAAGGAAGGATTAAGCAATTCCGCGGCAAGAACGGAGAAGTCTACGGATTCGCATTAGACGGCAAGATATACCTTGACCTGAAGAAGATGAAGCCGGAAACTCCGATACACGAGTACACGCACTTGTGGACGGAGACCTTGAAGCGCGTGAACCCAGAGGAATGGGAGAACGTGAAGAAGCTCTTCGACGAGGTGGAAGGACTGAAAGAGGAGGTGCAGAAACTGTACCCCGAACTGGAGGGTGACGACCTTTACGAGGAAATGGTTACCACCTATTCGGGCCGTGAGGGTGCAAAGAAACTGGAAGCGGAGGCAAGGCGGCTTGCAGCCGAAGAAGGAAAATCTGTCACCGAAAGCGCAAAGGCCACGACCTTCATAGGCAAGGTTAAGGAAGCGTTGCAGAAATACTGGAAGGGCGTTGCGGACATGCTGCATATCCACTTCACTTCTGCCGAGGAAGTGGCGGACAAGGTGCTTGCTGACTGGGCAAGCGGACTTGAACCGAAGGAAATTGAAGCGCCGGAAGAAGAAGGGAACAAGGGCGTAGGCGAACCGGACTTCTCAGACCTTCCTGTCTTTGACGGCGTAGGAAGATGGGATAAGAGTTTCCTTAAAAACGAAGCTTGGCATGCCTATCTGCTCAGTCAGACGGAAGCGAATCCCCTTAATACGGATGTGGAATCAAAGAAGAAAGAAGCCTTTGAGAGATTTGTGGCACGCCTTACTGAGTCTGCCGGGAAAGTACAACTGCGAAACATAGAACCGCATCTTAGCGAATACTTCGACTATTTCGAGCGTAAGGCAAATGAACTTATTTCCAACAGGCCGAAGGGCAAGACGCCAATAGACGAGGCGGCATTGAAATACCACGAAGAGAAGGTGGAGGCCGCGCGCAAGGCATTCGAGGAGGCGAAGGCTTCGGGTGACGAATCGGAGATAAAGCGCACACGCGACGAGCTAAAACAGAGTCTTGACGACAAGTACAAGGCGCAGGGCATGGGCTTGGTGCAGCGCCGCAAGGAGATTGCGAAGGAAATCGGGACCACCGAGGCCAAGAAGATAAACAAGCCTTGGGCAGAAATGGACGGCGAGGAGCGCATGGCAGTAGCCGAGAAGTCGCCTCTCACTGAGGACGAAATCAGAAACAATACTTCGGAAGAGAACAGAGAATTGATAGAAGATGCCATTGACTACCTCAACGGTAATCATGGCTTCGTACAACAGTTGGCATATTTAAAAATTTACGACGATGTTAGGAATAGACATGAGGATGCTCCCGGCAATAGCGGAGCAGAAGACGGAACACAGTTGGCTGCTACCGGTAATGGAAGCGGCGAAGGACTGGGACTGGGAACAAGACGCGAAGGCGGAGGACCTTCTGGGGACTTGGGTAGAGGAACAGGTGAAGGAACAGTACCCGGAGGGCAGCTACCTGGTGGAAAGGATAGTGCGGGACAGCCTGATCTTCCTGCTGGAGAACGAGGCAATAGCGAAGGTGAGGGAGGAGCACCCGGACTGGGAGGACTACCTGCCGGAGATACTCAGCGCACGGGAGGCGGCACTGATGGTGGCAATGGAACAACCCTACGACACGTCGGCGTCGGTAATGGCGGCAACGGAAATACTGGAACAAATGCAGGAGGGAAGCCTGCAACCAAGCAAAGAACTACTTGGCGAAATCGCTCAGGCGAAGAAATAAAGCAGGAGGCGAAAGATGCCAAGGCCGGGCTGAAAGCAGCTTTGGCAGAAATGAAGAAGCGCGGACGGGACGAAGTAAGCATAAGTCTCGTCGGATTAAACTCAAGGCAGATAGAGTATGTGCCGGAGTTGATGAAAGCCGTGAAGCGTTACGGCATGTCGCTCATAGACCAAGGCATATACAAGATAAAGGACTGGATGAACAATATCCGTGAGGGAATCTACGACGACATGAAGTCGATAGGTTTTTCCGACAAGGACATTGACGACTTCATAGAAGAGATGTGGAACTCCAAGATGCCTATGGACGGAGAGACACACACCATTGCCGAATGGTGCAGCATCTACGGACATGCGCAGTTGAGAGCGAAGCTTGGTGAGGAGCTTGGCGCGAAATACCAGCGACAGGTGGACGCAGAGCCGGTGGAGGTGAAGATAGGCGACAGGAAGAACATAGAAGAAACCCTGCCTTTCCTTCTGCCTCAGCAGCAGGACGACGTGTTGAGAGCCGAGACACAGTTCTTCGGCAACGAGCATGCGGACAGGGAACACGCCTACGGCAAGGGATACATGTTCACCAACGGCACGGGGACGGGCAAGACCTATACGGGACTGGGCATAGCAAAACGCCTGCAGAAACAGGGCAAGGGACGAATTCTTATCGTTACGCCAAGTCAGAAGAAAGTGACCGACTGGATAAAGGACGGCACAAACCTGAACATGGAGATACGCAGCCTTGACGATTGGGCAACGGACCGCGGTACGACCGCCACGACAGAGAGCGGCGAGGGAATGGTTATCACCACCTATGCCAACATGCGTGCCAACAAGAAGCTGCTTGAAACGGAATGGGATGCCGTGATATATGACGAGAGTCACCGCATCATGGAGAACAAGAAAGGTGCGGAGACAGCAGGAAGCCTGCAACACTACATGATGACCAACCGCAACGAGAACTACTGTTTCTTGAGATTGCAGGACATAAACAAGGACTATCAGAAGATGCGCAGGGCCGGCGACAGGTTCGACGCGGAGAGGAACAAGGAGATAGAACGCATACGGGAGGAATACAAGCGGAGCCATCCGGGCGCAACGGAAAGAGACGTGATGAACGCGACGTTCAAGATGTTGCCGAAGGACATAAGCAACTTTTCGCTGGCAGACGCCGCGGCGTTCCCCAAGATCGGCAAAGCCTTCAAGGAGTTTACCGAGGCGAGGGAACACTATTACAAGAATGTGGAGCCGAAACTGAAGGAACAGGCCAAGGCCACATGGAAGAACACCAAGACAGTATTCCTCAGCGCCACACCGTTCAACACGAGAGAGAACCTTGACTATGCGGAGGGTTACATCTTCAAGTTCCCCGAGACGGATGCAAGCGGCATGAACGGCAGGACCCGTTTCTATCTTGACAACTTCGGTGCGGCGTACAAGTTCCGCTACAACCGACTGGAGAGCAGCATGAGCAATCCCGACGCCGTGGCAAAGCAGGAGATAGCTTTTTCCGACTACCTGCAAAACACGCTGGGCACGATGAGCGGAAGGATAATAGACAGTCCGTATGACTATTCAAGGGACTTCCCGACCGTCGCCCCCGACCGTGCGGAAGAGTTCAACCAAGCCGTGCAGGAAGCCGTAAGAGGGCGCCATCTTGGCAGCGCATACAGAAAGACCATAGGCGACTACAACTACGGCAGTGCACTGTTCGAGACAATGAAAGTGGCGAACATCATCGGCCGCATCAAGCAACACTTGGATGCAGGGCGCAAGGTTGTTATCTTCCACCGCAGAGTGGAAATGAAAGTTCCTATCCAGCCGCCGTTCAGTTATATGCTTGAAGTGGCAGGCAAGGAGATAAAGGACATGAGACCCGGCAAGGAGAGAAACGAGTATATGGCCGAGGTAAGCGCCTTCAGAAAGAAGTATGCCGACCTGCTGCAATGGGAGAAGACATTGGACTACAGCATGCCGAGGGAACAGATTGCAAAGGTGTTCGGCAAGGACAAAGTTCTATTCTTCAGCGGCAGCGAGAGCAAGAAGGTGAAGGATAAAGCCGTTGACACCTTCAACGACGACAACAGCGGCAAGAACATCATAGTTATACAGGAGGCCGCGGGCAAGGAAGGCATTTCGCTTCACGACACGACAGGCAAGCACCAGCGCGTCTGCATAACGCTTGCCCTGCCGCAGAGTCCGATTACCGCCTTGCAGATTGAGGGACGCACATACCGAATAGGCAACAAGAGCAACGCCATATTCGAGTATCCTATCTTGGGCTTGAACTCAGAAATGATGCTCTTTGGCGAGAAGTTCAACAACCAGGTATCGACGACTGAGAACCTTGCGTTGGGCAGCCAGGCGAGAAACCTGCGCGACAGTTTCGCGAACGGAATACTGGAGCACAGCGGAGTTGTCCCTATAGACCAGCAGGGCGTTGGCGGCAAGGAGTTCGATGCACCAAAGCAAGGCACAAGCGACCCGTTCGAGGATGCCGTGCTTGACTACTACAGCAACCAGAAGCTGAACAAGAGAAACCGCGAAGGCGTGGACTACTTCCCGACGCCAGAACCGCTTGGCTACAAGATGGTGGAATGGGCAAGGATGGGCGAAGGAGACACCGCACTGGAGCCAAGTGCCGGACACGGGGCCATAGCACGCTATGTACCGAAAGAGAATCAGATGGTGAGCATAGAGCCGAGCCAAAGCCTGTTTACGAAGCTACAGTTGAAGGCAGGAGGATTGGGACGGAAGTTCCTCAACACTACCTTTGAGAACTACGACATAGGCAACAAGCACGACGTTGTGGTGATGAACCCGCCGTTCGGCACGGCAGGAGCGACAGCCATAGCTCACCTTGACAAGGCCTTCAAGCACTTGGACGAGGGCGGCCGCGTGGTAGCCATCATCCCGAGAGGCAGCACGGACAAGAAATTCGACAAATGGTTTGACGGTCAGAAGAACGCTGCCATGCGTGCGGAGGTTGATTTGCCCGACATCGTGTTCCAACAGGCAGGAACGAGCGTAAGATGCCGCGTAGTGGTGGTGGACAAGATTACCGACGCGAAGCTGAGAAGCAAGGCCGGCTACCCCGAAAAGATAGACCTGGACGGGCGTTACGACAAGATAGAAGACTTCTTCGAGAAGTTGAGGGACATAGACATGCCCGAGCGCATCATCGACACGCAGGCGAAGATGCAGAAGAAGGCAAGGGCGGCGGCACGCGACATGAAGGATATAAAGGACGTGATGCGAGTGACCCTTGACAAGAGCGGTATTAGCGTATCGTTGAGAGGCGAATGGAAGGACTTCAAGATAGACTTCGAGGGAAGCGACAACACCCGTCAATGGCAGGAAAGGATGAAGCAGACCTACACGGAGTTTGACGAGCTGGAGAAGTCCACATGGAACGAGAACAAGAAGGCGGTATGCGACGAAATGAAGAAACTCGCCTGCAAGCTTGCCGGAATGACCGAGGAAGAAATGCGGAGAAATACCGCTGCGGGACGGGAAGGCAGACAAGGAGGAGCGCATTTCAGAACAGAGGAAGATGAGAACAGTTCTCAGAATTTATTCTTATCTTTACAAAACAAAAAAGGAAAGGAATACAATGACACAGTTACAGAAATTGCAAGAAGGATTGCCGGAGAAAGAGAAGGAGCAGATAGACAAACTGAGGGAGGAGTTCGTTCAAGCGATTCAGAAAGAACAGACACAGAGCACTTACGATTCTCCGGAGTGGATAGCGATGCATGGCGCTACGAAAGAGGATTGGGAAGTATTAGCCACAGCGCTGCTACAATCATTGGGCTTGACACGGTCAGACGCAGTGAAGAAATACAAAAGCAAGCCGTTGCCAATTGGGAAACCGAGCAACAGAGACGAAAGGACATTGGCTTATCTGGTGAATCTTATGACGAAGAGGCCGCTAAAATGTACATATCGGTCAGGTATTCTGCTATTCTCAGAGGGGAAATTTCCAGAAGAGTTAAAGATTGGGCTAAGCAGAACAACGCTTGGTTTGATTTCAAAGATTTTGAAAAGCAATTCCCAATTGAAAGAAGATTAGGAGATGGAACAGAATTAGAGTCTGATGTATATTTGTCTAAAGACGGCAAGACTGTATGGAAACTGATTCGTCCAGAAGAATTGTTTGAAGGATATAATCCTTGTGCGCTTATAGGAAAATTAAAAGAACTTGCGTTTGAGAATATAGCGTTTGGCTCAAACGGCAGGAAAGTTATAGGTTATACCGAAGCAAAACTCTCAGACCCACGTATTATCATAGAACAACCATATGTAAAAGGCAAGACTGTTTTTGAAACCTATGGAAATGACGAAAAAGCTTGTTGGGATTATATAGACAAAATGATGTCTGATGCAGGCTTTAAGATGAAAGAACAGACAGACGATTGGGAATGGGATTTTGGCTCACATTATTATTATAAAGACGGAATCGTACTTTGTGATGTACATTCAAGAAATGTCATTATTGACGAGAAGGGTAAAGGGCATGTCATAGATTGTATTGCAGAAGCGAACCAAGGACAATATGAAAATATTGGTATTCCAGAAGATAAAACCGTATACAAGAACGAAGAAGATGCTACCCACTTCCGCTCCGAGAACAATTCAGTTACCTCAATATCGAAGGATGCACCGGTTGTAGTGAAGCATATTGCTAAGGTCAGCAAAAAGGTTGGCACCAAGGTGAATATGGTGCAGAGTGCCGATGAAGTGACGGATCCGAAAGTGAAGGAGACGATAGAAGCGGGCAAGAATGTGACGGGCTGGTATGACGAGAAGACAGGCGAGGTGTATCTGTATATGCCCAATATCCACGACCGCTATACGGCAGAGAAGACGATATGGCACGAACAGGTGGGACACAAGGGCATGCGCGGGCTTATGGGCGAACACTTCGACAAGTTCCTGCGTGAGGTGTGGTCTTCAACCATGCTATTTAAAGCATACACAATATTTAAAAAGCTACAGGAAAAATGCTCATTTAAAGTATCCATTATCAAAAAAAAGCATAACTTTGCATTAGATAATAAGAAATGAAAAATACAGATAAAGAGAAATTAAAAAAATAATATTTTTATTGTATGGAAAGAACTTGGAGATGGTTCGGAAAGAACGACAAGATAACTCTTGAAATGCTGCGTGAAATTGGTGTAGAGGGTATCGTCACAGCATTGCATGATGTTCCAAACGGCGAAGTTTGGACGCGTGAAAAAATTCACGATTTAAAATCATACATCGAAAGTTACGGTATGCGTTGGTCTGTTGTAGAAAGCCTCCCTGTATGTGAAAGTATTAAGTATGCAGGGGCAGACCGTGACAAACTTATAGACAACTACAAGGAAAGTCTCAAAAATCTTTCTCTTGAGGGTATACATACTGTATGTTACAATTTTATGCCCGTCCTTGATTGGGCTCGCACAGATCTTAACCATCCGAATCCTAATGGAACGACTAATCTTTATTTTTCACATGCCCAGTTTGCATATTTTGACATATGCATACTGAAACGTAAAAATGCAGAAAAGAGTTGGAGTTCCGATATTTTGGCTGAGGTTGAAAAACTGAAGTCAACAATGACGAAAGAAGACGACCATCAGCTTGTTGAAAACATAATAGTGAAGACGCAAGGATTTGTCAGCGGAAATATTAAAGAGGATGATGAGCATCCTGTAGAGCTATTTCGTCAATTGCTTGATCTCTATAACGGCATTACTAAAGAACAATTACGCGAAAACATGCGATATTTCCTTAATGCAATAATGCCAGTATGCGATGAATATGACATGTATATGTGTGTGCATCCTGATGATCCTCCATTCCAAATTCTTGGTTTGCCGCGTATTGTAACATGTGATGCAGACATAAAGTGGTTGTTTGAAGCCGTTGACAACCCTCATAATGGACTGACTTTTTGTGCAGGCTCTCTCTCTGCTGGAAGTCATAATGACGTTCCGGAATTGGCGCGCAAATATGCATACCGCACATGGTTTGTTCATCTGCGTTCTTGCCATATATTCCCTAACGGAGATTTTACTGAAGCTTCACATTTAGGTGGACGAGCAGACTTGATAGAGCTGGTTCGTATTTTCGAAAAAGAAGAGCTCAACCGTTCTGCCAATCCTAATATAGCCCAATTGCCGATGAGGGTAGATCATGGAATGACAATGCTCGGAGACGAAAAGCGTGGTTACAATGCAGGATATAGCTTCCTTGGTCGCATGTTCGCTCTTGGACAGGTACAAGGAATTATTGCTACTGTTTGCCGTGATATGGTGAAACATTTTTATCAGCCAGGATTCTACGAATAACTAAAATATAATAATGGCACAGCTTTTTAACATCAAAGACAACGTGACTGTTATAACCGGTGGAACCGGTGTGTTAGGTCGCACAATTGCAAAGTATCTTGCACTTGAAGGTGCAAAAGTGATCATCTTGGGTCGCAATGAAAAAGTAGGGACGGAAATCTCGGATTCCATTCAAAAAGAAGGTGGGCATTGTTGCTTCATGAAGACGGATGTTCTTGACCAAAAGGTTGTAGAACAAAACTGCGCAGATATTCTTAAAATTTACGGTCGAATCGATACTCTTCTTAATGCTGCAGGTGGCAATCTGCCAGGTGCTGTTATTTCACCAGATGGAAACTTCTTCGATTTGGAGGTAGATGAGTTTCAGAAAGTCTTGAATCTCAACCTTACAGGAACTGTTATACCGACACAGGTTTTTCTTAAACCTATGGTTGAACAGGGTAAGGGATCGATAATAAACTTCTCGTCAATGGCTGCATTCCGCCCGATTACGCGTGTATGTGGATATGCAGCGGCAAAAGCAGGTATAAGCAATTTTACAGAATTCATGGCTACTGAATGTGCAAAGAAATTTGGTGAAGGAATACGTGTAAACGCCATAGCTCCGGGATTTTTCATAACAGAACAAAACCGAGCTCTTTTGACGAATCCTGACGGAACTTACACACAGAGAGGTAAGGACGTTGTCCATCAAACTCCATTTGGACGTATGGGAGATCCTGAAGAATTATGTGGAACGATACATTATCTAATGAGTGATGCGGCAAAATTCGTAACAGGTACAATAGCCGTTGTTGACGGTGGTTTCAACATTTTTGCAATGTAAAACCATAAGGTACTGAAGCGGAATACAAAATTACACGTAAACCTTTACGTGTTTTTTCCAACAGAAAAAATCATTTTGATGAAACGACATTCCGTTTTTTGTATTAAATTTGCAAAAGAAAAGCACATGAGGTTATGTTAAGCCTCAGAGTACTAATGAAAGACAAACAAAACTTTTTAACAAAATACAAATCATGAAAGAATTGCAAGCTTTAAACAAAAGGACTGCGCCTAAAAGCGTGATGCCTGAGAAAATAATTCAGTTCGGTGAAGGAAACTTCCTCCGTGCTTTCGTTGACTGGATTGTGTGGAAAATGAATCAGAGAACAGACTTCAATGGTTCTGTAGTTATAGTCCAGCCTTTGGCAGGTGGCATGGTTGATTGGTTAAATGGTCAGGATTGCCTTTACCATGTAAATCTTCAGGGAAAGGAAAACGGACAACCAGTTAATACACTGGAACGCATTGATGTAGTTAGCCGTGCTCTGAATCCCTATTCACAGAACCAAGCTTTCATGGCACTTGCAGAGCAGCCTGAAATGCGCTTTATAATTTCCAACACAACAGAAGCAGGTATTGCTTTCGATGACAGTTGCAAATTTACAGATGCTCCTGCTGCTTCATATCCTGGCAAGCTTGTACAATTGCTCTTCCATCGTTACAAGTTCTTCGAAGGAGATCCTTCAAAGGGAATGATACTCATGCCTTGTGAGCTTATTTTCCTTAATGGCCACCACTTGAAAGAATGTATCTATCAATATATCGAACTTTGGAAGGAAGATATGGGTGCAGACTATGAGGGATTCAAGACTTGGTTTACTGACAATTGCTTCGTTTGCGCAACTTTGGTAGACCGCATAGTTCCAGGATTCCCACGCGATACAATAAAGGAAATTCAGCAGAAAGTTTGCTATAAGGACAACCTTGTGGTTAAAGCGGAAAGTTTCCATCTTTGGGTTATTGAAAAAGCCGAGAACATGACGGTTGAGCAGATGCAGGCAGAATTCCCTGCGCATAAGGCTGGATTACATGTGTTGATTACAGACAATGAAAAGCCATATCATGAAAGAAAAGTTACGTTGCTTAATGGCCCTCATACTGTATTAAGCCCGGTTACATATCTTAGTGGCGTGAATATCGTTCGTGATGCTTGCGAACATCCTGTTTTGGGCAAATACATCCATAAAGTACAGTTTGAAGAGCTGATGCAGACATTGAATCTTCCAATGGAAGAGTTGCAGCAATTCGCTTCTGATGTACTTGAACGATTTGAGAATCCGTTCGTTGACCATCAGGTAACAAGCATCATGCTTAACTCGTTCCCGAAATATGAAACACGTGACCTACCTGGCGTAAAGGTATACCTGGAGCGTAAAGGTGAACTTCCGCAGGGTCTTGTATTTGGACTTGCTGCTATCATCACTTACTATAAGGGTGGTGTACGCGAAGACGGTGCTCCTATCACTCCTAATGACGATGCAAAGATAATCGAAAAGTTACAAGAACTTTGGGCTACTGGTGATACTCAGAAGGTTGCTGAAGGTGTACTTGCATTTGATTATGTATGGCATGAGGATTTGAACAAGACAGTTCCGGGACTTACGGATTTGGTAAAGAAAGACCTCGATCTTATTCAAGAAAAAGGTATGCTTGAGGCAGTTAAGACAATTCTCTAAACTTCATATTAAAGTTTAAGATTAAATAAGAATTGTTTTTCATGGTAAGCCGCAACTATGGCGCTTATACAAGACGGGCTGAAGAGATTCATCCCGTCTTTTTTAGTAAATTCTTTTGGTTTTTAATGTTGATTTATGGACATAGAGGCAATAAAACAACTAGCAGAACAATGTGAATCAAATAAGTTTATGGAGGCTGACCCAAGTTCTTTCATGCATCAAGTATATGGAAATGAAAATCGGGAAGTTACAGCTTTTGTAGCTTCTTGTCTTAGTTATGGAAGCCGTAAACAATTTATGCCCAAAATTTCTCATATCGTAAGACTTGCAGATGGCAATGTTTACTTGTGGTTAAAAGATGGCAAGTACAAAACTGAATTTAAAGATACTGATGACACGTGCTTTTATCGTTTATATAAGAAGTCAGACATGTACAGACTTTTTTGCATCTTGCAGATAATGCTAAAAGAGTGGGGGAGCATAGGTAATTATGTTAAAAGCACGGCTTCTGACGGTCTTTCATCAATAAAAGCACTAACATCATACTTTGCCACACACGGGACATGCAAGATTATACCCAAAGATACTACATCTCCTTGCAAACGTCTTTGCATGTTCCTACGCTGGATGGTACGTGATAACTCATTGGTAGATTTAGGATTATGGAAATCCTTTATAGATAAACGTACATTGATTATTCCTATGGACACACATGTAAGACAAGAAGCCATTAGGCTCGGACTCATGCAAGATACAAGATCTGTAACAATGAGACATGCTATTCTATTGACCTCTCAATTGTCTAAAATATTTCCTGACGACCCACTGAAAGCTGATTTTGCCCTGTTTGGTCCAGTAACACTATTATAGAACATCACATTTAATTGGCACGTTATTTGTAAGAACTGAATGGGCGGGATTTCCAACAAGTCAAGTGTGTAAATTTCCGCATAATAACAAACATTCTTAAAATATAATAAACTATGGCACAGAAAGGCAACATTGGAGTGACCACCGAGAATATTTTCCCGGTTATAAAAAAGTTTCTATATTCAGACCACGAAATTTTCTTAAGAGAAATGGTAAGCAACGCTGTTGATGCGACCCAAAAACTTAAGACCCTTGCAGAACGAGGCGAATTTAAAGGCGAACTTGGAGATCTTACCGTTAGAGTAAATCTAGATAAAGAGGCCGGAACGCTTACTATAAGCGATCATGGATTGGGTATGACAGAAGAGGAAATAGACAAGTACATCAATCAGATAGCCTTCTCGGGAGTTACAGATTTCCTTGATAAATACAAAGATAACGCCAACGCAATTATTGGTCATTTCGGTCTTGGCTTTTACAGTGCTTTTATGGTAAGCCGTCAGGTGGAAATACTTACACTCAGCTATAAAGACGGGGCAAAGGCGGTGAAATGGTCATGCAATGGAAGCCCAGAGTTTGAGATTTCCGATGCAGAACGCTCAGAACGCGGAACAGACATCATTCTACATATAGACGATGACTGTAAAGAATTCTTGGAAAAGAACCGCATACAAGAATTGCTCAACAAATATTGCAAGTTTATGCCCGTTGCCATTGCATTTGGCAAGAAGACAGAGTGGAAAGACGGAAAGCAGCAGGAGACCGACGAAGACAATATCATAAACGATGTCGAACCGCTTTGGACCAAAACACCAAGCTCACTAAAAGAAGAAGACTATCGCGAATTTTATCGCAAGCTCTATCCAATGCATGATGATCCGCTATTCTGGATACATTTAAATGTAGACTATCCATTTAACCTAACTGGGATTCTATATTTTCCAAAGATAAAGTCAAACATAGAACTTCAACGCGGTAAAATACAACTTTATTGCAATCAAGTATTCGTAACCGACCAGGTTGAAGGGATTGTTCCTGAATTTCTGACATTGCTTCATGGCGTAATTGACTCTCCTGACATACCTCTAAACGTAAGTCGAAGCTATCTACAGAGCGACTCTGACGTTAAGAAAATATCTACATATATTACTAAGAAAGTAGCCGACAGACTGAATTCTCTCTTTAAGGAAGACCGCAAAGATTTCGAAGAGAAATGGGACAATCTAAAACTTTTCATCAATTACGGAATGCTTTCTCAGAACGATTTCTACGATCGTGCAAAAGATTTCACCCTCTTGAAGGATGTTGACGGCAAATATTTTACTCTTGAGGAATACAAGGCGCTTATAAAAGACTCGCAAACCGACAAAGACGGACAGTTAGTTTATTTATATGCGAACAATCTTGAAGAACAATATTCATTCATTGAAGCAGCAAAATCAAAGGGGTATAGTGTACTTCTCTTCGATGGGGAATTGGATTCACCGTGTGTGAACATGTTTGAGCAAAAGTTTGAAAAATCTCGTTTCACCCGTGTTGACAGCGATACGTCTGACAGACTTGTACCAAAAGATGAACAGAAGAAAACAGAACTTGATGAGGAATCCACTGACATTCTGTCAGCAACGTTCCAATCTCAGATGCCTACACTCGAAAAAACACAATTCTATGTCGGTGTTCAAGCACTCGGAGAAGACCAACAACCAGTAACAATACTTCAAAGTGAATATATGCGAAGAATGAAAGACATGAGTCGTTTCCAAAGCGGAATGTCATTCTATGCAGAAATGCCTGATACTTTAAACGTTGTTCTCAACGCAGACAATTCACATGTCAAAGAAATACTGTCGAAAGCAAAAGAAGATTGTGGCGAAGAACTCAAACATGTATTCGGAGAGATTAAGGGGCTGAAAGCACGTTTGGCGGCACTTAATCAAGCCACTTCGTCAAAGAAACCGGAAGAGGTTACACAAGAAGAGAAAGATGATAAATCTGCAACAGAGAAGAGCCTTGAAGAGCAGAAAAAAGAAAAGGATCGCATCATAAAAGGTCACGCTGACGGTATGGACAGTGTGCATCAGTTGATAGATCTGGCACTTCTTCAAAACGGACTGTTAAAAGGCAAGGCTCTTGACGAGTTCATTAAACGTTCGCTTAAGCTCGTTAAATGATTATCAATTGACTGTTCTAATTGAAGTTAGACGAAACGCAAACGCTTTCTAAACGACACTATGATACAAGAAGAGGCAAGCTTGAACATTGTTCAGACTTGCCTCTATAATTTTGTTAATTTACTTATTATTATATCATAATCGGTAATAATCAGAAATGATGAAGGATGTATTAATAAATCTTTACGAGATCTGACGTATAGTTATCCAAAGCTGTTCCCAAAGCTGAATCATAATCATAATCCTGGTCTTTACCCGAGAAATCCCAAGTAAAATTGCCATGCCCTATACGCCCAGCACCGTAATATCCCGTAACTATCTGCGGAACATCTTCTGCATGGTCGGGCGTATATGAATACATAAGTGTTGAATCGGTATCAAAATTATCGTATGACGTATTGCCCGCAACCGTCTTTATGGATTCATCCACTTGCTCATTACGCATTGAAGCTTCATAGGCATCAAAGCTCTTGGAGTTGGTTTGCCATGTGATAAGACTGAAATTCTTTGTTTTTTCAGCGTAGACATTGCCAAACGATTTTATTATTCCACCATTTTCGCCAGAGAATGTGCCGTCTCCTGTAGCGTCAGTTCCTTGACGCGAACTCATCATAGGGCGATTTGTACTGCGGAAATAATTACTCTCGACAAAAACACTTGAACCAGTAGTAACGCCAACTCCATATTTTGCCACACCGTCATAGTAGTTGTTCCAAACATGAACGCTCATTGTACGCACTCTTGGACATCTGGAATCACTGTGGTCAAACCAATTGTGGTGGTAAGTAATATAATTCGGACCGCTTTCCGATTTCATACCACAGAGAGAACTCTTTCCAGTATCCCAAAAACGGTTGTACGAGAAAGTCAGATATTGCGAGTCATCCTTTAGATCCAGTGTCCCATCACCCTTTGCATGATCTCCGCTTCCATGAGGTCCATAGAAGAAATCCATGTTGTGTACCCATATTTCTTGGTTTTTCGTATCTATGGATATACAGTCATCCATACATCTCATAATGGCAAAGTTACGGAACTCAACACCTTTAGCATTACGGGTAAGGAAACCGAAACCGTGAACGGTTGCGTCATCTCCCACACCTTCTATTGTAATATTCATCTGGCTATAGCCATTCTTTCCTTTAATCTGCAATCCTTCTGCAGAACTCGACACTTTATCCAAATCGGTCTTCTTTACCAATCCGATAATACGAAATGCTATTGGTGTTGTGTCTTTCCCTTTCTGGTAAGCATCAAGTATAGCTTGAATACCTGTAACCGTACCGCTTACACCCGTAACCGAGGTGGATATTGTTGAAGCAGTCTGAGCTGTAACATAAAATACTTTTGCACCTTGCTTTAGAGTACCATCGTTATTGTATGCCCCAACGCCAGTTGTTCCACTATGAAAATGGGCAAAGCCATCACGACTGTAATTACAGACATAAAGTTCACTTATAGTATTGCCTGCCCCTTCTATTTCTTTTCCTTCAGCATTGACAGGAACAATGCGAAGAGTATAAATGCCAGTTGAAAGCCCTAAAGCGTCGGTACGCACATAGGTAGGGTAGAGGCGCGTCAACTGGTGGTCAATAAGCTCACCATTACAGTAAACATTATATGATTCCGCACCTTCAAATGGCTCCCATCTTGCATAACAGGATTCCAGCCAACCCTTGGCTTCGATTATTTTTACCGCTCCTTCACGATTACTGAACTTCCCTGAAACATGATCTGCTGTAGATTGTGATTTTGCAAATGTTATACGCTTCACATTACCACTGTATGCTTCGGAAGGACTGGTGCCTGTCGGATTCACAGTAACGGTGCTACCGTCAATAGAGACACTTGAAACACTCTCTGTATTATAATATTTCATGTCACCCCCATTTAATGTAAGGCGTACTTGATTCTTGTTCAGGTTCAATTTAACACTACCGGTTGCATTTTGTTGGGCATTAACCGAAACGAGACTTGCAGCGGGAAGCAGAATAGATAGAATGGTTCGTGTATTTTTCATATTGATTTACTTCTTTACAAATTTGATAATATTACTGTCTGCCTTTAAAATATAAACGCCAGGAGCAAGACTGCTGATATCAATGTTTGCAGAAGAATGATCAGCACAACAATTGCTAACATTTTTCCCGTTAACGTCAAAGACGGAAAGTTTTGTTCCATTTGTTAGGCCGGTAATATCAAGTGAATCTTCGGCAAATCTGTCTAGATTTAATACTGATATGTTCTCAATGCCCGTTGTTTCTTGAAATTCCAATATGACACTGCCAAGAGGGTAACTTTCTTCTGTTTCGCCGAAGTGAATCACAACATTGTCTCCGTCAAAAGTAAACGAAGATACCGTTTTCTCCACTCTTTCACCGTTAATAGTCAGCATCTGTGCGTCATCAGCTTTTACCGTACCACAACAAAATATAAGCAATATTGCGGCTGTGATGATTTTTCTTCTCATTGTTTATTATAGATTGGTCTGTAGATTATAATATTTTATTAACGAGTTTGTAGGAAACCCTCCAGATTAGTATGTTTGCGTTTCATCATACGCCGATATATATTATTTATCCAACGTTTGTGGAATATTACAAATGCCAATCCTATCAAAGAAAGTATAATTGCAGAATAAGCTTCTCCTATTATTATTTGCATACTTTCCATAATAAATGCAGGGGCAAGCAGTACAACAAAGCAGGTAAATATTTGCAGATATTGAACCTTATTCCCTGCCTTTCCTGTGAGCCTCACATTGAGGCTTGTGGTATTTTTATTATATACAGCAAGTTGCATTGCCATGAAGAAAACAGGCCCCGCTGTAAACGTCACCATTGCAAATAAAACAAGAAACGAGTAATGCCCGGAAAAAACTGTTGGCAACATCAAAATGAATGGCAACAACAGCATGGACAAATAGAAATAATATTTTGCCAGGAGCAAAGTCTTAATGTTTTCTTTGTGAACAAGCAGACATTCTATATAGTTTCCCTCCGGACACATAATGGATATTAGATTTATGCTGACAAGAGTGAAAGGATAAGCTGCTCCCATCGTGCCGGAGAAAAAATTGTCTGAGTCGTCATGCAACAAAGAATTCATTATACTTACCATCACAGTTGTCAGTATAATTGTTATGAAAGAAATCCGAGGATTTCTGTTGCGAAGCATACTTTTGAATTCCAATTTCAGATATTCACCAATCTGATTAAAACGGTCTAACAAAGAAAACGTAGAAATGTATTTTACAGTTGTATCTTTTTCCTTTCTAGCCTCAGCATAGATATATTTACGTTGCACAATGCGATTAATCAAAAAAAGAACAACCAACAACAAAGCAATAAACAAATAAACAGATAGATTACATTCTATTGCAGCTTCACCAATAGGCGAATAAGAGTCAAAGTATTGTTCAAAACCATCATAGAAATGTTTTCCTACCACTCCTCCATAAATTACAGGTGAGAATAGTGCGACAAAAAAGGCTATTGGAAGCGATGCCCATAAGAGACTCTCTGTCCATAATGTGCGGCAAAGCATATAGAAAAGGCTATTGGCCGTAAAAATCAACTGAACAACGATGACAAGTGAAAGTGCAGGCAGAAATCCCATGCTGAATACAGTCGTCATTATTACGTATGGCACTGTAAGAAGCATCCAAAAAAGGTTATTGGGCGTAAGAATACTGGAGATGATAAATGCATCGGTACAAGAGTATCTGCTTAAAGGCAACAGGAGATATGGTTTTACAAGTTGCACAGGTGTGTGCTGAATGGCAATGCGCAAAGCAAAGTCGACAGCAAGAAAAACAGGTAAAATACCTGTTAGCATTTCACCTGGAGTAAATGTTGTTGCAGTGTTTGCTATTATTGCCAAGCCGATGGAGATGAACAAAATATAACCGACGCCCAAAATACTGCAAAATACAATAAAGACTTTTGCCATGGTGTTGGCATCACTTCCGATTGACCGTTGTTCTGACAACCTCATATGTTGCCGCAAGGTTAGGTATATCTGCAAATTATTCATTTTCCATATTTATATAGAATGTCATCTCAGGTCGACAATCTCAGCATTAGGATATTCTTTGCTATTGAAACGAAAATCTGAATCGGACAGACTTGCCTTTCTTGTATTTGAAACGCTGATAGTTGTCCACCCTCCGTTCTGGCGCATCTTTACTTCTTTCAGTTGGTAGTTTTTGTTTATGGTAACGTATAACTCCTTGAGCTTGTTTGAACCATTTTGAGATGTCATATGTATCTGCCAGTTCGTTCCCACAGTTTTAAGTTCAAGTTTATATCCGCTTTTATAAAGATATATAAACTTATAAGGATTTATTGCCTGTTGCTGTGCGGCAGTTGGAGTAGACACATTCACTTCTTCATTTTTTTTCATGTATGTCCATTGTGTCTTTCCGTCGTACCATATTATAGCTTGGCTCGTAGCTGCCGTAAATTTACTTCCTTTGACAGCAACTGTACCATTTGAATTACCCATATTTCCGGACAATTTAAAATTAGCCTTTATTCCACCTTTGGAATTCAATGCGCTGGCAGTTTTGTCTAGTATTTTTTTTGCTTCGTTTGATTTCTGTGCCCATCCGAAGCCCACTGTTATGATAAATGCAAAAAGCAAGAATAATTTTTTCATCGCAAAATCCTTTCTTTTATAAATTCACTATTTGTGCAAGAATATTAAATGACTTCTCGTTTATTTCCGTAAAGTCGCAATTAAGTTGTCAAGAGAATTTTCGTCTTGTATCAACACTTCGCGAGGCTTACTTCCTTGAGCAGAACCTACTATGCCGGCTCTTTCCAACTGGTCCATCAAACGACCTGCTCTATTGTAACCTATAGAGAAGCTGCGTTGTAGCATTGATGTTGAACCTTGTTGAGTAACTACTACAGAATGTGCTGCTTTTTCAAAGAGAGGATCCAACTGCTTTCCGTCAATGCCTCCTCCTGACATTTCTACATTTTCGTCCCCACCAGGTTCAGGCAGTTCCATAGGTTCTATTGGACCTGGCTGAGCTGCTATATATTCGTTTATTCTTTCAACTTCTGGCGTATCAACGAACGCACACTGAACACGTACAGGTTCGTTTCCGTTTAGGAAAAGCATATCTCCTCGTCCTATTAGTTGGTTTGCTCCTGTTCGGTCAAGGATTGTTCTAGAGTCTACTATGGCACTTACTTTAAATGCCATTCTGCCTGGGAAGTTTGCTTTTATATTTCCAGTAATGATTGAGGTCGTTGGACGCTGAGTTGCAATTACCATATGAATACCCACTGCACGAGCAAGCTGTGCAATGCGGGCAATGGGGAGTTCGACTTCCCGACCAACCTGCATTATCAGATCGCCGAACTCATCAATCACCACTACAATGTATGGCATGTATTCGTGACCGTCGGTCAAGCGAAGCTGATGGTTCAAAAATTTTTTGTTGTATTCCTTTATGTTTCTTGCTCCTGCCATCTTCAACAAGTCGTAGCGAGTGTCCATAAGTTTGCAGAGACTGTTTAGGGTACGAACTACTTTTGTAACGTCTGTAATGATTGGCTCTTCATCATCATCTGGTATTTTTGCCATAAAATGATTGGCAATTGAAGCATATATGCTGAACTCCACCTTTTTGGGGTCGATAAGCACAATTTTCATCTCGTTGGGATGTTTCTTATATAAGAGTGACGTTATTATAGCATTGAGTCCGACTGATTTACCTTGTCCTGTCGCACCAGCAACAAGAAGGTGAGGTATCTTTGCAAGGTCAACCATGAAAACTTCGTTAGTAATGGTTTTGCCGAGTGCTATCGGAAGGTCGAAAGTCGTCTTTTGAAATTTCTCCGAGTTCAAAATACTTTCCATTGAAACAATGTTTGCCTTAGCATTTGGAACTTCAATACCTATCGTACCTTTGCCTGGTATTGGGGCAATAATACGAACGCCTGCAGCCTTAAGACTTAACGCAATGTCATCTTCAAGATTCCTTATCTTTGAAATCTTAACTCCTTCAGCGGGAGTAATTTCATACAGTGTAATGGTAGGGCCTACAGTGGCAGATATAGTCTTTATTTGTACACCAAAACTATTTAGTACCTCAACTATTCTGTTTTTGTTAGCAAGTTGCTCGTTCATATCGATGTTTGGTTTGTTGTCCTCATCGTATTTCTTGAGCAAGCTCAAAGTTGGATAGCGGTAGTTCAGCCAAGGTTCTTTTGGATTTATTGGTGTGTTCAAGTTGTCTGAAGAAGCAACAGTCTTTCCATCGGCTAACTTTTCACCTTCAACTTTATTTATCAGGAAATCTTCGCCTTTGTCTTTATTGTCTCCGTCAGCTACGTTAACTTGGAAGTCTTCTGTTCCACAATTGTCGTCACTGGATTTAATACTAACTGTCGCATTTCCGTCGACTGAGAAATCTACACGTTGTTCACCTATGTCATGGAAAGACTCGTTATCATTATTTGAGTCATTGTCTGTACTAGCGCCTACATTATCATCTGCTATACCGTCCTGTTTATCGGTGTCATCTTCTCCTGCTTTAATATTAGTTATGGTAAAGCCAACCTTATTAATGAACTTTGAAGGATTTAGTATTTTCTTAACTACATTCATTGTTTCTGCACTGATGTAGGTAAGGAAGATTATCGCTGTTACGAGCAAAATAGCAATCAGCCCAGGAGTACCAATAACATCCTCCAAAAACTGGCAGCAGAACTCACCGTGCGCTCCTCCAGGATTGTATATTTCGTTACCTGTAAATGGCGAGAGAAATTTTGCTAAAGAAATAGAACACCAAAGCATTATAACACACATGCAAAGGAAACATTTCAATAGATTAGGTTTGTATGCTTTGATTAGTTTAAGTCCTGAAAGGCACAAAAAAACAGGGATAAGAAATGCTGAATAGCCAAAGCACTGTGCTATAAAGAAATTAGCCATAAGAGCGCCCAAAGGACCACATGAGTTTTGGATACTGCGGCTTTCATTCAAAATATCTCCAGGACGCAACTCATTTATTATACTTTGGTCGTATGCTCCGGTAGTAAAGTAAGAAACGAATGAAATTATTAGCCAAAGCGAAAATGCAAAGAGCAAAATGCCAAATGCAAAATTGAGCATGGCATTTTCAACTAATGCCATGCCAATTCTTTCGCCAATGCTCTGTTTCTTTGCTGTCTTCTTTTTTGCCATTATGTTATTTTTGTTTTTCTTTTTATGCTATTGTAGTGTTTGTATTGAGCAAACATAGTGCAAAAGTAACCTAAAAAGCCTAGAAATACACATAAACTCATATTTTTTTTCTAATTTTGCATTTCGATTTTGATTTTTATGAAAAAGGTTATTTATAACAAGTTTGACAAACATTCTGTTGCCTCGTTGCCTAAGGTTATTTTTGAAGGACGCATCATTGTTGTTACGACTGAATGCGAAGCCGACAAGGCTGTAGATTTTTTGCTTTCTCATTCAATTTTAGGGGTTGATACGGAAACCAGACCCTCATTTAAAAAAGGGAAACAATATAAAGTGGCGTTACTTCAGGTTGCCACACATGATGTTTGCATACTGTTCCGCTTGAATTATACAGGCATTACATCTTCTATTATACGTCTGCTTGAAGATGCCACTGTACCCAAAATAGGGCTTTCTCTTCACGACGATATTATATCGTTACACAGAAGGGCTGAGTTTGTTCCCGGAAACTTCATCGACCTTCAAAAGCATGTTGGAGAAATAGGCATTGAAGACCTTAGTCTACAGAAACTTTATGCCAATCTTTTCAGACAAAAGATTAGCAAAGCTCAGCGCCTTACGAATTGGGAAGCCGATGTTCTGAGCGACAAGCAAAAAGCCTATGCAGCAACAGACGCTTGGGCATGTATAAAGCTCTATGAAGAACTGATGAAGCTTGAGCAAAGCGGAGATTACGAATTGGTCAAGATACCTGAAACCGAAGATACGGTAATGCTGAAAACTGCAGGAAATGAATAACCGAGAATTAAAGAAAATTTAATATTTGATCAATATAATGGCACAATATAAAACAATAACACTAAAAAGGGGAAAAGAAGAAAGTCTGAAACGTTTTCATCCATGGATTTTTTCCGGAGCTCTCGCAAAAATAGATGAAGGAATAGACGAAGGCGACACCGTAAGGGTATTGACTTCTGACAATAGTTTCATTGCCATAGGGCATTACCAGGTGGGTAGCATAGCAGTGCGCGTACTTTCATTCCATGATATAACAATAAACACTGCGTTTTGGAAAGAGAAGCTTACGGAGGCATTGAAAATGCGTATTGCCATTGGGATTGCCGACAATCAGAGTAATAATACATATCGCCTCGTTCACGGTGAAGGCGACAATCTTCCTGGACTAGTGATAGACTGCTATGGAAAGACGGCAGTTATGCAGGCACACAGTGTTGGCATGCATATGAATCGCATGGACATTGCAAAGACTTTGGTTGAAGTGATGGACGGGCGTATAGATAACGTTTATTATAAAAGCGAAACAACATTGCCTTTCAAAGCTGAACTAGGCCAAGAAAACGGATTTGTTATCGGAGGCAGTACTGACAATACGGCCATTGAGAATGGCTTAAAATTTCATGTTGATTGGCTTAAAGGACAGAAAACAGGTTTTTTTGTAGATCAGCGTGAAAACCGCAGTATGCTGGAGAAATATTCAAACGGAAAGAACGTTCTCAACATGTTCTGCTATACCGGAGGGTTCTCTTTCTATGCCATGAGGGGAGGTGCAAACCTTGTACATTCTGTTGACAGTAGCGCGAAGGCAATTGAACTTACGAATGCAAACGTTAATATCAATTTTCCGGGAGATAACCGACACAAGGCTTTTTGTGAAGACGCATTCAAATTCCTCGACAATGCAAAGGATTTCTATGATCTCATCATACTTGATCCTCCGGCATTTGCCAAACACCGTGGAGCGCTTCACAATGCACTAAAAGGATATACACGCCTTAACGTAAAGGCTTTCGAAAGGATTAAGCATGGCGGAATATTATTCACTTTCAGCTGTTCTCAGGTGGTCACAAAAGAGAATTTCCGTAATGCAGTTTTTACTGCCGCTGCAATTTCAGGCAGGAATGTAAGAATCCTTCATCAACTTCACCAACCGGCCGACCATCCTATAAACATATATCATCCAGAAGGAGAGTATCTTAAAGGTTTGGTACTTTACGTAGAATAAGAACTGTTATTCCATTATGGGAAAAATTCCGTTCCTCGACAAAGTAAAACAGACCATCAAAGCTAATGCCTTGATGAGAAAGGGAGCTCTATATCTTGTTGCACTTTCTGGCGGCGCAGACAGTGTCGCATTGTTATTGTCACTGAAGCGCTTGGGATACACGGTGGAAGGTGTACATTGCAATTTTCATTTGCGCGGTAAGGAGTCAGATCGTGATGAGTGTTTCTGCATAGATCTGTGCTCTTCCGAAGATATAAAATTGCATATTGTACATTTTGATACGCGCTCTTATGCAAATCTTCACAAACAGAGCATAGAAATGGCTGCGCGTACCCTACGTTATGAATATTTCAAAAAGTTAGCCACAGACATAGGAGCAGCAGGAATTTGCGTTGGCCATCATTTGGAAGATTCTGTCGAGACATTGTTGATAAACCTAATAAGGGGGACAGGTATCAACGGCCTTACAGGAATTGGCTTAAGAAATGGCTTAATACTTCGCCCTTTGCTTGAAGTCACAAGAGTGGAAATTGAGACTTTTCTAGAAGCAGAAGGACAGTCATTCGTTATAGACAGTACAAACCTTGTTGATGACGTTACTCGAAACCGTATTCGACTTAACATCATGCCACTGATAAAAGAGATAAATCCTTCCGCAGCCTTCGATATCGCAAAAACAGCCCGAAGGCTTGACGAAGCCAACAAAGTATTTCAGGTATCGATCGGCAATGCGTGCAAAGACGTTCTTTCAGAAACCAAATATGGCTACTCCATTGATGTAAAAAAGCTAATACAACAGGTGTCGCCGCAATACACGATTTTCTCAATCCTTACTCATTTTTCATTTTCATCTTCCACAATAGATGATATTTTCAGAGAGCTTCCTAAAATGAGAAACGGTAGTATCTTTATGTCAAAGAGTCATTGTGTATTGTTCGATCGAGGGAAGTTACTCATAGAACCAAAAGACAATTTCAATACAAGAACTATGAAATTTCCCGAAACGGGAATTTATATGTTCGATGAAAGACAAAAGTTTATTCTAACTAATATTGAACGTACTGCGAACTTTGAGATTTGCCGCGATAAAGATACAGCCACGCTCGACGCCGACACCGTGTTCTTTCCTCTTGTTGTACGCCATTGTATAGACGGTGACAGGTTTGTTCCCTTTGGCATGAAAGGCAAAAAACTGTTGAGCGATTATATGACAGACCGCAAATTCTCGCTTTTCGACAAGCAACGACAACTTGCCGTAGTTGATGCAAGTGGCAATATTATATGGCTAGTGGGGGAGCGTCCAGACAACCGATTTACTATAACATCAGAAACAAAGCACATACTTACAATAAAGGCAACAACCACATGCTGATTGAATGGTTGTTGCCATATTGCATCATAGTCGAAATCTGCTATTGAGATTTAAACCTTATGAAGTTCTTTTATAATATCTGTCTGTAAAGGGCAAGTATGTCCTCTTTTGATACTGGGCGCGGATTACCTGGAGTACATACATCGGTAATAGCCTGTTCTGCAAGTGCCGGAATATCTTCTTCTTTAATTCCAAGATCAGAAAGATGTTGGGGAATACCCACAAGTTTCGACAGGTTTTCTATTTCATTGCAAGCTGCTTCTGCAGCCTGCTCATCTGTCATACCAATCTCATACACACCGACAGCCTTTGCTATTTCAACATATTTCTTTACACATACCGGCATATTGAAGCGCATAATAGTAGGCAAGAGGATTGCACATGCCACTCCATGCGGAACATCGTGAAGAGCACTCATCGGATGAGCCATGCCGTGATCTACGCCAAGGCCTACATTTGAAAAAGCCATGCCTGCGATATACTGAGCCACTGCCATTCCGTTACGACCTTCAGGGTTCTTGGGATCGTTAACTGCTATAGGCAGATATTTGTGTATCATCTCGATTGCCTTTATTTCAAACATGTCACTCATCTCCCATGCTGCCTTTGTTATCAATCCTTCGATTGCGTGCGTCATTGCATCCATACCCGTTGCAGCAGTAAGCCCCTTCGGTAGAGAATACATAAGCTCGGCGTCTATGATTGCTACGGCAGGAATGTCGTTAGGATCAACGCAAACCATTTTCTGTTGACGTTTCTCGTCGATAATTACGTAATTGATTGTTGTTTCTGCAGCGGTTCCTGCTGTAGTCGGAAGTGCTATGATAGGCAGGCATTTGTTCTTCGTATCAGCTACGCCTTCGAGTGAAACAACATCGGCAAACTCCGGGTTTGTGCATACTATACCGATACCCTTTGCTGTGTCCATTGATGAACCACCACCTATAGCAATGATAAAGTCAGCTTCAGCTGCTTTGCACGCCTTCACACCGTTAGTTACGTTAGTTACTGTGGGGTTAGGCTTCACTTCATCATATATTTCATAAGGTATACCGGCTTCGTCCATAACGTCTAAAACCATCCTTGCTACGCCAAACTGCATCAGTCCTTTGTCGGTTACTACGAGGGCTTTCTTAAAGTCACGGCTCTTTACTATTGTCGGAAGCTCTTTTCTTGCTCCAGGCCCGAAGTACGAAACTTCGTTCAAAATAAATCTGTTAATCATAATGTTTTTAGGTTAATTACCAATTAATGGCGTTATCATATATTGTGACGCATGACGACTGCATTTGTAACTTTCACCAGTAAGTAAAGCTTTTATTGCATGGCTATATGAACAAACTACCTATCTGATAGACTAAGGCCGACACAAGCCAAGCCGTTGCCGTTGTGTAGAAAGCGGTAAAGATTGCCCACTTCCAACTTCCCGATTCATTCTTCACTGCGGCTATAGTTGCAAGGCAAGGGAAATAGAGAAGCACAAATAGCAGATAGCAGAATGCAGTCAAAGGTGTTATGCCGTCTGCCGACATCTTCTCATATAACTTTGTATATTTAGAGTTGTCTGCTTCCTCGTCATCAGCAACGCTTTCATCGCCAGAATAGAGCACACCCATTGTTGAAGCAACGATTTCTTTGGCACCAACACCAGAGATAAGTCCAACAGAAAGCTTCCAATCAAATCCTTGCGCATGGAATACCGGTTCTACAGTCTTGCCTATCGCACCGATGAAACTCTGTTCCTGTTGTTGCTGCAAATTTAACTTGTCGTTATGCGGGAAATAGCCTAGCGCCCACACGATTATACTTGCCACAAGGATGATGCCTCCCATCTTTTTGAGATACTGTTTACCTTTTTCCCATGTATGCCGCAGTATTGCTTTTGTAGTTGGGAAACGGTAAGGCGGCAGTTCCATAACGAATGGCACATCTTCAGTCTTTACTAACCAACGGCTGAATACCCGACTCATCACTACTGCCATTAAGATACCAATTACATAGAGCGAGATCATAATTAGACTGCGGTATTTCAGAGCAAAGAAAGTGCTCGTTATCATTATGTAGATGGGCAATCTTGCAGAACAGCTCATGAATGGCAATATCAACATCGTGATAAGGCGGCTGCGTCGGCTTTCTATGGTTCTCGTTGCCATTATTGCTGGCACATTGCAGCCAAATCCCATGATAAGAGGAATGAATGATTTGCCATGCAGTCCCATCTTGTGCATTAGCTTGTCCATAATAAATGCAGCACGAGCCATGTAGCCACTGTCTTCCATAAACGAGATAAAAGCATAGAGGATGAGAATCTGCGGCAAGAAAACAATTACGGCACCCACGCCTCCTATTATTCCGTCGATAATCATGGCCTTAAGCGGTCCGTCAGGCATTGCCGTACTTATCCATTCGCCTAGAGCAGCTAAGCCAGCGTCAATCCAGTCCATTGGATATTGTCCCAAAGAGAACGTCACCTGGAACATGATGTAGAGCAGAAAAAAGAATAAAGGGAAACCGAAATACTTGTGAGTTATAAATTTGTCTAGCACATGCGTGGTCTGATAGGTGTCTTGTTTGCTACCAGTTTCATAGCACGCTTCTTTCAGTGCACCGTTTATGAAACCGTACTTGGCATTCATTATCGCAGTCTCACTGTCTTCCTGCACTTCTTCCTTTATCCTTACCGCTTCTTTGTCACGCAATGTATGAATATCTTTCCCGTTTGGGAGAGTGAGAGTAAGATTTTCTGCCTCACGATCATTTTCCAACAGTTTTATTGCTAGATACCGTGTGGAATACTTGTAACGTATTTGATCATCGTGCTGAATAAGTTCTTTCACGCGGTCTATACCTTCCTCTATATCTTTCCCATGGTTTATATGGATGTGACGGTAAACTTGGTTTTCCCCCTCATACATAGCTATTATTGTGCTAAAGAGTTCTTTTACGCCTCGACCGGAACGGAACACCGTGGGAATCATCGGAACTCCGAAAAGGCGACCAAGAGTCTGATAATCGAGCTTATCACCACGATTTTCAAACTCATCGTACATGTTTAGTGCACAAATTATACGCTGGTTCATGTCCACGAGTTGGGTGGTAAGATACAGGTTCCGCTCAATGTTGCTGGAGTCAATAACGTTTATGATTATGTCGGGCGTTTTGTCAATAATTTCATTTCTTACGTAAAGTTCCTCCGGACTGTATGCAGAAAGGGAATAAGTACCTGGCAGGTCCGTGATATTGAACTCATAGCCTTCGAAAGAAGCATGTCCCTCTTTTGCATCTACAGTCACACCCGAATAATTGCCCACGCGCTCATGGGCTCCCGATATGAAGTTAAACAGAGAGGTCTTGCCACAATTGGGGTTGCCAACAAGTGCCACGTTTATACTGTGACGCTTCTTTTTTGCAGCCTCGTGCAGTTGTTGGGCTGTAACCGCCTTGCTGTCGTCGTTAGTGATTGGTTCTATGTCATGTGTTACACGGCCCTGCTTGACATCGGCTATACCATTGCGCTGAATACGTGCTTCTTCTTCGGAAATCACCTCAATCATAGAGGCTTCATTATGTCTGAGAGACACTTCGTAGCCCATTATTTTGTATTTCACAGGATCTTTCAACGGTGCATTCAGCAATACTTCCACGGTCTGTTCCTTAATGAATCCCATCTCTATGATACGTTTACGGAAACCGCCATGTCCCAAAACTTTAACAATTACGCCTCTTTCACCTGTCTTAAGCTCTGATAACTTCATTATTATACAGTTTAATCTTTTCCTTCTTTAATAGTTGTGTGCGCATCTTATCTTAGCATTGGATAATGCAGCTATAAGCAATTTTGCAATTTATGCGGAGTCCGTTACCGAGATAGTCAAACTTTCACACTATAACATACAAAGTTAGAAAGAAATAATCGTTTGGGCCTTTATTCATAACAAAATACTCATAATTTGCGGTAAAAGACTCAACTGCAAACTTTATAATCCTCTTTTTTAGGTATTCCGTAATATATATCCAATTTGCATTATTTCTTACCGGATTGCCGTCAGTGTCAACGAACGGGCCGCCATTCTCTAGTCAGTAACTACGATGTTCAACTTTATTCTTGATAGCACAGGACTAAGAGAATATATACCGAGGGCAAAACCTATAACCGTAAGTGCATATATAAGCACCTGAATAAGAATTTTTGCAAATTCTTTTCGTACCATAATAGAAAGGTTTAAATTTGTATGTGGCAAATATAGTTAAATTTCGGATAATGCCGATTATGTAAAATACATGCACAATAATGTACAAAGATCTAACAATTTACAAAGCCAGTGCAGGAAGCGGAAAGACGTTTAGACTAGCATTGGAATATATCAAACTTTTAATTTTAAATTCTGATTCTTATCGAGCAACTCTTGCTGTTACGTTTACAAATAAAGCTACAGAAGAGATGAAAACACGCATCCTCTCAATGTTGTATGCTATTGCAAACGATACACCTGAAGGAAAAGCTTACGCATTAACTGCTATAGCAGAAATGGGAATTTCAAAAGATGAATTACATAAGCACGCAGCAATGGCGCTGCATTATTTGGTTCATAACTACGATTATTTTCACATTGAAACAATAGACAGTTTCTTTCAATGTGTCCTGCGTAATCTTGCTAAAGAACTTGATCTTGGTGCTGCATTACGCATAGAATTGGATGCAAATCGTATTGAAAGCGGAGCCATCGACAAAATGATTGAGGAATTAGATGAG
>CAVAPC010000031.1:0-34314 GCA_963590505.1 uncultured Alistipes sp. | reverse complement strand
TTCCTTCATCTGTTCATCAGACAAAACGGGAGTCAAAATGAAAACGGTTTCGTAGTGATTCAACATTGTTTTAAAATTGTTTGTTTATATTGTTTTGCAAAAATGCGGTGCAAAGGTACTGCTTTTTATCTGAAATACAATGCATTCACTCTCTTTTTTAAAAGTTTATTAACAAAAATACTCGCAATTATAGCCGCTTTTCCTGTTTTAGGTATTGTTGTTCCTTTGTTTTGTGCCTTAATCGCAGAATTTTTGAAGCCTAAATCGTTTCTCAGAAGATTGTGAATTGTTTTTGCACTCATCCTATTCACATAAATGTCATATAGTTGTGTGTGTCTTTTTAAAAATAACTTCATTGGTTGTTGCAAAATTAAAAAAAGAGTAACTTTGCATCGTCTTTGTCGGCTTGAGAGATTTTGCCGGCAGTAACTTTATCTTTTGTATACAACAAGCAAATGGTGGATTTTCGACTTAAGAACCTTAACATTGTTGCGAGCAAGACAGAACTTGCATCGTTGCCTGCCGGCAAATTGCTTATCAACACTATAAACGCCCATTCTTACAACACGGCACGAAAAGATGAATTGTTCGCCCGGGCACTCAAAGAAGGCGATGCTCTCATTCCCGACGGCGTTAGTATCGTTAAGGCTTGTAAGTGGATACATGCAAAAAGTCGTCCGGTTGAACGAATTGCAGGATGGGATTTGTTTACGTTCGAAATGAAAAGCATAAATCTTAAAGGGGGCAAGGTTATGTTTGTCGGCAGTTCTGAAAATGTGTTGAAGCTTATAGTGCAGAGGGCAGCCCAGGAATACCCCAATGTCGAAGTGGTGACTTATTCGCCTCCTTACAAGCCGGAATTTTCAGAACAGGACAACAACGAAATCATTTCAGCAATAAACGCTGCACAGCCAAGCTTGCTTTGGATTGGTATGACAGCTCCAAAGCAGGAGAAGTGGGCATTTGCTCATTGGAATGAGCTGCTGATAGACTGTCATGTTGGAACAATTGGCGCAGTTTTCGACTTCTTCGCTGGCACTGTTGAACGTGCACCGGAATGGTGGCAGCAACACGGACTTGAATGGTTGTACAGATTGATAAAAGAGCCAAGGCGTATGTGGAAAAGATATATAATAGGGAATAGTCTTTTTCTATTCAATATGTTGAAGGAGAAATTCTCATAGAATATTGTCTGCGTTCATTGCACTTACATTCGATTCCTGTTCATGCATTTTTTTTAAGAAGTATGGTTGTGCATTCAATATTCTTTAGGGGATGTTTGATGTTCGGATGGTAAAATAAAAAAGGCACATTTGATGGAACAAATCCACAAATGTGCCTTTACTGTTTACGTTTAATTTTATTCTTCAGGAACTACGTATCTGTCGCCTGTCTGTTTTACAAGTTCGCGTGCCACCTTCTCCGGATAACCGGGGCGCTGCACACTGACTCCTAATCCAGTCTTTGTTCGCAGGAACTTACCGTCTTTCTCCGGCTTCACAGCCATATCGTTGTATTTTACAATAAGGTATACGGCAAGTTGCTTCCAGCGTGCAAGCATCTGTTGCGCCGTATTGTTGCTGTATTCCGTTAGATAAGCTACGGCATCTGCTGGATTGCTCTTGCATTTTGCCTGTGCCACTTTCTCTATTTCTTCCTGTTTTGAGAAGTATGACTGTTCAAGAGAATCGCGCACTTCTTCCAACGACGGAAACATGAGCGAGTAGCGTGGATAAACCATGTTGCTTACCCAGTTGCATACCCAGTAAGCGTTTTTGTCGCTGAACGTAACGGCATCTGCTCCAGGTGTGTTGTAACACTCCGGCTGCACGGTGTTGCCGCAATATATGGGCGTATAGGCAACCATGTTGCCGTCATCGTTGCCGAACCACAACACTCCTCCGATTTGTCTTGGCAACCATGAGCGCATCTGCGATACGTAAGAGAAGCCGGATTGTTGCGTTGAAGTTGGGCGTTCGTTGAAGTATTTCTTTCCGTCTACCTTGAAATAGAGTGGAGTGGGGCGGTATGGCATTTGCCATATACCTTGTCCCATATCGTTGTCAAGAGAGAACGGTGTTCCTTCATAGTGGTCGCGCATGCAAGCCTCAACGTCCTGCACTGACACTTTCCTGTTGGGCACAATCCAAAGTGGCAGCGGTTCTGCATCCTTTACTTTTCCTTCGGCATACGGAATGTAGCGTTCCACGTCGGCAAAGTGGTTGAAGAAACTCCATACACGGGCGTCGCAAATCCTGCGTCCGCTGAAATCCGGATAGGCATATGTTTCGCAGAAGCTGAAGTCCTTGTCCTTTCCGCTGAACCAACCTTTGGAACGGGCGAACTTTATGCAGTCTTTCGAGAAAAGCACGTTCTTCTTGTCTTTTTGGTTGAACGTCCTTATGCGGCTTTGGTTGGCGTGTCCGCAAATAGCGTCGTCGGGAATGCGTAGAGCCACCCATACTACGCCTTTGCTTCCAGGTCCTTTGCCCATCATTTCCATAATCCATGCTTCGTTGGGGTCGCATATCGTGAATGTTTCACCCTCTGAATTATAGCCGTAAGTCTCTGCGAGATTGGTCATTATCGATATTGCTTCGCGTGCTGTCTTGGAGCGTTGCAGTGCGATGTAAATAAGCGAACCATAGTCAAGTATGCCTGTTGAGTCCACCATTTCCTCGCGTCCGCCGAACGTTGTCTCGCCAATCGTTACCTGATACTCGTTGATGTTGCCTATAACATTGTATGTTTCGGGTGCTTCGGGTATCTGTCCGTGATATTCCTTAGTGTCCCAGTCATATATTTGGCGCATTTCGCCTTTTGCGTGTTTGCCTGCGGGATAGTGGCAGAGCCCTATGAACATGCCGTAATCATCTGCGTTGTATGTGCATATTACTGACCCATCGGCACTGGCTTTCTTGCCCACGATAAAGTTTGTGCATGCAAAAGCATTTACAATGCCGGTGCAAAGCATCAGTGATAGAAGAAATTTTTTCATAATGCAGTCTTTCCTTTTTCTATAATGCTTTGAAACTCATGTCCAGTCCCTTTACCGAGTGTGTCAGTGCGCCCACGGATATGAAATCAACGCCGCATTCTGCATAGTCGCGTATCGTGTCGAACGTTATTCCTCCGCTTGATTCCGTTTCGTAGCGGCCTGCAATGACGTCAACAGCCTTTTTCGTGTCAGCAGTAGTGAAGTTGTCCAGCATTATTCTGTCCACTCCTCCGTGGTTGATAACCTGTTCCAGTTCGTCGAAGCTTCTCACTTCTATTTCTATTTTCAGGTCGAGCCCTTTTTCTTCAAGGTATTTGTGGCAACGGTCAATGGCGTTTGTTATGCCTCCGGCAAAGTCAACGTGATTGTCTTTCAGAAGAATCATGTCGAACAGTCCGATTCGGTGATTGGTTCCGCCACCTATCTTTACCGCTTGTTTTTCGAGCATTCGCATGCCGGGTGTCGTCTTGCGTGTGTCGAGCACGCGTGTTTTTGTGCCTTTCAGGCGTTCCACGTATTTTGCTGTCATTGTGGCAATGCCGCTCATGCGTTGCATTATGTTCAGCATAAGGCGTTCTGTCTGAAGGAGAGAGCGTATCTTGCCTGTAACTATCATAGCTACGTCGCCTTTCTTTACCGGTGTTCCGTCGTTTATGAGCACTTCCACCTGCATCGACTCGTCGAATCGGTGGAATACTTTCTTTGCAACTTCAACGCCGGCCAGTATTCCGTCTTCCTTGATGAGGAGACGCGATTTTCCCATAGCGTCTTCCGGGATGCAACATAGTGTGGTATGGTCGCCGTCGCCAATGTCTTCTGCAAAGGCAAGGTCAATGAGTCTGTCCTCTAATTCGTCTACTGTGTACATTATCCTTTGTCGTTTTTATGTCTGCTGAGTGTCATTGCTAGCAGACCGTTTAAAAAGTTTTTCTTTTGTCTTTATTTATAGGTATATACCCACTCCGATGCGCAGGCCAACCGTTGAGTATTGCGAGTGGTCCTTTATAGACTGGTCGTAGTATACTGCCGGTTCTATCGTTACGCTTTTACCCAGGAAGAAAGCATAACCCAGTTCTATGCCTGGCATAAAGTCGTTGTAGTTGCTGTTGCCGTGCACCAGTCTTGCGTTGACGCCCATATAGAGTCCGTTTTGTATGATGTAGTATCTTCCGCCCACACCAACTGAAACTTTGTCCTCTACGTCGTCGTTGCCACAGTGCTGATAATCCACCATAGCCAAGGCCATCCAGTTGTCGGCAAGCAGGTATCCTCCTTTTGCCTGAACTCCAAGATTTAGTTTCTCTGCACCGTTGTAGCTGAGATTAAGCCCCGTCAGTGACCCGTTGCAGTAGAATTTACCTTCCTCGAATTGAGCGTTTGCCGTTAATGCCATAAGGAATGCAACGGCGATGAAAAACAGTTTCTTCATAATAGTTGTTTTGTTCTTTTGGTAATTTTGTGTGATAGGCATTGTTTCCCACGGTGCAACGGATTTTCGTGCCTGCGTTGCGGGTGTCTAGCCTTTGTAATGTGTTTCGAAGTCTATACACAGTCCTATCACAATGCAAATTTACTTATTACAATTCATTGCACAAAGCAAAAGACTGAAAATAATTATTTTCCAAGTGGCGTTCGATGTTGTGCTGCCTCCGTAAAAAAAACAATCCGGAAAGGCTTGTCGTTTTGCCTTCCCGGACTGTGTCCTGTTTACGTGCGGCTTGCTCTATGAGTTTTCGTAGCGGTGTTTTGCTCTTGCCCAAGTTGCATTTTTTGCCTTTGGGCTATGCTTTACTTCTGTTCCTCTTTTTTGATTTTTGCCACGTAAGCGTCGATTACGGCAACGGCAGTCACGTTCACGATGTCGCGCACGGAGCTTTCAAAATCGGTGAAGTGGATAGGCTTGTTCAGTCCCATCTGGATCGGGCCGATTATCTCTGCGTCGCTGTCAAGTCCTTGCAGTAACTTGTATGCACCGTTGGCGCTGCTGAGGTTGGGGAACACCAGTGTGTTGACGTCTTTTCCCTTGAGCTTCGAGAAAGGATACTTGGTGTCGCGCAATTCGCGGTTCAGAGCGAAGTTTATCTGCATTTCACCGTCTATTGCAAGGTCGGGGAATTCTTTTTGCATCGCCGCTACCGTTTCGTGAACTTGCTGCGGACTTCCACAGTCGTCAGTGCCGAAGTTGGAATAGCTAATCATTGCTATTTTCGGTTCTTCGTTGAAGAAGCGTACCGTTGCAGCGCTGAGCTTTGCCACATCCTTTAGCGTGTCTTTGTCTGGATGGCGGTTTATGAGTGTATCGGCTATATAATAGACGCCTTTGCTAGTGTTCAGTATGTGCATCGTAGCGAAATGCGTGTAGCCAGGCTGTATGCCAACCACTTCCTTTGCCACTTTGATGGTGTTCGAATACTTTGTGTAAAGACCGGTTATGAAAGCGTCTGCCTCTCCTGTCTCAACCATCATCATCCCGAAATAGTTGCGTTCGAACATCTTGTCGTTTGCCTCTTCGTAGGTATAGCCTTCGCGCTGGCGCTTTTCTGCCAGGATTGCGGCATAGCGCTCGCGCCGTTCGCTTTGGTTGTCGTGGCGAAGGTTTACGATTTCAATGCCATCCAGATTCAGGTCGAGCTCTTTCGCCAGTTTTTCTATGCGCTCGTCGTTGCCCAAAAGTATAGGCTGGCATATTCCTTCCGCCTTTGCCTGCACTGCGGCCTTGAGCATTGTGGGATGTAAGCCTTCGGCGAAAACAACTCGCTGCGGGTGCTTGCGTGCCGTGTCGTATAGCTTCTGCGTCAACTTTGTTTCCTGTCCGAGCATCTCGCGGAGCTTGTTCTTGTATGCAGCCCAGTCTGTTATTGTTGTGCGTGCCACGCCGCTGTCGATGGCAGCCTTTGCTACTGCAGCCGACACCTCTGTGATGAGGCGTGGATCAACAGGCTTCGGTATGAAATACAACGGGCCGAAGGTCAGGTTGTTGACGTGATAAACGTCGTTCACAACGTCGGGCACCGGCTGTTTAGCCAGGTCTGCAATTGCATTTACGGCAGCCAGTTTCATTTCCTCGTTGATGGCCGACGCGTTCACGTCCAGTGCTCCGCGGAATATGTACGGGAAGCCGATCACGTTGTTTATCTGGTTTGGATAGTCTGAGCGTCCTGTGCTCATAAGCACATCGGGACGGCTTGCCATTGCGTCTTCGTATGAAATTTCGGGTACGGGGTTTGCCAGCGCGAAGACGATGGGCTGGTCTGCCATTGAACGTATCATGTCCTGTGTCAGAACGTTGCCTTTTGAAAGTCCAACGAAGACGTCGGCACCTTTTATTGCCTCTTCCAGATTATGAACGTCGCGTCGGTCGGTGGCAAAAAGCTTTTTCTGTTCTGTCAGGTTCTCGCGGTCACTTGTAATAACGCCCTTTGAATCGAGCATTACTATGTTTTCGCGCTTTGCACCCAATGCCATATACATTTTGGTGCAAGATATGGCGGCAGCACCCGCTCCGTTTACTACTATCTTAACTTTTGCTATGTCTTTTCCGTTTACTTCCAGTGCATTTTTCAGTCCGGCAGCCGAAATAATGGCTGTTCCGTGCTGGTCATCATGCATCACTGGAATGTTGAGCGTGCGCTTAAGCCTTTCTTCTATGTAGAAACACTGCGGAGCCTTAATGTCTTCAAGGTTTATTCCACCGAATGTCGGGGCGATGCGTTCCACTGTTTCGCAGAATTTCTCGGGGTCCTTTTCGTCTATTTCAATGTCGAAGACGTCAATTCCACCGTATATCTTGAACAGAAGTCCCTTGCCTTCCATCACGGGCTTGCCGCTCATTGCGCCGATGTCGCCCAATCCGAGGACGGCAGTACCGTTGCTTATCACGGCAACAAGGTTGCCCTTGTCTGTATATTTGTAAGCGTCGTTCGGGTTCTGCTGTATTTCCAGACATGGGAAGGCTACACCTGGAGAGTATGCCAGGCTAAGGTCGGTCTGAGTGCTGTATGCCTTTGTCGGTTTCACCTCTATCTTGCCGGGGCGCAAACCTTCATGGTAAGCCAAAGCCGCTTCTTTCGTTATTTTTACCATAATGCTTTGTTTTATATAAGTTGTTTTAATAGATTTTCTGCGATTACACTTCTCTGCAAAATTACTAAAAACAAACGGGATAAAAATAAGAAATAAAAAATAAAGTTGTATCTTTGCCTAAAATAGACTGCTCCAAAGCATTCGGAACAAGTTCCGTTGCGTTCGGTTTGCACTGTTTTGCATAAAATTGTAACGTAAATGCATAAAAACGACAACAGTAGTTCATTGGACTATAGGCAAAAGCTAAAGATCCGTATACAGGAAACGGCCACACCGATGTTCAAAAAGATGGGTCCGAAAGCGGTGCGCATGGACGATATAGCCAATGCTTTGTCTATATCCAAACGCACTCTTTACGAGATTTACGACAACAAGGAGAAGTTGTTGCTTGCATGCGTTAAGCGTGACTCTGAGAATTTTACGAAGCGCCTTTCCGAATATGCAGAAAAGGCTGAAAACGAGCTTGACATTGTCGTTACTTTCTTCAGGTTGAAGTTTGATGAACTGGACTCCGTTACTGCTGAGTTTCTTTCGGACATTGACAAATATGAGAGCGTGAATGCGTTTTTCCGTCAGAGTCACGACGAACACGTTAAGGAATCGGCCAATTTTATGCGCAAGTGCGTTGAGAAAGGATTTTTCGCACCTACTATTGATTGTTCAGTCTTTCAGGATATTTGCGACACCTTGATGGAGTCGAGATTCATTGACAGGCTTTACGGCAGGTATACAATCAGAGACATTTTCAGAAATTACTTTGTTGTGCTTCTGCGCGGCTTGTGTACGGAAAAAGGACTTGCACTTCTCGACTTGTATCTGAAGAAGTCTTCTCTCTGACGACAGGCGTCCGTTTTTTCTTTCTTCATGGCTTTTTCTGTTGTTGCAGTTAAAGGCCGAATGCGTTTATGTTTCAACAGATATGCATTGACGCTTGAACAAATTCAAGACGACGTTATATTACTGTCGCTCGTCACTTGCTTTTCGCCGCTTTCTTCTTCTTTCCCCATTGGAACAGTTCGAGCCATGAGTTGAAATCCTTTTTCAGAATCAAGCCAAGTCCCTGCGTGTTGAGCGAGGAACGCGTGAAATAGCGGTCGTTCGTCTGGTTGTATACTTTTATTGCAACGTTCCCGCTCGGCGTAAGCAAGTATTTCACGTCGAAGTCGCCGATGAAAGACGATGTGGCATTCTGGTTGTCGCGATAGCCGAACTGCCCGTTCACGAGCAGTCTGTTGCTGAACAGGCTGCCGGACAACAGTCCTTCGTATTCTGCATTGTTGAAACCTTCCGTTCCGGTGCTTATGTTTGTTCCGAAGTTCCAGTTCCTGTTTTTTATGAGCGAGCCAAGAACGTTGTTTATCTGCTGGCTGAGCGTTCCGCTTATAAGACTCTGCATGGCAAGGCTTGTCTGGCTTTGCTGCGCATCTTCCTGGCTTTGGTTGTTTTTCCCGTCGGTATAGAACCGTCCGATAGCAAGAAGATAAACCACTTGCTGGTTCATCTCTTCCTCGCTGTTGATTATAGAGCGCACCATCTGCTTTGCGTCATTGTTGACGGTAGGCATGTCGAAGTCGAAATCAAGTTTCACCGTTTCCGGCGTACCGCTGATATTCATTATGCAGTCAACCCTTACGTTGTTGCTGCTGAAGCTGTTTCCGATCTTGAGGTCGGCGAGCGAGACACCGTTCACGGGGTAAACGGCCTTCAGGCTGAGCAGCGCATTGTAGGGATTGCCTCCGAACACGATGTAGCTGCCTTGCTGGAAGTGGAAATCCTTGCGTATAATGTTCTGTATCGTAAGGTTGTATGAACCGTGGTCAATGAGATACGTTCCGAACATGTCGAAGCTTCCCTTGTTGAAGTAAGTCGCTTTTATCGCTCCGTTACCGTTAAGCGCAATTTTGTCGCCTGTGGTTTCGTCCATCAGAACGCGGAGCGTGAAATCCGGCGTGCAGTCAACGTCGAAATTAATATACATGTCGGAACTTTCGTTAAGGTCAGCTTTTCCGTTTGCCTTTGCATGCAACTGCTCGTTGGTGGCTGTTGAATCTTCCTGCGAGTGGTCCACCCATGTGAGGAACGCTCCTTCGTTCACGTTGTCGGGCGATGAGGCGTTGTATTCAATGAAAGAGCCTTTCTCCGGCTTCATGCTGATATCGAAACGAATGTTGTGCGGTCTTCCTACGATGCCGCATCTGCCCGTAGCATAGACTGTTCCGAAGAAAGTGTTGTCGCCATAGTCGGTAAAGTCATAGCAAAGGAATTTGTTTGCGTCTATGTCAAGATCGTATGTAAGCTGCGACAGGTTCTTGTGGTGCAGCGCTCCTGTCACGGTTGCAGTGTTTCCGTTGCGGTCCTTGACTGTGGCCTTGTTGAAAAGGATTTCGTTTGGAATCATGCGCACGGTGTCGTTTACCAAAGTGTATTGTGTGTTGAGCGGAGTTATCTTTACGTTGCCGTCGGCAACAAGCAACCCGCGCATGTTCACTGCGCTCAAGTCGCCGTAAACCTGTGCAAAGCCGTTTGCATGTGCGTTTATGTCGCTCATGAAACTGTCGCAGAAACTTTCAAGGAACTCTATGTTCGTGTTCTTTGCAGTAATGCCGAGGTCTATGTAGTTGCGCACAGGCGACACATATCCCTTTATAACGGTTTGCGATTCCTCTCCGTCGCAGGCGTTTGCGTCAATGTCTATCTCTCCGTCCTTCTTGTTCCAGTTCACGTTGGCAAACAGAGTGCCCATGCGTCCGCCTTGGAAACGGAAACGGTCAACCTTAAGCTGTGCGTAGGCGTCGGGGCTGTCCAATGCTGACTTAACGTAGGCTTTTCCTGAAGCCAGTCCGTCGAACGTTACGGAGTGGAAGTTCACGAGGTTTAGCACGTAGTTAACGTCAATGTCTTTAAGGTCCACGCAAATGGAATCGTTAAGGTCTTTGTTCGCTTTGCCGTCTATCTTTATGTGCTGTTTGCCGTGTGTTATTGCAAAGTTGTTCACTTGTAGCCCCTTCCCACTGTAGAGAATGCTTGAAGGCGACACGGTCCATGCCGTGTCTTGCACCAGAATGGTTGACGGTTCAAGGTTGAACAATACCGCCTTTCCGTAGCCCGGAGATTCGAAGAACTGTGTATTGCTGCGTAGTTCACCCTTCATATTTATCGGGGCGTTGTAGTCTATGCCAATCACGCTGCCCAGTGTGTTGTTTGCTGCGTTTGCTTCAACACTGATTGTAACGTCGTTGTTGTTGCCAAGCAGTTTCTTCACGGTTGCATTGGCGAACAGCGTGTCCGAGACGGTGTGTATGTCAATCATTCCGCCGCGGAATTCCGCATCGTCATAGGCGAAAGACGGCAAGTCCACTTGTGCGTCGACGCTTCTGATAAAGTCGTTTACCCTTGCTTTAACGTTTGCGGGATAATCCAGGCGGCAGGGGATTCCCAGCAGCTTCTCCATCCATTCTGTATTGTTGATGTGGGCTTCAAGCGTGAAGTCGTTGCCCGAAGCGGTTGTCTTGGCAGACTGTCCGAGCCAAGTCATTGTGGGCAGTTTTGATTTTATCAGCGAAACGAAACTCTTGTCGAGCGTGGCGAGATTGTATTTGCCGTTAAGCTCCACAGAACCGAAATCTGCATTTATGGAGAGGCGCCTTTTCCCGATTTCTGCATCCACAGAGTTTATGCGGTAATTGCCGTCGGCAGCCGCCATGAGGAAGTCGCTCACGGAGATTTTTCCTGTCAGTTCCTGCAATGTCCTGCCCGTGATGTCGGTATTCAGAGTCATGCTGAAATTCGTGTCGCCCCACTTGTTGCTCAGGTTGATGCGTTGCGGGTTGATACCTTTTACGTTCGCATTGATTATTGCATGCGGCGTTTTGTCTGGCGACTCCACCGTTCCGGCAATGTTTAAGTTGCAGAACGGGTCTTTTATGCCCAGTTCGCCACGCAAAATGTTGTTCAGGTAATTTGCGTTGATGTCTATTCCGTTGAACGAATAGCCGTTATAGTCAATTTGCGATACAGTGCCGTCAACGGTTGCCTTGCTGATTTTTTTGCCGGTCATCGTTGCCGTAGTGTGCAGATTCAGCGACACTGTGCCGAGCTTGTCTATCGACAGTAAATCCTTGATGTTGAATTTTTCCGTTGTCAAGGCGAGGGTAAGGTCGTTGAACCGCTTGCTTCCTGTGGCATCGATAGTACCTTGATTTGTGGTGACGGTTATTTTTGTCTTGAAATTCTTTGCAGTTCCGTTTACGTCACCGTTTATGTCGATATGTTTTATCCTGTCAACAGCTTTCGGCAGTTGGATGTTCTGCTGTGCAAGTATGTTTCTGATGAGCTGTGACGAGGCTTCCCCTATGTGGAGCTCGCCAAGTTTTCCGCCCCATCTTTTGTTCTGTTCGGTAATGTGGAAGAATGCAGCGGCTCTAAGGCGAAGGTCTTTGTCGTAGGAATTCAGTGTGAATCGGTTTATGTGGAATGTGCCGTCTTTGCATCCAAATGAAGATGAAAACTGTAGCTTCCTGTCTATATTTTTTAGCAAGGGCATAAGTGGCGAAAAATCAGCAAGCCACACTTTCTTGCCCTCAATGTCGCCGTGGAGTTCAAGTGACTTCATGTCAAGTTTGCCGTTGTCCAGCATCCATGATGCAGCTATTGTTTCCGATGATATGCTTGTCTTCGGTAGTTTGACGCACAGGTCTTCAAGCAGAGCCTTGGTTTTGTCTGCGTGCAGAGAGAACGACAAATCCTTCAACTCGAGGCCTGAACTTTCTTTGAACGATAGCTTTTTGACCGTGGCGTTCAGATCTTTTTCCGATAGATGCCTTATGATTATGTGTGAACTTATGTCGCTCACCTTTATGTGATAGGGCGATAACTTACCCGGTGAGGTCGGTTTGTCCCAACAGTCGTAGGATATTTCTCCATGCTGAATGATGAATGAACTTATCTTGAGGTTGAATGAGCTTTCCGATTTGTCCTTTGAGGCCAGAGAGTCAATTAGAAACTGATAGTTTGGCTGTGCCTTTTCGTTTACTTTGTATGCGGCGGCTTTTACACCGAATATCTGTGCTGCTGAAATTTCAATGTTCCCGTTGAGAAGTTCAAGCGGATTTACGCTTACAGACAGTCGTGCGGCATGCAGCATCTTGCGGCCGGACTTGTCGTTCATCGTGAAATCGTCGATTATTATTCTGTTAAGGAAACTCAGGTTAACGTTCCCGATACTCGTTTTTGTGCCGAACTTGTTCTGTAGAGCCTTTGCCACGCAATTTGCCGTGTAGCGTTGCACTGCCGGGACGTGCAAAAGAATATATACCAGAAGGTACATGAAAAGCACTATCCGTAGCGTTGTGTGGAGTATGTGGCTCAGTTTTTTCAATGAGTTCGGGTTTTAGAGATTTTGTTACCGTTTGAGGGAATTTGCTTGTGTTAAAAGCTAAACGAAAGCGCCACGGTGTTTTGTGCCCTGACGCTTTCGTATTGCTCAATCTTTTTCTTTGGTTTCCAATTTTATGGCGCGCAAAGTTTTTGCGCTTGTGGGTAGACTGTGAATCAAAGAGCCTCGTCTGCCGGCTTTTGTGGCATTCTTGCGTTTTTTGCAGGCTTCAGATGTTTCTTCTTCGCTTCCCACTTGGCTTTCTTTTCTTCGTAGTCGCGCATGTGGCGTTCAAGAAAATTGTCTGCCATCCTTTTATTCGTTGAATTTACTGTATACCACTTCTATCTTCAACGGACTGTTCTCGTCGCCGGTTCCTTTAACGAATTTTGATTCGCACATGCTCAAATCGTTCACGACCTTTACCAGTTGTGTCGTGCTCGAAAGCGTGACGTAAGTCGTCGTAACAGGTACGATAAGCACTTTGTTCCAGTCAGGGTGTCCGTTTTCCCATACTTGCCGTTTTGTTTCCCATTCTTGCCATTTCGAACTGGCTTTGTCCGAAGGCTCTTCACCTATAGCAGCCTTACGCAAATTGTTCATATATATAATAAGGTTAGCTATGTTGTGGAATGTATACGAGTTTTCTTTTGCTTCCGTCGTACCGTCGCTTTCAGAGAACACAGCAAGGAACGAGGTCTTGTTGTCTGCCAGTTTCTCGCCTTCAAAGAATGTTTTCAGACTGTCTTTGGGCAGCATCAGAAGAGTGGTAGGTATGTCGAGACTGAAATCTTCGTGAACTTCGTTGTTTACCCTTGTCAGTGCCACCCGGGCGGAGTTTATTGTGTCGTTTGCATGACCGCTGTATATTTCGTTGACAGGCAATGACATTTCCGTAAAGATGCCTGACGGCGATTTTACGAACGTTATGTTCTGGCTGTTTCCTTTGTCAACCAATGCCTTTATAGCTTCGTTGTCGTTGGTCATGGAGTTTGCCTGCAAAACTTCTTCCGTTCCGCCGAATGTGGAAATAACGTTCACTGTCGTGTCTTTCTTCACTCCGTTGGTTTCCTTCTCGTATTTATACTTGTAATAAAGCACCAGTTGCGTATAATAAGAGGAAGCCATGGAGCCGATACCCTCCGTTGATTTGAAATAGAAACCGGGGCAAACCTTGTTTATGAACGTTATTGCGTTCTTGTAGAGTGAAGGGTCTGAATAGAATCTGTGCATCAAGTATGTTCCGTAGTTGTAGTAATACTTGTCGCCTTCTTCCTGACTTTTGTATGCAGTAGACTTTACAAAGTCTGTGCTATCTGCGTTCAACTTTGCGTTTGGCAGTTTAATCTTTATCTTTTTGGGCACAGTGTCTGCTGCAAGGTCATACAGTGTGTAAGTTTTGTTAATGCTTACGCATCCGTTGCCAGTTCGGCAGTATCCCTCAGCTTCTGGGTCGAAGTCGGAATAGAGCTTCGATGCTTCAGAAACGGGCTTCGACATTTCAATGGCTTTCATCTTCATCGTTGCAAGTGAGTCTCCGTAATAATTGTCGTAGAAGATATACAAAGCACACGAATCGGCAATTATCGAGCCGTCATTCAGTCTTGACATTATTGAACTTTCCTCGGGAAACTGTGTCCCTTCCAGCGTATAGAACTGTGTGAGGAAATTGCCTTTTACGTTCACTCCCGTTTCGGGATCTTTAACCTGTCCAAGATATCCGTTTGAGGAGCGTGCATATACATTTCCTGGTATATATGAACTTGTGCTCACTGGAAAGCTGCTGAACGAAACGCTCATTTTGTCGCCGCCGTCAAGTATGCTTTGGCCAATATTGTCGGTGTTGTCGTCGCATGCGGTTAGACACGCAGCGAATACAGACAAGCTGAGTAATAACTTGCTGAATTTCATTGTTAGTGTTGTTTCATGCGTTCACGGAGTGCGTTTGCTTAAACCGCTCGGCATTTTGTTTTGGTTTCAGTTTTCGGAAATTTCCTTTGCCGGATTAACCAAGCACGGTGTCGTAGAACTTGTCGTAAACGTCGGCATTGACGCTTTCTTCTCCCACCTGTGAAAGGAAAGGAATGCCTTTAGCCTTGGCGTATTCAACCAATTCCGGTTTTACTCCTGTTCCTGCTTCGATTATCCCATCGGAGAAATCAATTGCCAACTTCTGGAATTCCGTAAAGTCAAATTTCTTATTGTAGTTGTCGAGTATGTCTCCCTTCGCATCCTTGAAGGCAAGACACTGGCGGAAAGTAGGTTCTATGTCCTTCTTCAGTCCGTTGCCGAAGAGTGAAGTCACTATTTTTGCCTCTGCAAATGCCGGCTCGTCTTTGAACGCTGTCTTTACGTAGTAGGGGAGAATTGATCCCATCCAGCCCTGACAGTGAATTATGTCCGGTGTCCAGTGCAGTTTCTTTATTGTTTCGAGCACGCCGCGGGCAAAGAAAATGGCGCGTTCGCCGTTGTCTTCGTATTCTTTTCCGTTTTCGTCGTTTGCCATCTGGCGCTTTGTGAAATAGTCGTCGCTGTCGATGAAATACACCTGAATGCGTGTTGAAGGTATGGAAGCCACCTTGATAATCAGAGGATGGTCGGTATCATCGAAAATTATCATCATTCTTGACAGGCGAATCACTTCGTGCAACTGTCCTCTCCGTTCGTTTATGTTGCCCCACTTCGGCATAAAGGTGCGTATCTCGTGTCCTTTTTCAATTATTGCCTGGGGTAACTGCCGTCCGATGCGCGACAATTCGCTTTCAGGAACGTACGGCATTATCTCTTGGTTGATAAACAAAATTTTTTTTGTATCCATCATGTAGTGCTTTAATCCTTGCAAAGGTACAAAAAAAAACTCAGTGTCAGTTCGTGTCCTTTGCAAAAACACTCAAAACTAAATGTTTATTGGCATTTTTTCATACATATTCTTTTCCGTTTAAGAAAAAAGTAGTTATTTTGCACCGATTTTTCAAAACAAGCGGACTGCGGACGTAATGCGATTCTTCCGTGAAACGTTCCCTAAGAAAAGTTCAATGCGCCGATAACAAGACAGGCAACAGCGCTATTAAAACATATTTATATTAACAATGAAAGTATTTCATAAGATAGCGGAGCTTCAGAACGAGCTTTTCGCTGTTAGAAAGGAAGCTAAAACGGTTGGTCTTGTCCCTACGATGGGAGCGCTCCATGAGGGACATGCATCTTTGGTAAAACGTAGCGTAGCGGAAAACGACGTTACTGTAGTGTCGGTTTTCGTAAATCCCACCCAGTTTAACGACAAGAAAGACCTCAATACATATCCAAGGACGTTGGAAGCGGACTGCAAGCTGCTTGAAAGCGTTGGTGCCGACTATGTCCTTGCGCCATCCGTAGAAGAGATGTATCCGACTCGAGACACACGTCATTTCGAATTCCCCCCTGTTTCAACAGTGATGGAAGGCGCACATCGCCCGGGACACTTCAACGGAGTTTGCCAGGTAGTAAGCCGCTTGTTTTATATAGTGCGTCCTGACAAGGCTTACTTCGGCGAAAAAGACTGGCAGCAGATTGCCGTAATTAAAGCGATGGTGAAATATCTGCAGCTTTCGCTTCAGATTGTGGAATGTCCAATTGTCAGAGAAGCGGACGGCTTGGCCAAATCATCGCGCAACACCTTGCTTGCGTCCGAAGAGCGCGCTATAGCTCCCGTTATTTTCAAGTATCTTGACGAAAGCCGCACCTATGCCAAATCGCATACTCTGAAGGAAACGCATGATTGGGTTGTTGAAAACATTAACGCGACCGAGGGACTTGAGGTGGAATACTTCTCTATCGTTGACGGGAACACGCTTCTGGACATTGAAGACTGGGCTGACTCTGACAGCGTTGTAGGTTGCATCACCGTATATTGCGGCAAAAAACCGATAAGACTGATAGACCATATTAAATACGACAGCAAACAATAAGGCAAACAGCAAAAAAACATATCGACAGTCATGCTTATAGAAGTTATGAAGAGCAAGCTGCATTGCGTTAAGGTTACAGAGGCTAACCTGAACTACATGGGCAGCATAACTATAGACGAAGACCTGATGGACGCGGCAAACCTTATAGCCGGTGAAAAGGTGCAGATTGTTGACAACAACAACGGTGAGCGATTTGAAACATATATAATAAAAGGTGAACGCGGAAGTGGCTGCATCTGTCTCAACGGGGCAGCGGCACGCAAATGCCTCGTGGGAGATACGGTCATCATCATAGCTTATGCGCTGATGGACTTCGAGGAAGCCAAGACCTTTAAGCCCACAGTTGTTTTTCCGGTAGACAACAAACCTGCATAGGAACAAATTCATACAGAAAATATTTCAAGGCACCTGCACCTTAATCGTTGCATGGTGCCTTTTGGCTTTTAGCCATTAGCTTTCCGCGTGTGCGCTCTTTCCAAATCCCGCTTCGCTTAAAAATGTGGCAGGAATAGTTCGCCAACATGAAGAAAGTGAGTATATTTGCACTGACATATCCCAAGAAAAAAATGAAAAGAACCCTTTGGCATATTCCTCTTCTCATATTCATGGCAATGCTTGTAGCTGCATGTTCCGGTTCGGATACAGCCGGAAAAAAGAAAAGCAAAGAGCAACTGGCGGCAGAACGCACCAAGGATTCGCTTTCGATAAAGATAGGCGTGGCGAAAACGATTGACTGTCTTCCTGCATTGGTGGCAAGAGACGAAGGGATATTCGATTCCCTCGGTGTCGACGTAAAGCTCGTGTTCTTCACGTCTCTGCTGGATTGCGAGGCACAACTTGTTAAAGGCAATATTGACGGGGCGTTCATGGACACCAAACGCACGGACTATATTAAGGAAAGGCTTTCGCTGGAAACCGAAGCCCTGGCTCAAACGAAAATGCAGTATGCCTTGATGGCGTGCCGAAAGTCCAGGCTTAAATCCGTCGGCCAACTTGCTGAGAAAACTGTCGGCATGGCCAGACATTCCGTTTCAGACTATCTTACCGACAAAGTGCTCGACAGTGTGAAAATGGACAAGGAAAAAGTGTTCAAGATTCAGGTGAACGACGTTGACTTGAGACTTAAGATGCTTGTATCAGGAGAGATTGATGCCGCATGGCTTGCTCAGCCGCAGATTACAGAAGCTCTGCGTTATGGTTGCAACATACTGGCCTACAGCAATGCCAAAGAAGCAGACATGAGCGTCTTGGCGTTCACTCGCAAAGCCTTGGCCGACAAACGCAAGGAAAAGCAGGCAAGAATTTTTGTTGATGCATGCCACCTTGCAGAAAAGAACATGGCCCGACAAACACCCGAAGCACGGCAAAAGCTTACAGTCAAGTACTATGGCTATGCCGCGAAATAACACACAAAGAGATGGACAATAGCTTGAAACTTTTTTCGGAAGCTCTCAAAATGCTCGAGAGGGAAGACCTTCCTTCGGCTCTCAACATAATGTTGCCCTATGTGGATACGCATCCTTATGTTTACTATTCGGAAGAACTGAAAGACATTGGTGCTAATCTTGACACGATGACCCGCTATATGGAAGATGGCGTAAAGGACGAAATGAGGGGAAAACTGTACTCCCGCATGCTGGAAACGGCCAAGAAGGCGGTGAGAAACATAAGAACCGATTACAGGACGAAGAACATAGAATTCTATAAGGAAGCTTTGCGGCATGTCAATCCTGCATTCTCCGTATCTCCCAAAGCGGTGCGCATGGAGCTGGAAGACTATGTATCAGACATGGCCATGCTCCAGTTGGAAAACGAACAAACGGCATCTGATAAGAAAAAGCGCATTACTGCCAATCACTATGCCTATCTTCAGTCGCTTTTCTGCCATATAACGCTGTCGGCAATGTGGACAGACGAAGAAGCAGCATTGATGGAAGAGACAATGCTTTCGCCCACTGTTGACAGCAACGACGTGCAGATGATAGTGAGTGCGGTAATGATTGCCGTTATGAACAACTTCGACATAAACAAATTCCGCACGCTGATACATGTTTACTGCAAGTCCACCGACTTGCGAGTGCGCCAGCGCGCACTTGTGGCATGGTTGTTCTCGATGGCAGACAATACGGATGCCGACAAGCAAAAGGCTGAGATAAATTCCGTTTGCAGCAACCCCTCGATGATAAGCGACATCATCGACACGCAGAAGCAGATGTTCCTTTGCATGAATGCAGAGAAAGACGACGACTATATCCAGAAAGACATTTTCCCGACCTTGATGGAAAGCAGAATAGCCATGAACCGTTTGGGAATAAACGGCGCTGACAACGACAGCCGACTGAGCGATATCCTTGACCCTGAGGCCGAAGACCGCGCAATGAAGAAGGCGGAGGATTCCGTAAAGCGCCTTCTAGACATGCAGAAGTCAGGGGCGGACATATATTTCGGCGGTTTTTCAAAGATGAAAAGGTTTTCGTTCTTCTATACTTTGGCCAACTGGTTCCTGCCTTTCAGTTTCGACCATCCCGGAATATCGCAGTCTTTGCACGGCGATGACAGCCGCAAAATGGTTGAAGGACTGTTCTCCAGCATGCCTTTTTGCGACAGTGACAAATATTCCTTCACTTTGGCCATAAGCGGACTGCTTTCCTCTTTGCCAAAGGAACTGGCAGAAATGGCCAAAAACGGAATGCCGGGCAATTCTGATTCCGCATCGTTGAATTCCGATCCCATTTACGTTCGCCTCACTTGCCTGCAGGATCTTTACCGTTTCTTCCGACTTTACCAATGGCACAACCAGATATACAATCCGTTTGCAGAAGGAAACTCGCTGTTTGTGGCAAGCAGGTTGTTCGAAGACACCGAACTGAAGCTCCAGTTGCCCTCACTCGTGAATTTCCTTGTGCCGCGCAACCAGCTCAAGGCAGTGGAAAAACTAATGCCCGCACTTGAAAAAGACAACAGCGTAAAGGCGTTGATGTTGACAGGAGCGTATAACCTGGACAAAAAAGGGGACTTCGAGAAGGCACGCAAGTGCTTCAGAAAGGTTTTGCAGAAAGAACCTGAAAACGAAAAAGCGTTGAAAGCATTGGCAAAGACCGAATTCAGAAGCGGAAACTTCGGCGAGGCATGCCGGTTGTACGGTCAACTCTGCAAAAACGGCGAAACACCCAAGCGCCTGGCAATGGAATATGCCGTGGCACTGGCCAAGAAAGAACTGTTCGACGAGGCTGCCAAGGTGCTGTATGAGCTTGATTTCAAATACCCCGACACGCCCGACGTGAAAAGAGTGCTCGCATGGGTGCTCATGGGACAGCGTAACTTGCCTCAGGCTGACAAGGAATATTCACGAATCTTAGCTGACGGCAAAGCTGCGGGACCTATGGATTATCTCAACGCCGCATACTGCAAATGGTTTCAAGGCGACATACGAAGCGCTGCTTCTTTGTTTGCAACCTTTTACCTAAAGCTCTCTTCCGCCCCAAAGGAAGAAAGGGAAGGCAACCCGCTGGAATATGCCCGCTTTGCAGCAAGACTTGCCGACGAATTCAACAACGACCGCCTGATGTTTGCGCGGTACGGGATTTCAAATACAGACAAAATGCTGGTCATACGCATAGCCTACGGAAAAGCTGTTGCGGCTGGCGAAAACAACAATAACTTTTAAATGATGCATACAAGAGAAGAAAAGATGGAAGCCTTCGGCCGTTTTCTCGACGTGCTCGACACGCTCCGTGAGAAATGTCCGTGGGACCGCAAGCAGACCAACCAGAGTCTGCGCCCGAACACAATAGAGGAAACGTTTGAACTGTGCGACGCACTGATGAAGGAAGACACTCCAAATATCTGCAAGGAACTGGGCGACGTGTTGCTCCACATCTGTTTCTATTCAAAAATAGGCGAGGAACAGGAGGCATTCGACATTGCCGACGTATGCAACAAGGCTGTTGACAAACTCATCTTCCGCCATCCCCATGTCTATCACCCCTCGCAAGTCGGTGCGCCCAACCCCAAACCGCTGCCATATGGAGAAGACTTGGAACACACTGACATGCAGAACGCAAAAACGGCACAGCAGGTAGTGGAAAACTGGGAACAGATAAAGCTAAAGGAAAAGGACGGCAACAAACGCGTTCTCTCCGGCGTTCCAGATGCATTGCCCTCGCTTATCAAGGCATACCGCATTCAAGACAAGGCGCGAAACGTTGGCTTCGATTGGGAAGACAAGGCAGATGTGTGGAAAAAGGTTGCCGAAGAGCTTGGCGAACTCGAGGTGGAACTGCGCAAGGAAGACAAGGAAAAATCCACGGCAGAACTTGGAGATTTCCTCTTCAGCGTTATAAACGCCGCAAGACTCTACAAGCTGAACCCCGACAATGCCCTGGAAATGACCAACCAGAAGTTTATACGCAGGTTCAACTACATTGAGGAGCATTCCATAAGAATGGGAAAACCGCTGACGGAGATGACGCTAGGCGAGATGGACCAACTGTGGAACGAGGCTAAGGAAATGGAGAAAAAAGATTCTAAATAGTATTGCAACATGAGAACACTGACATCTGTAATCGCAATATGCCTGGCAATCACTTTCGTGGCCAGCTGCGACAAAAAGAAACAGACCGCGGGCAACGACGTTCCGAAACTTGTCGAAGCCGAGGTTGAAGCCGATTCCACCGTGTACGGCACCTGTGGCGAAGGCTCGACGATGAACGTACTGCAACTGATAACGGACAAAGGCGATACGCTTGAGTTCACTCTTCATGGCAACGACACTGTGACAACTGTGCTCGGCGGCATGCTGGCCGGCGACCGCATGGCCGTTGTTGCAGGAAATGCCCCCGAAGGCGACAATATGAAGTTTGCGCAGACGGCAATCAACCTCACGTCGCTTATGGGAAAATGGCAAAGCATTGACAGAACCTTCTCGATTGAAGACGGAGGAGTGGTCAACTGCGACAACCAAGAGCCGAAACCCTATGTAGACTGGAAGATTTCCAATGGAAAACTAGTGCTCACTTCAGACACCTTCAGCATATACGCACTCGGTCCTGACTCCCTTCTGCTTGAAAACGCAAATGGAATCTATGCGTATAAAAGGATGAAAAAATAAGTCCTGCTTTATGGCAAGATTCAACGTACATATATTGGGATGCGGCAGTGCGCTGCCCAATCTGAAACACAACACTTCTTCGCAGCTCGTGGAAGTGCACGACAAGTTCTTTATGGTTGACTGTGGAGAGGGAACGCAGTTGCAACTGCGCAAGAGCCGCGTGCATTTTTCCAAGGTTACAGCCGTGTTCATTTCCCATCTGCACGGTGACCATTGCTTTGGACTGATGGGACTCGTTTCAACCTTCGGGCTGCTCGGACGAATAGCACCGTTGCATATCTATGCGCCAAAGGAAATGCAGCAGCTTTTCGACTTGCAGAAAGAAATGTTCTGCTCTAGTTTTGAATACGAGCTGGTGTTCCATCCCTTGGAGACAACTGAAAGCAAAGTCATTTACGAGGACAAGAGCTTGACTGTGACTACCATCCCGCTGGCTCACCGCGTGCCTTGCTGCGGATTCCTGTTCAGCGAGAAAGCGGGACAGCCGCACATAAACCGCGAAATGGTTGACTTCTACGGCGTACCAAAGTGCCAGTTCAATAATATAAAGGCCGGTATGGACTGGACCGACCCTGAGGGCAACACGATTGCCAACAGTCAGCTTACGTTTCCAGCTGAAAAGCCATTAAAGTACGCCTATTGTTCCGACACGCAATACATTCCTTCGCTCTGCAAGACAGTGAGCGGCGTTGATGCGCTTTATCATGAGGCTACTTACACAGAGGCAGACAAAAAGAACGCAGCCAAATACAATCACTCTACTGCTGCCCAGGCTGCTGCCGTGGCGCGCGATGCAAATGCAGCGATGCTTATGTTGGGACATTATTCTTCAAAGTACGCTGATGAAAACTGTATCCTTGAGGAGGCAAAACAAGTGTTTCCCAATTCGTGGCTGACCGACGAAATGGACGTGTTCGACATTGAGAAAAAATGCAAGGCTTAGCCATGTAATCAAATCGGGCTTCATCTTGAATCAGTCTCCCCTTGTTTGCAATCGCAAACAAGGGGAGACTGATTTGTAAACAAGTGGCTTCCTTTTTTTAGTCAGTTTGCTTCCCGATGCATGCAAGCTGACTTTACAGGAAATCAGTTTGTCGAGAAAGAATAGAGCGTAAGCTTTCGTTTGTCGTCGCAGCTTCTGTGGTCGAATCTCTTAATCCTTTCCAGTTTATACTCAGGGTATCTGGTTGTGAAAGTCTCCAGGTCGTCGTCGCCCATAATCATGAATCCTCTTTCCGGACGGTTCAGATCCAGCGGTTTCACACGGTCGCCCAAATAGAAATTTATAGAGAACTGGTGCATCCGGTTGCGGTCTCCTGGCTTAAAGTCGCTGCGATAGTCCCATATATTGCCGTCGGGCACCAGCTTGTCAATTTCCTCTGCCACGTAATAGTCTGTCTTCACTTCATAAACGCGCGGCAGAACGATTCCGTCGAGCATAAGATATGCCATGCAGACCATTCCCACAACCGAGAGACAAGTGGCGAAAGGCGTCCTTTTACGCACTTTTGCGATGAAGAAGCCCACGGAAACGAAGGTAAGTATCACAAGCAACACATTCATAACGCACAAGGGCGTAGTTTCAAGGCTTGACAGATATGCAACGTTTTCAGCGGCATGCTTTCCTGCGAAAATGGAGTGGGGCACGGCTCCAAGCTTCAATGCGATGAATGCAGCGGGCAGCAACAACGTTATTGCAGCCATTATCCATCCGTAAATGCTGAGCGCGCGGAATTTTCTCTCCGAAAGCATCATCATGAACTTCGCCACAAAATATGCAACGAAGGGGTAGACGGGCAGCAGATAGACGCTTCGCTTGCTCTTTGGAACGCAGTAGAAACAGAAAATGAGCACCGCGCTGATGAGCGATATGAGGCTTTGGCTGTCCATTGCCTTTATCTTTTTCCACCAACGGCAAAGCAGTGCGCCGGGTCTTGCGGTAATGCGCGGCGCAGACAGTTTGAATGCAAAGAGCGATACCGCAAACATTATGGTGTATGGCAGGAATCCGGCCAGCATCGTAAGGAAATTGTAGTAGAGCGGCTCTTCGTGAGAGGAATATACCATTTTGCCCGTAAAGCGGAGGAAGTTCTCCTCGAACACGAGATAAAGGAAAGAGTCACCCCGTTCAAGGTATGCCATGTAATACCAAACGAGCGGCAGCACGCATGAGGCAAGGGCAAACAATATGCAAATGCCTGCCGCACGCAACAGTTTCTCACCCCTTACGAGCATGAAGCAGCCCACTGTGGCGCACGGCAGAACTACGCCAACCGGGCCTTTGGTAAGGAATGCTCCGCTCATGGCAAGGATAATGAACGGGATATAGCTGCTTTTGCGGCTTTCGTACCATGAATGGAACAGGTATATGGCTATGACAATGAGAGCAGACAGTACCATGTCTACTCGGCACGCCATGCTCGCGCGGTGAACTTCAAAGGCAGTGAGTGTGATTAACCCTGAGAGCAGGGCAAGACGCTCGTTGGTGTTGTTGCGCAGCATGCAGCGATAGGCCACGAGCAGCATTATGATTGTTGCCATTGCCGAGGGGAAACGCGATGTGAACTCGGTCACTTTTCCGAACGGCAGCGAGCAGACAGCAATGCACCAGTGGAAGAACGGAGGCTTGTAGGCTATGTCAACGCCGTTGTTGATAGGCGAAATCCAGTCGCCCGACTGTAGCATCGACAATGCAACCACGGCTTCTCGCGGTTCGCCCTTTGTGTTGAACAATGCTTCGCCAAGGAACAAAACAAGCAGAATCACTGCCGCGGCAGCAAGAAGCCAGAAGTAAGAAGTCTTTGTATTCCGGTTCATTTTCTTAATGTGTTATTGGTTACTGTTGAAAAAAAGCTGAAAAGTTTTCCCAGTTGTCGCGAAAGGCAGCTATCGACGGTAAGACAATGTTTGCCCCTTCGTCGAGAAGCATTGAGTCGGGCAGTGGTCCGGTGTTGCAAGCAACGGTGAAAACGTTGGCGGCAACTCCTGCACGCACTCCAAGTGGGGCGTTCTCAACAACAATCGCTTCGTTGGGCGCAGCCGAAACCTTTGCGAGACCTTTCAGATACGGCTCTGGAGATGGCTTTCCGTGAACTACGTCTAGAGCGCAAACAACAAGTTCCCGCTTGACAAGTCCCTGGAGTTCGTTTTCAAGCTTGTCCAAAAGAGAGTGTTGGCCACTGCCTGTAACCACGACAATATGCAATCCGCAATCCTTTATCTTCTTCATCAAGTCTGTAATGCCGTCCATTAGCTTCGCTTTGGGGCAGGCGTTGAATGCGTCAGACTTTATCTTGTAATACTTTGCAGCCTCTTCTTCCGTTATTTCCTTTCCTCGTTGTTCGCGGAACAACTGCATTATGGTTTCCACTCCGCGCATGCCTTCGTATTTGTAAGCGTCTTCGGGAGGCATTTCTATTCCGATGCTTTTCATGGCACTGTGCCATGAGCGCGCATGGTTGGGCATACTGTCGTAGATTACTCCGTCCATGTCGAACATCACAGCCTTGGGCTTGAACTTGTCGAAGCCTGTAAGTTGCAGGTATCTGTCTATGTTTTCTTTGAACATCTGTTGTTTTATGTGGGTTGAAGATTGTTTCTTAATCTGCCGCAGTAGCTGAACGAAGTGTCGCGGCGTTATTCCGAACTTTTTCGTCAGATACTTTTGGCTGATTGTGTGTCACAATGTTTTGGTTGTCAAAATAAATGAAGAATGAAGGACAGGGGATGCTTGGCGGTTTTTGCGCTGCCGGTTGTCCGTCGTCCTTCATTCTTCATCTTGTTGGTGTATGGTTCCGTGTTTACGCCAGTTTAATAGCTGCGCGCAATAATGACACGCTTTGTCGTAGGCTTGCCGGAAACCATGTCGACACCAGGTGTTTGCTCCACGCCGAAAGGTATGCAGCGTATGGTTGCCTGTGTCTCTTCCTTTATTTTCGCCTCAGTTTCGGCAGTGCCGTCCCACGGACAGATGAAGAAGCCGCCGTCTTTTATCTTCTCTTTGAATTCCTCGTAGTTGTCGCATTCGTAGATATGAGCGTCGCGGTACGCCTTTGCTTTCTCGAAGATGTTTGCCTGGATCTTTTCCAAAAGCTGTTCGGCATATTCCGCAATGCCTTCGAAGGGTACTGTTTCTTTCTCCAAAGTGTCGCGGCGCATCACTTCTATTGTGCCGTTCTCCAAATCCTTGCTGCCCAAGACCAGACGCACGGGAACACCCTTTAGTTCGTAGTCGGCAAACTTGAAGCCTGGACGCTTGTTTTCGGCGTCGTCGTATTTCACGCTTATGCCTTTTGCTCGCAGTTCAGCTATGACGGGCGAAAGTTTCGCGGTTATCTCGTCAAGTTGTTCCTTGTTCTTTGTGATAGGCACGATTACAACCTGTATAGGAGCAAGTTTCGGAGGAAGTACAAGTCCGTTGTCATCTGAGTGGGTCATGATGAGAGCACCGATCAGACGCGTTGAAACCCCCCACGATGTAGCCCATACGTATTCCGGTTTGTTGTCCTTGTTAAGGTAAGTGACGTCGAAAGCCTTTGCAAAGTTCTGTCCGAGGAAATGGCTTGTGCCGCTTTGCAGAGCCTTGCCGTCCTGCATCATGGCTTCAATGGTGTAAGTGTCGAGAGCTCCGGCAAAGCGTTCCGTCTCGCTTTTGACGCCCTGCACAACAGGAACGGCCATGAAGTTTTCGGCAAAGTCAGCGTAAACGTGAAGCATTTTCTGTGCCTCAGCTTCCGCTTCTTCCTTCGTGGCGTGTGCGGTGTGCCCTTCCTGCCAGAGGAATTCAGAGGTGCGCAGGAATGGTCTTGTGCGCATTTCCCATCTCATCACGTTGCACCACTGGTTGCACATAAGTGGCAGATCGCGCCATGAGTGTATCCAATTTTTGTAAGTGTTCCATATAATCGTTTCCGACGTAGGGCGGATTATGAGCTCTTCGTCAAGTTTGGCAGCCGGATCTACCTCCACTCCGCTCTTGTCTTCCTTTGCACGCAGGCGGTAGTGGGTTACAACGGCGCATTCCTTAGCGAAGCCTTCAACGTGTTCTGCCTCGCGTGAGAGGAAAGACTTCGGTATTAGCAGCGGGAAGTAGGCATTCTGTGCTCCTGTTTCCTTGAACATCTTGTCAAGTTGCTGCTGCATCTTTTCCCATATGGCGTAGCCGTAAGGCTTTATTATCATGCATCCTCTAACGGGTGACTGTTCAGCCAAATCGGCTTTAGTCACCAAATCATTATACCACTGGCTGTAGTTCTCAGCGCGTTTCGTTAGTTGTTTCAGTTCTTTTGCCATTATATATCTGTTGTTTTTTTGTTTTGTCGGCTAGTTGCAATGCTGCAAAATTACAAAAAAATATCGTTGTTGCCGTTGATGAGGCTGATTTTTAGAGCAAATGTGCGGGCTAATTGCCACATACAACTGTCAAAGCAGTTGTTTTGTTCTGTTTCGGTAATGTAAACTTCAAAAAAAACAATGTATTTTCGTTCAAAAATAAAATTTGCGTTAACTTTGCAACGTTAGTATAGTGCCATATAGGATTCCTTTTGCGGTTGGAAAGAAATTCATTGAAGTAATGGTGAAACACTTTGTGGCGCTCACTTATATGTAGAACATAACTTATATAATTATACACACACTATGTCGAACAACAAAGAAAAGCTCTTCAGTGAGTTTAAAGCACCTACGCGTCAAGAATGGCTTGACAAGATTCAGGTTGATTTGAAAGGAGCCGACTTTAACAAACGTCTTGTTTGGCGAACGAACGAAGGTTTTAACGTTCAACCATTCTATCTTAAGGAAGACACCGACAAGCTACAGACCCCTAAGTCACTTCCGGGCGAATTCCCCTTCGTACGCGGAAACAAGAAAAAAGACAACGAATGGTACGTAAGGCAGGAGATTGACGCAACGGATGCCGTTGCGGCAAACGCAAAAGCGCTTGACATCCTCAACAAGGGAATTGACTCTTTGAGCTTTCATGTGCCCGGCAAATCGATTAGCGCCGAGTATGTTGAAACATTGCTCAAGGATATTGAATGCGAGTACATTGAAGTCAATTTCTCTACATGCAAGCGCCACACGCTGGAACTGGCTGAAATACTCAAGTCGTACTTTGAAAAGAAAGGCTACGACAAGCAGAAGATAACCGGTTCGTTCGATTGGGACCCGATGGAGAAGATTGTCATGAAAGGTCACGACGTTACTCCAATTTTGGGTTTTGCGCCAAAACTTGTGGAAGCAATGAAGGAATATCCCAATTTCCGCACCGTTTCGGTTAATGCCGTATCTCTGAACAACAGCGGAGCATACATCGTTCAGGAGCTTGGCTACGCGCTTGCATGGGGAAACGAATACCTCAACCAACTTGTGGAAGCGGGGATTGACACAGACACCGCTGCTTCTAACATAAAGTTCAACCTAGGCATTTCTGAAAACTTCTTCATGGAACTCTCAAAGTTCCGAGCTGCCCGCATGCTTTGGGCTGAAATCGTTAAACAGTACGCTCCAACTGACGACACATCATGTATGATGTGCGTGAATGCAGTTACGTCAAAATACAATATGACGCTGTTCGACAGCTATGTAAATTTGCTCCGTTCGCAGACAGAGGCAATGAGCGCAGCATTGGCAGGCGTACATTCCATAGAAGTAACGCCATTCAATGCCATCTACGAAGAGTCGAATGAATTCTCTGAGCGCATCGCACGCAACCAACAGCTCCTTCTTAAGGAAGAAAGTCACTTCGACAAAGTCGTCGATCCAGGTGCAGGAAGCTATTTCATCGAAGAGCTGACAACATCGCTTGCCAACGAAGGATGGAAGATATTCCTTGATGTTGAAAACAAGGGAGGCTTCCTTGAGGCTATAAAGAACGGTAGCGTTCAGGACGATATCAATGCCACAAATGCAAAGCGCCACGAAGCTGCCGCAAAGCGCAAGGAGTTCATTCTTGGCACAAACCAGTTTCCGAACTTCACAGAGAAAAGTGAGGGAAAGCGCGCTCTTGCTGCAACATGCAGCTGCGGTGCTCATGAAGAAGCGTTCAAGAGCATAGAGACAACGCGACTTGCTGCTGACTTTGAGGATCTGAGAATAAAGGTTGAGGAAAGCGAAAAGGTTCCAACGGCGTTTATGCTCACAATAGGCAACCTGGCAATGCGTCAGGCTCGCGCACAGTTCAGTTGTAACTTCCTTGCCTGTGCAGGCTACAAGGTTATCGACAATCTTGGTTTCAAAACAGTTGAGGAAGGCGTTGATGCTGCACTTAACGCAGGCGCAGACATTGTTGTTATCTGTTCAAGCGATGATGAATACGCTGAATATGCAATCCCTGCTTTCAAGTATCTGGACGGACGCGCTATGTTTGTCGTAGCAGGAGCTCCTGCTTGTACGGATGACTTGAAGGCTGCTGGCATCGAAAACTTCATACATGTAAGATGCAACGTGCTTGAAACATTGAAAGAGTATAACGAAAAACTTGGAGTAAAATGAGAAAGAATTTCAACGACATAGATATTTTTTCAGGAATAAAGGACGTTGACGGTGTCAAGTGGCAGAAAGACAACGGCATCAAGGCTAATTGGAAAACTCCTGAACACATAGAGGTAAAGCCTGTCTATACAAGAGAAGACCTTGAAGGTATGGAACACCTGGATTATACGGCCGGTCTTCCGCCGTTCCTGCGTGGTCCGTACAGCATGATGTATCCTTTCCGCCCATGGACAATTCGTCAGTATGCAGGATTCTCTACGGCTGAAGAGAGTAACGCGTTCTATCGCCGTAACCTCGCCAGCGGACAGAAAGGTCTTTCAGTGGCATTCGACCTCCCGACACACCGCGGTTACGATCCGGACAACCCTCGTGTGGTTGGCGATGTAGGTAAGGCAGGTGTGTCAATCTGTTCTGTTGAAAACATGAAAGTGTTGTTCAACGGTATTCCTCTCAACAAAATGTCCGTATCCATGACCATGAACGGCGCCGTTCTGCCTGTGATGGCTTTCTATATAGTTGCCGGACTGGAACAGGGAGCCAAACTTGAGGAAATGGCGGGCACGATACAGAATGATATCCTTAAGGAATTCATGGTGCGTAACACCTATATTTATCCGCCTGCATTCTCAATGAGAATCATCAGCGACATATTCGGTTACACATCGAAACTCATGCCGAAGTTCAACTCCATTTCAATCTCCGGCTATCACATGCAGGAGGCTGGAGCAACTGCCGACATTGAGTTGGCGTATACCATTGCCGATGGACTGGAATATGTTCGTGCCGGAGTAAATGCAGGCATCGACATCGACGCTTTCGCACCTCGTCTTTCTTTCTTCTGGGGCATATCCATGAACCACTTCATGGAAGTTGCAAAAATGCGTGCTGCCAGAATGCTTTGGGCAAAGGTCATCAAGCAGTTCAACCCGAAGAATCCCAAGTCGCTCATGCTGCGTACTCACTCGCAGACATCCGGTTGGTCACTTACAGAGCAGGATCCTTTCAACAACGTCGGACGTACATGTATCGAGGCAATGACTGCCGCTCTTGGCCATACGCAGAGCCTTCACACCAACGCCCTTGACGAAGCCATCGCCCTCCCCACTGACTTCTCGGCACGTATCGCCCGTAATACGCAGATATACATACAGAACGAGACCAAGATCTGCAAGCATATCGACCCATGGGCTGGTTCATACTACGTAGAAAGCCTCACCAACGAATTGGCACACAAGGCGTGGGAGCACATCCAGGAAATAGAGAAGCTTGGCGGAATGGCCAAGGCTATCGAGACGGGAGTGCCCAAGATGCGTATAGAGGAAGCTGCGGCACGCACGCAAGCCCGCATAGACAGTGGCACGCAGACTATCGTCGGAACGAACAAATACAGACTTGAGCACGAAGATCCTATTGATATTCTTGAAGTCGACAACTCTGCCGTGCGCAAACAGCAGGAAGAAGGACTTGCAGAACTGCGTGCAAACAGAGACAACGACAAGTGCAAGGCTGCGCTCGAAGCACTGACAGAATGTGTACGCACCGGCGAAGGAAACCTGCTTGAAAAGGCTGTCGAATGTGCCAAACTGCGTTGTACGCTTGGAGAGATTAGTGACGCCTGCGAAACAGTTGTGGGCAGATATAAAGCAATAATCAGAACGATTTCAGGAGTGTATTCATCAGAAAGCAAAAACGATGCGGATTTCCATAAAGCCTGTGAGCTTACGGAAGAGTTCGCTAAAAAGGAAGGCCGTCGCCCGCGTATCTTCGTTGCAAAGATGGGTCAGGACGGACATGACCGCGGTGCAAAAGTAGTGGCAACAGGTTACGCTGACTGTGGTTTCGACGTTGATATGGGACCATTGTTCCAGACTCCGGCCGAAGCGGCCCGCGAAGCTGTAGAAAACGACGTTCACATTGTCGGTGCAAGCTCGTTGGCGGCAGGTCACAAGACGCTCATACCGCAACTTATCGAAGAGCTGAAGAAACTCGGCCGCGAGGACATCATGGTGATTGCCGGAGGCGTTATTCCGGCTCAGGACTATGACTTCCTCTACAAGGCAGGTGTGGCAGCAATCTTTGGCCCTGGAACATCTGTAGCCAAGGCTGCGTGTGAGATGATGAACATCTTGCTTGACAAAGAACAGTAGGATTGATTGCATGACGTCACTACGGTTAATGTGATGTCATTGGCAAGGAAAAACAAAAAAGGTCTGTCTGATTGCAAATGGCAATAAAGGCAGACTTTTTTCTGTATTCAGATGAACAAAGACAATATTTCGCGCATACCTAAAAATGATTATTGCGGAATTGGAAAAATATTGTTTACTTTGCATGAATTTATGTGGTTCAATGCAATTCAGTCTAAACGGTGAAAAAATTACAACGCAGTTCCTTCTGAGTCTTTTCAAGCTATGTTGGATTTGGATGTGCGGTAGCCTCGTGAATTTACAGAGCAAAAGCTTTAGGAAAAGAGACGTGGCATAACAAAAAGTAGGTAAAGATGAAAAGTCAGAAACTATACGAGGCAGACGATAAGCTTATCAGTCTCATTAAAGACAACTATAACATTCTGCAAAGTTTAGGGAGCTTCGGTATAAATCTTGGTTTTGGCGACAAGACAGTAAAGGATGTGTGTGAAGCCCAAAGCGTGGATACATACACGTTTCTTGCCATAGTTAACCTTGCAATAAACGGATACAAGACATTCGATGACTATTCGCGTCTATCCATCCCAACGCTTCTGCATTATCTGCATGCAAGCCACCAATATTATCTCGGCTTTCAGTTGCCTTTCATCCGCAAGGAGTTGACGGAGGCTCTTGATGAAAAAGACAATCTTGCCCGTTTGATTCTAAAACTTTACGATGAGTATGCCGACGAGATAAACAAGCATATGAAGTATGAAGAGAAGTTTCTCTTCCCGTATGTGGAATCATTGCTCAAAGGTGAACCGCTGACAAACTACGATATAGAGACGTTTTCGAAACATCACGGCCAGTCAGACCAGAAACTAAGGGAACTTAAAAACATTATCATCAAGTATCTTCCCAGCGACGGACTGCACAACAACCAACTTTCTGCCACACTCTGCGACATTTACAACAACGAAGAATGGCTTGCCAAACATTCAGAGGTGGAAGAGGAAATTATGATCCCGGCCATACGAATGCTTGAACGAAAGTCAAAGCAGAACGATGTATCCGTCAAACTCTCTAACATGATTAGCAAGTCGAACAGTTCGGAAACACTGAGCGAACGTGAAAAAGACGTTATAATAAGTCTTGTTCAGGGAATGACCAACAAGGAAATTGCAAACCACCTGTGCATAGCACCGAACACAGTTATCACGCATCGCAGAAACATAGCAAGAAAACTTCAGATTCACACACCTGCCGGACTGACGATATATGCAATTGCCAACAATCTTGTTGACATATCGTCAGTTCAAATTTAACAGAAAATAATATTGACTTTTGATGAACCGGATACCTTTTCGAAGAAATTTGGTTCACCAATATATATAAAAAGCGCATCCAACCTATGTCATGGTGCGCTTTTTGTATAACGTTTTACTAAGTGCGTAGGCTTTCCATTAGAGCACGTTTCGCTAACCGAAAAGATACCTTAAAGCCTCTTCCACTTTCCTTACGGGATACAGGTTTATGCCTTCGATTTTCTTTCCTTTGAACGCTTGCACGTTCTGTCGGGGCAATATTATATTTGTGAAGCCCAGCTTCTGCGCCTCGGCCACACGTTGCTCGATGCGGCTTACAGGGCGCACTTCTCCGCTAAGACCCACTTCTCCGGCCATACACCAGCCTGGTTCTATCGGCGTGTCCACATTGCTTGAAAGAACTGCCGCTATGATGCTAAGGTCCATGGCCAGATCTGTGACACGCAGGCCGCCTGCAATGTTTACAAACACGTCTTTCTGTATCAGTTTGAAACCTACGCGTTTTTCCAACACAGCAAGAAGCATGTTCAGTCGGCGTTGGTCAAAGCCTGTTGCTGAGCGCTGAGGAGTTCCGTAGGCAGCGGTAGAAACGAGAGCCTGCGTTTCAACAAGAAACGGTCTGACGCCTTCTATTGCACAGGATATGGCGATACCGCTTAGCCCGTCGTGGTCTTCCGTTATCAAAAGCTCCGACGGATTGGATACAGGGCGCAGGCCGTTTTGTCTCATCTCATATATCCCGAGTTCAGAAGTGCTGCCGAAGCGGTTCTTTATTGAGCGCAGAATTCGGTACATATAGTGCTGGTCGCCTTCAAACTGTATTACAGTGTCTACGATATGCTCCAGTATTTTAGGTCCGGCCAATGTTCCCTCCTTGTTGATATGGCCGATAAGTATGACCGGCACACCGGAGGATTTTGCAAAGCGCAGCAGTTTTGAAGCGCATTCTCTAACCTGTGTGACGCTGCCTGGCGAACTTTCCGCTTCAGAAGTGCTTATTGTCTGTATTGAATCAATTACGACGATTTCCGGTTTTGTTTCCTTTATGCATTCAAAGATGTTCTCCAGTGACGTTTCGCACAGTACAAGACATTCTTCGCTGGCTTCCGGACTAAGTCTCTTGGCACGCATCTTTAGCTGGTGGGCGCTTTCCTCACCGCTGACATAAAGCACCTTTTTGTTGAGCTTGAGCACCGTCTGGAGCGAAAGCGTGCTCTTTCCGATGCCCGGTTCGCCGCCAAGCAACGTTATTGAACCGCGCACAAGCCCGCCACCAAGCACGCGGTTCAGTTCAGCGTCGTTCATGTCGAAGCGCGGCTCGTCTTGTACTGATATGTCTTTAAGCTTTTGTACAGTGTTCGCTCTACCTGTTTTCATCGAGATTGCGGAAACAATAGAATTTGTCGCACTGTCGGCTGCAACACGCATCTCTTTGAATGTGTTCCACTGGCCGCAGGCTGGACATTTCCCTATCCATTTTGCCGATTCTTGTCCGCAGTATGAGCAGACGTATACTGTTTTGTCTTTCGCCATTTTCACGTTATTTCTGTTTATCCACAAAAGTACGGATAATATTTCATTGATGCAAAACTGTACCTTTGTGCAAATGTTCATTTTGCTTCAATTATGATAGTCGTCTTTGCCATTCTGTGTTACAGGAGCGTGAGAATACCTTGTTTAATCGCTGTCAGAACGGAAGATTTACAATAATGGTAAGAAGGGATAATGACGAAGACTTATGACATGTATGAGGGAACGGAGAATTCTATAAAGTGGATGAGAAATCGTAGAATTATAAATCAACTCAAGTTTCGGATTTAGAATTTACGATTAAGAAATTTGCATAAAAAAGGCTTT